>NZ_JBEYXW010000001.1:0-487019 GCF_040645195.1 Saccharomonospora sp. NPDC046836
AACGCTTCTTCCGGGGTGCTCGCCACAGCACCGGGCAACACCGGCACACCATGGGCGGCGAAGAGATCCTTCGCCTGATACTCGTAGAGGTCCACTACTCCAGTCTCCTGACGACACACGCCACTGTGGTTTTGATGTGGTTTTTGACAAACCGTGCTGCCGGACGAGACGACCCTAGCGATTTGCCCGCAGACAGATGCCGCCGCACCTGGTGAACTCGGTCACCGGCAAGGCCCTGACCTGGGACCTGTGGCGCATATCGCGTTGTCCTTCACCCATTGAGTGACATCTGTATCGATTGTGAAAACGGCCACCGGGACATCGGGTATGGCCGGTGTGACGTCCGCCTCCAGTTGGGTATTCCACTCCGGTCCGCAGGCAATGGCCAACAGGTCAGGATCTTCCTGTTCAACGGTCGCCACGACCTCGCTCGGGGCACGGAGTATCCCCGCATGGACGACCTCCGCACCCGCGTCTCGCAGAGCGCGGGCGAGTGGCAGAACAGTGCTGCAGGAACCGCCGAGTTCGGCAAGCACAACCCGAGCCACCCGCCGGCGGCCGGTCACCCGCGGCTCCGCCGGTGGTCCGCGAGTGCGATCCCGGCTGCGCTCGCCAAGGCGACGATCCCGGCGACGGAGAACCAGAGCCCGATGCCGGCGGACGCCCCGTCGATGTCACCCGCGCTGAGCGGCAACGCAGCCGCATGCAGGGCGAGCAGGCACACCGCCCCGGCCAGAACGCCGGCCGCGGGCAAGGGACGACTGCGCGGCGCGAGGGCCACGGCGCCGAGCAGGGTGAGCAGCGCGGCGAGCAACCCCCACGAGGGTGTCCCGAAGTCCGACCACAGCCCCGCGGGGACATAGTCCGGTGCCTCGACCACCGGCGTGCCGAATGCCGCGATGGCGAGCACGGCACCGGCCGTCAGCGGCACGACCAGTTGCAACCCGGGCAAGGCGGCACCCGCGGCGTCGATGTCGCCGATGTCGTCGGCGTCCTCCCGTTCCACGATGCCCACAACGACGGAGCAGCACGCTGTCACCACCGCACCGCACATGGCGAGCCATGTCCACAGCACGCCAGGCCCGGCCGAGACGGCGCCGGTGACGCCGGTCGCGGTGATCGCCGTATCGAGCACCGCGGCGCCTGCCAACAGCACACCGGCCCAGGCAATGGAGAGCACCGGCCGGAGCACGGCGGCGGCCGGGGGCACGAACGTGGCCAGCCCCAGGAAGCCGACGAGCAGGCCGGCCACGAGCAACACCCAGCGCGCGGGGCTTTCCGGTGCGGGCAACGAGCCCGCGACCGTCAGCTGCGGTGTCACCGAGCCGAGCACCGCGGCCGCGGCGGTGAGCACAGCGAGCAGCCCGGTGGCAACCAGCAGGCGGCGGCGCCCCGGGACACTGACCTCGCCTGCTTCGTGAGCGGTCGGCTCATCGGGCGCCTCAGCGGCCGGTCGCGTGCTCACGACTGCCACGAGCCCGGCAACGCCGGCGAGCGCCACGATCGGTCCGGCCGTGACGCTCAGCCCGTCCACGGTCATTCCCGCGATCAGCCCCGGCAACGCGAGCGCGAGCGCGGCGGCAGCCAGCCCGGCCAACCCGCCCCGGGCGAACTCGCCGTTGCCGGATGTCACCACGAGCGCCGCGGCCAGCGGCAGGGCGCACCCGATGAGGAGGTAGCCGGTGAGCGCGACGGCGGGGCCTTCGAACGCGTTGCGTGCCAGCAGGTACACGTCGGCGGAGCTGAACGGTGCCATAAGGACGCCGATCGCGGCTATCCCGGCGGCGACCACCACGACCAGCAGCCAGCGCTGCCGCCACCGCACCGCGCCATCCTCTTCGCTGTCATCCCGGTCCTCGGCGAGCCGGTAGGCACGTACCGCCAGCGCGCCTGCGACCAGGGCAGCCACCTGTCCACCGAGCAAGAACCACAGCCCGGACGCGGCCGAGTGCTCCAGCAAGTCGGCAGGCAGGTACAGCTCCGGTCGCACGGCGACCGACGGATCGGCGGCGAACTGCAGGTCGAGCACTGCTCGGCCAGGAGCCAGCGCTGCAGCACCCGCGAGTACGCCCGCGGCGGATGCGTGCCTGCCGCGCGCGGCAGCGGCTGCGGCGAGCACGACAGGCAGCAGCGCCAGCACGATCAATAGGGGCGCGCTGCCGAAGCCGCGTGCCGCTCCTTCGACGACTGGCACGACAGCGCCGGCGGCGAGCAGCACAGCAGCCAGTCCGGCGGCGGCAAGGGCTGCCAGCAGGACCGCGGGTTGCTGTTGTGCCCTGACCAGGACGCGCGTACTCAACGCCACCTGCCCAGGAACACACCCTGCGGGCGGGCGGGACGAGTCATCAACTCACCTCAGAACGGGATCGCGGTGCGGCTCTGGCGGCTGTTGTCCATGCCGACGCTAGCAACGGCGGAGGCAGCCAAAACAACTTGACCCAGTTCTCCGAACCGCTCCCGATTCATCCCGCGGTTGCACAAATGTAATGCAAGTCACATGGATGGAGTAATCCCCCTTCTACCTTGTGTCATTCGGTCACTCACGCGCCGATACGACTGCTCGATTCGGTCGACACGGAGCGCGGATCTTGCTCGACCGTGGACCACTTCGTTACTGTCCCGCAGTCCCCATTACGGTCAGGTCACGACAGGCACGGTGGGCAGGTCTCAGCCGGAGACCGGCACACCATCGAGCGGTTACCCCCGAAACCGCTCGCCGGGATCCCCCGCCCGGTGTCCAGCGATCTGGCTCCCCGAGTAACGGAAGGCCCCGTCTTGGCTCGACACCGCTCCCCCGGCGGCCAAGCTCCTTCCCGGGCACTTGAAGACGCACTGGATGGTGCGGTCGTTCGTGTCCGGGGGTCTCATAGGCTTCCCGCGCCCTCGTCGGCCCTGCGCGGCCGCGTTGTGGTCGCCGCGGTCGCCGCTGGCGCATTCGCCGCTGCCGCTGCCGGTCAAACACTTCAGGCCGCCTCTGCTTCTCCGGAATCGAACACCGATGTGACGCCGCTGGCGAGCACTCGTGACGCCACTGCGTCGTTCGGAATGGGCGGCAGCGCACCCGTCGCCGCGCCGGAACTCCTCCAGGTGACACAGACGACCGACGCCTCTGCCGAGGTCCAGAAGCTCACCGACAGTGCTGAGGTGACCAACGCCCGGCTCGAGCGCGAAGCCGAGGAAGCCCGCCTAGCCGCTGAAGAGGCAGCCCGCCCCAAGACGGTGCTGCCCGCGCAGGGCGTCTTCACCTCGGGCTTCGGCGCACGGTGGGGCACGACTCACTACGGCATCGACATCGCGAACAGCATCGGCACGCCGATCGTCTCGGCCGGTGACGGCACAGTGATCGAAGCGGGCCCTGCCAGCGGGTTCGGGCTGTGGGTACGGATCCAGCTGGACGACGGCACGGTCCATGTCTACGGCCACATCAACAGCTACTCGGTGAGCGTCGGTCAGCGCGTCAAGGCAGGCGAGCAGATCGCCGAGATGGGCAACCGCGGCCAGTCGACTGGGCCCCACCTCCACTTCGAGGTGTGGACCTCCGGCGGACAGAAGATCGACCCGCGCCAGTGGCTCGCCGAGCACGGCGTCGCGGCCTGATCCCGGCTCAGCAACGGTCCCGGCCCCGAGCCGGACGCAACCGTCGCGGCCATTGATCCTCTGGTAGCCGGCGTAGGAAGTACCCGACGGCGACCTGCCACACCGTGCACAGCCGGCCCCCGTGCCGTCGGCCGCACGCCAGGCATCCCCGGCGCCCTGTGCGCTCATGCTGGCGCAGCAGGACGTGCCAGGCGGCGACGAGCCTGCCGACATCTGGTGCCAGCGCGCCGCCCTCCGCCACCGCGCGCGCCGCAACCTCGTCCAGAGAGCGGAGAACGCCCTCACTGACGAGTTGAAACCATCGCTCCACACCGGCTACCCCCAGTTCTGGGCCATCGACATCGCCCAGCTCTCGAACTTATGTTCGAGAAGAAGGTTAGCGCGGGGGTACGACAGTTTTCCGCCTGCCGCACGAGTTCACCCAGAAGGGGGAACGGTCGACCAGCGCCCTCAGAGCTTCACCATCGGCACACTGCCGATGAGCATCAGTCGCACCGTTCCCGATGCGCCGAAATCGATGGTCGCCGTCGCCCGTGGACCTGAGCCGTCCGTGGAGACGACGGTGCCGAGCCCGTACTTGTCGTGGCTCACCCGATCACCCACATCGAGTTTGAGCGCGACCGTGTCCTTCCAGACCTTGAACGTGGTCGTGCGCATGCCGCGAGAGGCGAGACCGGCCTGAGCCGAGTCGTCACCGAAGCCGCTCCTGCGGCCCCAGGTCGTGGCGGCGCGCGGCGAACCGCCCGTGCCGGAGCCGCTCGCGGGCGCCAGCCGACGCCAGTCGATGAGCTCGGCAGGAATCTCGTCGAGGAACCGGGACGCCGGGTTGGCCATCGGCTGGCCCCAGGCCGAGCGGATCAGCGCACGGGACGCGTACAGCCGCTGCCGCGCCCGTGTGATCGCCACGTACGCCAGCCTGCGTTCCTCGGCCAGCTCCGCGGGCTCACCGAGTGCGCGCATGTGCGGGAAGACGCCGTCCTCCCACCCGGTACAGAACACCACCGGGTATTCGAGGCCCTTCGCCGTGTGCACGGTCATCAGGGTGACCACGCCGGAGTCCTCACCGCCTTCACCGTCCGGGGTCGGAATGGAGTCGGCGTCGGCGACGAGGGAGACACGCTCCAGGAAGGCCGGCAGCGAGCCGGGTTCCGGAACGCCGGCGGCGTCGTCCACCTCCTGCTCCGCCTCGGCTTCCGGGCCGAGCACGGTGTCGGCGAACTCGGTGAACTCCCGCGCCACGGTGACCAGCTCGTCGAGGTTCTCCAGCCGGGAGGCGTCCTGCGGATCGTCCGACTCCTCCAGCTCCGCGCGGTACCCCGTGCGCTCGAGGACGGCCTCCAGCACGTCGGCGACCTCCACACCGGATTCGACCAGCTCGTGCAGACCGTCGAGCAACTCGACGAAGGAGGCGATCGCCTTTTGCGAGCGTGGGTTCAGCAGCGGAACCCGGTCCGCGACGGCGTCCCGCAGCGCCGCCGCGAACGACACGCGTTCCCGCTCGGCATGTGTCGCGACGACGGCCTCCGCCCGATCCCCGATCCCCCGCTTCGGCACGTTGAGGATGCGCCGCAGGCTGACGGTGTCCTCGGGATTGGCCAGCACACGCAGGTAGGCCAGTGCATCGCGGACCTCGCGCCGCTCGTAGAACCGCACACCGCCGACCACGCGGTACGGCAGCCCCAGCCGGATGAAGATCTCCTCGAAGACACGCGACTGGTTGTTCGTCCGGTAGAAGACCGCGACGTCGGAGTACTTGGCCTCGCCCTGGTCGGCGAGGGCGTCGATCTCGCCCGCGACGAACGCCGCCTCGTCGTGCTCGTTGTCGGCGACGTAGCCGACGATCTTCTCCCCGTCGCCCGAGGACGTCCACAGCCGCTTGTCGCGCCGGTTCGGGTTGCGGGCGATGACCGCGTTCGCCGCGGACAGGATGGTCTGGGTCGACCGGTAGTTCTGCTCGAGCAGGATCGTGCGCGCGTTGGCGAAGTCGCGTTCGAACTCCTCGATGTTGCGGATCGTGGCACCGCGGAAGGCGTAGATCGACTGGTCGGCATCGCCGACGACGCACAGCTCGGACGGCTCGACTCCGGATTCGGTCGGCTCCGTGCCCACGAGCTCCCGCACCAGCGTGTACTGGGCGTGGTTGGTGTCCTGGTACTCATCGACGAGCACGTGCCGGAACCGGCGCCGGTAGTGCTCGGCCACATCGGGGAACGCCTGCAGCAGCTCGACCGAGCGCATGATCAGGTCGTCGAAGTCCATCGCGTTGGCCTGACTGAGCCTGCGCTGGTACTCGCCGTAAGCCTCGGCCGCCCTGCGCTCGAAGTCGTTGCCGGCCCGCGCTACCGCCGCGTCGGCGTCGAGCAGTTCGTTCTTCAGGTTCGAGATGTGCCCGGCCAGCGTACGTGCCGGGTACCGCTTCGGGTCCAGATCCAGATCGCGGGCCACCAGCGTCATCAACCGCCGCGAGTCGTCGGCGTCGTAGATGGAGAAGTTCGACGACATCTCGAGCGTCTTCGCCTCGCGGCGCAGCAGGCGCACGCACATCGAGTGGAACGTCGAGACCCACATCGCGTTGGCCCTGCGGCCCACGAGCTCCGCGACCCGCTCCCGCATCTCCGCGGCGGCCTTGTTCGTGAAGGTGATCGCCATGATCTGGCCCGGGTGCGCGCCGCGCGCCGCGAGGAGGTAGGCGACCCGCCTGGTCAGCACCCGCGTCTTGCCCGATCCGGCGCCTGCGACCACGAGCAGCGGTGCGCCGCTGTGCTCCACCGCCGCACGTTGCGCAGGATTGAGATCGTCGAGCAAGTCCGCGTGCCTGCCCGGGTTCAGGGGGAGATCGAAGAGGGTGCTCATTGTGACTTCACGCTACCTGGGACCCCCGACGCTGCGGCGTGTGCCATACTCGCGCCATGCGGTACTACGCGTTTCGATTTTTTTACGGGATCCGGACTCCGGCTCCCGTGATCGCATAGTGCCCACCTGCCATCACACTAAGCCCCGGAGTCCACGGACCCGGGGCTTTTGTCGGCTCGGGGCCCGGATGCGATCCGGAAAAGACCGGAGGACGAGATGAACGCACAGGCTCACGACGCCGACGAGACCGCAACCACCGACATCGACGAGCTGCGCAAGGAAATCGACTGGCTCGACGCCGAGATCCTGCGGCTGGTCAAACGTCGGGCCGAGGTGTCGAAGACCATTGGAGCGGCACGGATGGCGGCCGGTGGCCCGCGCATCGTCTACAACCGCGAGATGGACGTGCTCGCCCGATACCGCGAGCTCGGCCCGGAAGGCAGGCAGCTCGCCATGGCGCTGCTGAACCTGGGCCGCGGCAGGCTCGGCCGCTGACGGAATTTCAGGGTGCTCCCCGAGCCGGGTCGGTCCGGCACTCGGGCACACTGGAGGCATGGACACGATCGTTCACCTGGTCGCTTTCATCATCGCGCTCGCCAGCGTGCTCGCGGCCCTGGGGCATGCCGGCTATCTGGCCCTCCTGAACAACGCGGCGAACAAGCGGGCGGGCGGCGGCCCCATCGCGGAGTACGTCCGCTCCAGGTGGGCGATTGCCGGTGGTACCACGGCTGTCTCGCTGTTCGCGTTGCTGCTCACCGCAGGTGGCCCCGCACTCGACGTCATCGCGATCATCCTGGCTGTCGGTAGCGGCGCGACGGCGACGAAGGCACTGCAGTCGACGCAGGCGAAGTACCGCGGCGGCGCCCGGTAGCACACGTGCGCGGGCAGACGCGGGTGCGCCCAGAGGGGTGATATCCGCGGGTGGTTGGCGCCCTGGAGCACCGCAAGGGCGGAAAGGCTCTTAGTCTGGGCGGCGTGAGGGGTCTCGCGGGTGATCTGTGCGCTACCACGGGTGGCGCACGTGCAGAGTGCCGTGCAGATGCTCGTGACACCACTGCTCCGTTTGGTTTAACCGGCTGGGAAACGCCGTCAGGTGGCGGGTGGAGAAGGGTCCACCAGGCATGAACGGCATGGCCGATCCGACCGACCACCGCTTCGCTACGCCCGACCTTCCCGAGCGTCAGGGCAGGCACCGGCACGCGCCGGGTGCCGGGACCTGGACGCCCGCGGTCACCACGGCGCCCCGGCGCCGCAGGCGGGCGACACCCGATGCGACAGTCACCGGTTCCCTGCCGTTGCCACCGACCCGCCGTCCCGCGGGGCCACCCCCCGCACCCGACTTCGTCGCCGCCCGCGGTGAGCTGCCCATTCCCTCGCCCGCACCGGGCGAGGCGGAGGAGCCCACCGTCCGGCGAAAGAAGATCACACTCACCAGGCCGGACCGGACGCCCCGACAGGACGACGACGAGGCACGCGTCTACGTGGCGCCACCGCCGGACGGCCTCGGCACGTTCGACCTCGGCTCGGTACCCGCGTCGGTGACGCCACCGCGGAGCTGGCGCAAGGCCGCCTGGTTCGCCAGCATCTCCTCTGGCGGCGTCGTGGTCGCGCTGCTGGTCGCCGGAACCCTTCTCGTCGGCCAGCCCCCGCCCGACCGGCGCGTCGCCGAAGGCTGGCCCGACCGCCACGGCGGGGTCGCGCCACTACTCCCGCACGAGGGCTACGCCGACAACGAGACCGGCTACCTCACCGAGGACAGCGCGCCGACATCAACGACCGCCCCCACCACAACGGAGACAACCGGCTCCAGCACGGACAACCAGGCAGAGCTGCGCTCACCGTCGACGTCGGCCGCGCGGTCTTCGGTGTCCCAGACCAGCGACGCGCCCTCGTCCACGCCGCCGACCTCGTCGGCGCCACCGCTGCAGAAGCCACCGGTCACCCGCGCCCCCACCACGAAGGCCCAGACGCGGTACGTGCCCTTCGAGCCCTACGACGCCGACACGATGGGCGAGCGGTCCCAGGACTATCTCGACCTGGTCACCGAGGACGCCGACTCAGCCCACGAGCTGACCACTGGGCAGTTGGCCTCGGAGGGCGCCGAGGGGTTGCGCGAGAAGTACGCCGACGTCGCCTACTTCGTCGTCAAGCACATCTACGTAGACCAGAACGACGGTTACACCGTTAACACGGTCGAGGTAACTCATACCGACGGAACCACGACCGAGGAAACACGCAAACTCGTCTTCACCAACGACTCCAAGATCGCCGACGACGGGCAGTAGCGGTTCCGTACCGCCACTGGCAAACAGGCGATTCATCGGCAAATGCACAGGTAATCCGCACATTCTGTTGCACGTGCAGTGCGGTGAACGGTCATCGATTGGTCTAGTCGGGTGACATCGAATGCCGTTCGTCGTGCCTGCACGACTGCCCACCGATCGAACCTGGTGGTTGAGAGCGCGGGACGGTTACCTGTTGCCAGGGGTCCGAAGACGAAGTCCACAAGACGAAACAGACGAGGGCCAGCAGTGCACGACCGGCGCCACGCATCCGAGCCGACCATCGCGGTCGAGGACGTCCTCAGCGACGACATCCTCGCCGACGAACTGGTCGATGACGAGTACCTGCGTGAGGTCTTCCGCGAGCCACGCAGGTACCTGCCTCCACCCGGCGTTCGTCCGACGCGCAAGGAACCAGAGGCGCCACGGGAGCCGGAGCACCCACTCGCCCGGCGGGCGAAACTGGCCGCGCTGCTCCTCGCGACGGCGTTGCTGGCGGCATCCCTCATCGTCGCCGCATCTCGCGCCGGACGGGCCGAGCAGCCCGAGGACACCGAATCCGCCGGATCGCTGGAAATCATCGAGACGCCCGGCGGCTTCGCGCTGGACACATCGCCGATGTGAAGCCACTCGCGGCGCAACCTCAGTGACCGCGACCGCGTCTATCACCCCGAGAGCACGGCACAGTCCCCCACAGTGCCGCCTGTATGTGCACAGAGTGAGCGGCCTACTCTGTTACGAGTCGGTCTCGGTGAAACCGGCAAACAACTCGTCGGGTTGTGCCCGTGCTCCATACCAACTGACGGAGCCCTGAAGGAGGTCGCGTGAGCGACGACGGTCGCCTGGTCGCCGGCCGCTACCGCATCATCAAGCGGATCGGCACCGGTGCCATGGGTGCCGTCTGGCAGGCCCAGGACGAGGTACTGGCCCGGACGGTGGCGATCAAGCAGCTTCTCCTGCAGCCGGGCCTGGACGGGAACGAGGCCGAGGATGCGCGCGCCCGCACCATGCGTGAGGGCAGGATCGCCGCCCGGCTTCACCACCCGAACGCCATCACCGTGTTCGACGTCGTGACCGACGCCAACGGCCAGCCCTGCCTGATCATGGAGTACTTAGCCTCCAGCAGCCTCGCGCAGGAGCTCCAGCAGCGGAAGACGCTCCCGCCGCTGGATGTCGCCCGGATAGGCGCGCAGGTCGCGGCGGCGCTGAAGGAAGCACACGCCGTCGGCATCGTCCACCGGGACATCAAGCCAGGCAACATCCTGCTGGCCGACAACGGCCTCGTGAAGATCACCGACTTCGGCATCTCGCGCGCCAAGGACGACGTCACGGTCACCAAGACCGGCATGATCGCCGGGACCCCGGCCTACCTGGCGCCCGAGGTCGCCATCGGCGGCGATCCCGGACCGGAGTCGGACGTCTTCTCCCTCGGTTCGACGCTCTACGCCGCCACCGAGGGCCAGCCACCATTCGGGCTCAGCGAGAACACGCTGAGCCTGTTGCATGCCGTTGCCGCCGGGCAGATCAACCCGCCCCGCCAGTCCGGGCCGCTCACCAGCGTGCTCGCCGTCATGCTGCACCCCGACACCCGGCACCGCCCGACCGCCGAGGAGTGCGAGGAGTTACTCGCCGCCGTCGCGCGCGGTGAGACGCCGCTCGGTGGCGCCGCCCCCGACGAGGCCGCCACCACCGTGCAGCCGGCGATCGGCACCGGCACCGCGGTCCTCGGAGCGGCAGGCGTGGGTGCCGCACTCGGCGCCGCGGCTGCGGACGACGACCTGCCGGTGGGCCATTCGGGCACGCTGGGCGAGGACCTCGGCGGCTACTACGACGAACCGGACGACCGGTATGCACCGGCGAGCGGCTACCCCGACCAGGACTACGACCACTACGGCGCGTCGGCCGGGCCGGAGGCCACGCGAGCCGTGCCGGCCGGGGCTGCGTACGACGACTATGACGACTACGACGGGTACGACGCCCGCGATGAGGGTCCGCCCGCCGAGGAGGAGCCGCAACAGAGGCAGTGGAAGGTGCCCGCGATCGTGGGCAGCGTGGTGGTGCTGGGGATGGCGGCGTTCGCCGTCTGGCTGTTCGGAGGCAACGGCGGCACCGATGCCGAGCAGCCGCCACCGCAGCGTCCGATAGCGAGCACGTCCAGCCAACCGCCGACGACCACGATGACCACGACGACTCTGCCGCCCACCACGCAGGAGTCGAGTACAGCGGTCCAGACCCAGCCGACCCAGAGCCAACCCGAGTACATCCCGCCGGCACCGCCGCCGTCGTCGGAGACGGAGTATCCGGAGCAGACGCGCAGCTCGGAACCGCCGTCGTCGGAGCCCACGACTACCGAGCCGACATCGGACCCGCCGACGAGCGAGACGACACAGGATCCGCCGACGACCGAGACCTCGACGTCGGGCCCGGCGACCTAGTCCGGGCAGGGCAAGCCGCTTCACAACACTCTCCAGACCATTGATGCCCGTTTGACTAAAGGTGGGGTACAAGGGGCAGCGTGATGGACACTGAAGGTGCTCTCGTCGGTGAACGGTACCGGCTGGACCAGCCGATCGGTCGCGGTCGAGCCGGGATCGTCTGGCTCGCCTTCGACACGATGCTGCACCGGACCGTGGCCGCCAAACGCTTGTACATCCAGCGGGATCTGGCCGCCGAACAGGCGGAGCAGGCCAGGGAGACCGCGCTGCGCGAAGGCAGGCAGGCGACCCGGGTGCTGCACCCCAACGCCATCACCGTCTACGACGTCATCCGGGACGCCGACGACATCTGGCTGATCATGGAGTACGTGCCGTGCCGGAGCATGGCCGACTTCCTCAACGAGTACGGCCAGCTGACGCCCGAGCAGGCCGCCTACCTGGGTACCCAGCTCGGCTCCGCGCTGGCCACCGCCCATGCCATCGGCCTGGCGCACCGGGCCGTGCAGCCCGGCAACGTACTGCTCGCCGACGACGGCGGGGTCAAGATCACCGACATCGGTATCGCTGATCCCGCACCTGATCCGGCCTACCGTGCACCAGAGGTCGCCAAGGGAGAGCCGGCGACGACGGCTGCCGACGCCTACTCGCTCGGCGCGACACTGTTCGCGTCGGTCGAGGGCGTTCCGCCCTTCGGACCGGACGGCTCGGACGAGCCAGCGGTGCCGCAGCGAACCGGGCCGCTGACCGGCGCGCTGCTCAAGATGCTGCGCACCGATCCGGACCTGCGCCCGACGATGACGGACACCGTCGGGGCGCTGAAAGCCATCGCCCGCGGTCAGGAAACCGGATTCGTCCCGCCGACCGCACCAGCCATGCCGACCGTGCCCGTGTTGCCCCGGCCACCGCGCGTCGAGCCGGCTGCCCCGCCCCGGCAGGCACCGACAGCAGGGACGTGGCGGTGGGCGCTGATCGTCCTCGCCATCGTCGTCGTAGTCCTTGTCATCGTCATCGTGAGTTGAGCGCGTCGAGCAGGGTGCGCACGGCGGGGTTGTCCCTTGCGTGCGCGGCGACCGCGGCGTAAAGAACCCGCAGCGGTGTGGGGTTGCGGACCCTGCGGACGACAACGCCCGGGTGCGGAGAGTTCAGCGCGAGCTCCGGCAGCAGCGAGACACCGAGACCGGCAGCCACGAAGCCCTGCGCGGTCTGGAAATCCTCCGACTCGACAACGAAGTTCGGCGCGAACCCGGCCGCACCACACGCCTGCAACACGATCTCCTGGCAGGGGCCGGGTGGCCACTCGTTGCCGACCCATTGCTCGTCGGCCAGATCGGCCAGGCCCAGCACCCGTTTGCGGGCCAGTGGATGCCCCTTGGGCAGAACCGCGCGATACGGATCGTCGAGCAGGTGCACCAGCTCCACGCCCTTCGCCGGCGGCGTGGCACGCGGAAACACCACGATGGCGACATCGGCCGCACCTGATTCAACCTCGGGCAGCGGATCGTCCGGCTCGACCAGCTTGAGATCCACCTGGATGCCGGGCAGCTCGCGGCGGAGTGCGGCCACGGCGGGCGGAACGAGCGCGGCGCCCGCGGTCGCGAAGTACCGGATGGCGATGCGGCCGGTGCGCCCGTCCTTCAGGTCGGCGAGCGCAGCCTCGGCCTTGGCGAGCTGGGTACTCAGCACCTCGGCGTGCTCGGACAGCAGCGAGCCAGCCGCCGTCGGCCGCACCCCGCGCCCCGCGCGCTCCAGCAGCACCACGCCCACCTCACGCTCCAATGTGGACAGCTGTTGGCTGATCGCCGACGGCGTGTAGCCGAGGTTACGGGCGGCCGCGCTGATCGAGCCACTCGTCACCACAGCGCGGAGGACCTGCATTCGCCGTACGTCAAGCACGCCTGCAACCTTACAGTTCTGCTTAAAGCACCTCCAGCAGAATTCGCTTGTCCTAACGCGCCGGCCAGACGAATGTGACAGGTGTGGGAGAATTCAAGACCTTGCTGCGCATGGGCGCACTGGCACTCATGTGGGGCTCCAGCTTCTTCTGGATCAAGCTGGCGTTGAACGCCTTCACCCCGGTTCAGCTGGTACTGGGCAGGGTCGTACTCGGCGCGGCTGTACTGACAGCACTCTGCTTCCTGGCCAAGGACCGGTTGCCAGGATCGCGCCGGATCTGGGGCTACCTCGCCATCGCGGCGCTCTTTCACAACGCGCTGCCGTTCCTGTTGTTCGCGATCGGCGAGCAGACCGTCGACTCCGGTGTCACCGGCGTGCTGAACGCGACGACGCCGCTCTGGGCACTGGCGGTGGCGCTCCTGTGGCGTGTCGAGCGGCGGCTCACTGGCGCCCGCACGGCCGGTCTGATCCTCGGCCTCGCCGGAACGATCTTGATCTTCGCCCCCTGGCAGGCGTCCGGCCTGCTCAGCTGGGGCGCGTTCGGCATACTCGCGGCCGCCGCCAGCTACGGCTTCGTGATCGTCTTCGAAGGCCGGTACCTGTCCGGAACAGGTGCCTCACCACTCGCGCTCGCCGCCGCGCAGATGATGGCCGCGAGCGGTTTCGTGCTGCTCACCTTCCCCATCGGCGGGCTGAGCCCCATCGAGCTCGACGGCACCGCGTTCGTCGCGGTCGCGGTGCTCGGGGTGTTCTCCACCGGAATCGCCTTCGCGCTGAACTACCAGCTGATCGCCACGGAGGGTGCGATCACGGCCGCGTCCGTCGGCTACCTGCTGCCGGTGGTGTCGGTGCTGCTGGGCACGGCGTTTCTCGACGAGCCGCTCAACGTCCGGGTGGTGCTCGGCATGGTCGTCGTGCTCGCGGGCGTGGCACTCACCCGCATGCGGCACAGGAAAGCGGTCACACCAGACGACGGTCCGACGCCCAGCGAGACAGCTCGTACCGGTTCGACAGCTGAGTCTTCCGCAGCACGCTCGACACATGCGTCTCAACCGTCTTGACCGAGATGAACAGCTCCGACGCGATCTCCTTGTAGGCGTAGCCCCGCGCGAGCAGGCGCAACACGTCCCGCTCGCGCGGGGTCAGCAGGTCGAGCTCGGGGTCGCTGATGGGCTCCGAGCCGGGCCGGTCGGCGAAGGCGTCCAGTACGAAACCGGCGAGCCGCGGCGAGAACACGGCGTCGCCGTCCGCGACCCGGACGATCGCTCCCACCAGCTCCTTCGAGGAGATGGTCTTGGTGACGTAGCCGCGGGCCCCGGCGCGGATGACCGCGATGACGTCCTCGGCGGCGTCCGACACCGACAGCGCGAGGAACACCACGTCCGGCAGCTCGGGGCGTAGCCGCCGCAGCACCTCGGCACCGCCGCCGTCCGGCATGTGCACGTCGAGCAGCACCACCTGCGGCCGCATGCGGGCGATACCGGCGACAGCCTCGGCCACTGAACCGGCCTGACCGACCACCCGCACCTCATCGGTGATCGACTCGAGCTCGGTACGCACGCCCGCACGGAACAGTGCGTGGTCGTCGACGAGGAACACCGTCACCGGCCGCCGGGTCTGCTGCTGGTCTGTCACGTTGCCCCCTGGGACGTCTTGGCGCTCACCTTGCGTGGCATCTCCAACTGCACCTCGGTGCCCTCTCCTGGCGCGGTGCGCAGGCGGCAACTGCCACCATTGCGCTCCATCCTGCCTCGGATGGAGTCGGCGAGACCATGCCGGTCATCCGGAACGGTGCCGGGGTCGAAGCCCTTGCCGCGGTCGCGTACGAACACGGTGACCGCTGTGGGCTCCACCTCGGCATACACACTGACCTCGTCGACACCGGCGTGCTTGGCGGCGTTGACGATCGCCTCGCGCGCAGCCTGCACCAGCGCGGTGAGGGGCTCGTCGAGCTCGGCCTCCCCGACGACCACCTGCGGCACCGAGATGGCGAAGGTGTCCTCGACCTCGCCGCACGCGGCGGCGATGGCCTGCGCAAGCGTCTGCGTCGAGTCCACGTCCCGCTGGCTTGCCTTGCCGTAGCCGTTCGAGCCGTACAGCCAGCTGCGCAGTTCCCGTTCCTGCCCGCGGGCGAGCCGGGCGACCTCGCGTGGCGACTCGGACTGCTTCTGAATGAGCGCAAGCGTTTGCAGCACCGAATCGTGCAGGTGGGCGGCGATCTCGGCACGCTCCTCGGTACGGATGCGGGCACGCCGTTCCTCGCCGAGGTCGCGCACCATGCGCAGCCAGAACGGCACGGTCAGCACCGCGACGCCGATCAACGTCGCGAGGACGGCGATCAGCGCGAACTGCACCTGGGCGAGGCTGCTGCCACGCAGCACGATCACGCCGATCCCGGTCATCACCAGTGCGACACCGGCGAGGATGCGGATGGTGGCGGACCAGCCGCCGCCACCGAGCACCACACCGGCAACGCCGGAGCGCGCCCCGGTACGCCAGCGGCGCCGTTGCGACTCGTCGGCCTCCCGCCACACCACCGCGGCACCGAAAAGAGCCACCGCGACCGGCAGCCCGAACCAGCCGTTGAACAGGCCGGTCAGCGCTCCACCCGCGGCGGTGAGGCCGATACCGAGCGCCAGCAGCCCGTAAGCCTGCTGGCGCTCCTTCGGCGACTCCTCGGCGACCTGCGCCTCTGGCGACTGCTGCGGGACGAACACCCACAGCAGTCCGTATGCGACGAGGCCGAGCCCGCCGAATGCGGCAAGGACCGCGAAGGCCGCGCGTACCCACAGCACCTTCACGCCGAGGTGGTCGGCGAGGCCGCCCGCGACGCCGGCGAGCGTGCGAGGTGTGCGGCGCCGGTGCATCTTGTGCGGGCCACCGGACTCCGCGACAACGCCCACGGCAGGCGCGGCGACCTCGGCACGCGCCGGCCCGGCGTGCGGCGTGGCCGCTACGCGGTCCTCGGTGGGCTGCTCCTGCACGTTGTCCATGTTCACAGAGATCGGAGGCGGTTTCATCAGGGAAACCCCTGAACCGGGCCCGCCCGGAGGCGCCCCGCCAAGTTCAGGGGCTTCCCGGATGTGCGCGCCCGTGCCCTGACCGCATGCTCGATGGCATGAGTGGGGCTACGAGCACCTCGAGGCGTATCGACGGCTTCGAAGACACGGTGAAAGACTTCTGGGCCAGCAGGCCGCGGCGGCCACACCAGGGCCGCAAGCTGGCCGGCGTGGCGGCCGGCATCGGCAATCGCTACGGCATCGATCCGGTGGTCGTCCGGGTAATGCTGGTCGCACTGACCATCTTCGGTGGCGTCGGTATCGCCGTGTACCTGCTGGGCTGGCTGTTCTTTCCCGCCGAGGGCGACGAGGTCTCGGCGTTCGAGAACCTCATCGGCAAGGGCCGCAGCTCGGTGTCGAAGGGGTTCGCCGCGGTGCTGTGCCTCGCGCTGATCCCGATCACCGGATGGACCTTCGCAGGGGACTGGTTCGACGGTGGCGGGTTCATCGGCCTTGCGCTGATCATCACCGCGATCTACCTGCTACACCGTGGTCGGGGCCACCTCAACCGTCCCCCCACGACATTCAGCGCGTATACCGCTGCCAGCAGCGCGTCGAACGGGCTCTACGCGCACGCAACGAGCGCCAGCACGGCCGCCGGCTGGGATCCGCTTGGCGCCGCGCCCCTCAACTGGGACCTGCCCGACGCACAGGCGGAGCCGGAGCCACCGGCACCCGAACCCCCACGACGGCGGCGCAAGTCGAAGATCGGTTTCGCGGCGGTCGGAGTGGCGATCGCGGTCGCCGGCGTGGGTACGGCGCTGATCTCCAGCGGTGACCCGTGGTTCACGCCATCGCACGTCATCGGCATGGTGCTGGGCGTGCTCGGTGCCGGGATGGTCGCGGGTGCCTTCCTCGGCGGCGGCCGTGGCCTGATCTGGCTCGCCGTCCCGCTGGCGGCGGCGGGGCTCTTCCTCACCGCGGTGCCCGGCGTCGGGATCGACAACTTCCGTGGCGGCGTCGGCATGCTGGAGGCCCAGCCACGCACAGCGGCCGAGGTCCAGCCACGCTACGAACGAACCGCGGGCGAGATCCGGCTCGATCTCCGGGAGCTGGCGACCTCGGACACCCCTGTCGTGACCACACTGCGCAATGGCGCTGGCAACATCGTCGTCACGGTGCCCGAGACGGCCGATGTGACCTACACCTGCCTGACCCGGGCCGGCAATGTCGACTGCCTCGGCCGCGAGCAGTCCGGACTGGGGATGGGGCCGGTGCACGACGTGGACTTCGGCAGCGATGGCCCCGGTGGCCAGCGCATCACACTGGACATCATGTCGACGGCGGGAAACGTGGAGGTGACCCGTGGCTGAGCAGGAGAACAGGCCCGTGAACAACTGCAGGAACGGCGTGGACGTGTTCACCCTGATCGCCGGGATCGCCACCCTGTGCGTGTCGGGCTACATCCTGGCGGACGGGCCGCAGTGGCTCACCGGCATGGAGCTGCGCTGGCTCCTCGCGGGCGGCGCCGTGCTGGTGGGTGCGCTGATGCTGATCGCATCGGTGCGCGGAGGCCGCAGGAACAACGGCTCCGACAAGCCACCTAGGTGAGCACGTCGGCCACGATGAGCACGATCCCGATGAGGGCGCCGGCGATCACGCCGACGGCGAGGAACCTGTGCCGCTTGACGCGGTCGTCGCGCAGCTCCTGCTCGGTACGGGTCGAGATGAGGTAGTGCCCACCGTTCTCCGGCTTGCCGACTACCAGCGGACCGATCCGGTCGTGGACCTCGCCGAGGATGTAGAGCCGACGGCCCGGCCGGATCGCCCACTCCTTGTAGTCGTAGCCGATCGTGGTGCTGCCACCGCCCACGACGAACTGCGGCAGCTTGAAGCCGAACAGCTCGACGCTGCCACCGCCGCCGTTGTGCGGTTCGAACCGGCTGACCGTCTGCTCAACGGCATCGGGTTTGGTGCCGTTGGGGTCGACGCCGATGGTGCGGCCCTGCTCGTCGATCAGCGCGTAGCCCTCCCACGAGGTGTGCCCTGCGACGTTCTCGGTCCGCTTGACCCGGTGCCGCTTGCCATCGCGGTACTCGACCGTCTCGTAGTGTCGCTTGACCTCGTAGCGGAACCACACGCATTCGGTCTTCGACAGCTCCGCGGTGAGCAGCCCTTCCGGCCGTGGATACGCCGCGCCGACGACCTCGGCGACCTTGCGGAAGGAGCCCTTGGCGCCGAGCTCGTCGGAGATGCCGCGCAGCCGTTCGAGCTCAGGGATCGGCAGGGTCTCGGTGCCGATCATCGCGTGCAGTTCGTTCCTCGTGTGCCGCATGTAGAAGAAACCGGCCACAGCCGCCACACAAAGCAGCGCACCTGCGATCCACATGGTCGGTACTACCCCCAGTTCGCCTAGGCGTTGGTCATTCCCACTCGATCGTGCCCGGTGGCTTGCTCGTGACGTCGAGCACCACCCGGTTCACCTCGGCGACCTCGTTCGTGATCCGCGTCGAGATGCGTTCGAGCACGTCGTAGGGTAGCCGGGTCCAGTCCGCTGTCATGGCATCTTCACTGGAAACGGGTCGCAGTACCACGGGGTGGCCGTACGTGCGGCCGTCGCCCTGGACCCCGACACTGCGCACATCGGCCAGCAGCACCACGGGGCACTGCCAGATGTCGCGGTCGAGGCCCGCGGCCGTGAGCTCCTCGCGGGCGATCGAGTCGGCCGCGCGCAGCGTCTCCAGCCGCTCCGCGGTCACCTCGCCGATGATCCGGATACCCAGCCCGGGTCCGGGGAACGGCTGGCGGTGCACGATGGTCTCGGGCAGGCCGAGCTCCAGCCCCACGCGGCGTACCTCGTCCTTGAACAGCAGCCGCAGCGGCTCGACGAGGCTGAACTGCAGATCGTCGGGCAGCCCGCCGACGTTGTGGTGGCTCTTGATGTTCGAGGCGCCCGCGCCGCCGCCGGATTCGACGACGTCGGGGTACAGCGTGCCCTGGACGAGGAACTCCGCATCGCCCTTGGCCTTGAGGTCACGGGCCACCTGCTCGAAGACCCGGATGAACTCGCGGCCGATGATCTTGCGCTTCTGCTCGGGGTCGGTGACGCCGGCGAGCGCGGTGAGGAAGCGCTCACGCGCGTCCACAGTGACCAGCTTGACGCCCGTCGCGGCAACGAAGTCCCGCTCGACCTGCGCACGCTCGCCGGCACGCAGCAGGCCGTGGTCGACGAAGACGCAGGTGAGGCGATCACCGATCGCCTGCTGCACCAACGCCGCCGCGACGGCGGAGTCGACCCCGCCGGAGAGCCCGCAGATGGCGTGCCCCGCACCGATCTGCGCCCGGATACGGGCAACCTGGTCGTCCACAATAGACGCGGTCGTCCACTGCGGACGGATGCCGGCGACGTCGTGCAGGAAGCGACGGAGAACCTCCTGCCCGTGCGGGGAATGCGCGACCTCGGGGTGGTACTGCACACCGGCGAGCTTGCGATCGACGTCCTCGAACCCGGCGACGGGGGCGCCGTCACTCGAAGCCGTGACCGTGAAGCCTTCCGGTGCCCTGGTGACGCAGTCGCCGTGACTCATCCACACCGGGTGCCGCGCGGGCAGCTCCTCGTGCAGGGCACCGCCGGAGACGCCCAGTTCCGTGCGGCCGAACTCGCGAGTGCCGGTGTGCTCGACCTCACCGCCGAGCGCCTGCGCCATCGCCTGGAAGCCGTAGCAGATACCGAAGACCGGGACGCCGGTGTCGAACAGGGCAGGGTCGACCCGCGGCGCCTCGTCGGCGTACACACTGGACGGGCCGCCGGAGAGGATGATCGCGGCCGGCTTGCGTTCGACCAGATCGGCCACTGCGGTGGTGTGCGGCACGACCTCCGAGTACACCTGCGCCTCGCGGACTCGCCTGGCGATGAGCTGCGCGTACTGGGCGCCGTAGTCCACCACGAGCACGGGACCTTCTGCCACTGCCGGACCTCCTGGCATTCACGAACGGGCGTCTTCATCGTCGCAGGTGAGCTGCCCGGCGCTGAGCGCAGGGCGCCGTTACGGTGACGCACTATGGACGCCATCACCCCGCGACCGAGAGCGACCTGGATCGCAGGCAGGGCCGAGTACGGTGCCCGCACTCGCGCCGTCCGCCATCCTTACGACCGCACCGAGGTCGCCACGGTGGCGGTGCCCGACGAGGACCAGGTGGAACGCGCCGTCGCCGCGGCCACCCGGTGTGCCAACGCGGGCACCGCACAGCAGCGGGCGACGGCGCTCGCGCACACCGCGGGAGAGCTCGCCGCCCGGTCGGCGGAGGTCGCCGAGCTGATCACCGCGGAAAGCGGCAAACCGTTGCGGTGGGCCGAAGTCGAGGTCGAGCAGGCGGTGTCGACCCTGCGCTTCGCGGCACGCGAAATGGAGCGGGCGACGAGCGAAATGCGGTGTGCGGACACAGCCGGTTCGCTGACCAGGCTCGTGCGCAGGGTCCCGCGTGGCCCCGTGCTCGGGCTCCTTCCCGCGCACTCCCCGCTGGGCGCCGCCGTCCACCTCGTCGCGGCCGCGCTGGCCGTCGGCGTTCCGATCGTGCTCGTGCCGCCGCCGGATACGCCGCTGTCGGCATTGCTGCTCGGCGAGCTGCTGGCGGACGCCGAACTGCCCGCCGGCGTGCTGTCCGTGCTGCCACTCGACCAGCCCGAGCCACTCGTCGCAGACCCTCGGCTGTGGGCGGTGCCGTCCCGCGGCGACCACTGCACGGCCGTGGTCCTCGCCGACTGGCCCGACCTCGAGAACGCCGCCCGGCGGATCGCCGTGTCGGCCACGCGCGCGGCCGGGCGGGAACCCGATGCGGTGCGCACGGTGGTGGTGGATGCGGCCGTCGCCGACGACTTCGTCCCGCTGCTCTTGGGCGCACTGCGAGCGCAGCGCACAGGCGACCCGTATGACACGGAGGTCTCGGTGGGCCCGGTACGGGACGAGGACTCGGCCGAGCGGATCAGCGCGTGGCTCGGGGACGCCGTCGCGGGCGGGGCGAGCGTGCTCACCGGCGGCACGCGGGAAGGGACGACCATCCCGCCCACCCTGCTCAGCGGTGCCGATCTCGCCGAAAGGCCACCCGCGCCGGTGCTCACCGTCGCGACCGCCGGCTCCGCCGCCGACGCCTTCGCCGCGGCGGCAGGTACCCGGTCCGGGGTGTTCACCCGCGACCTCACGCTGGCCATGCGTGCCTCCGCCGAGCTGCCCGCGACAGAGGTGGTGATCGGCGACGTACCCGGCTATCGACCCGAATCGTTGCGCCGGACCATCCGGGATCTCACCGAGGAACGCGTCACCCTGCTGCCGGGTTCGCCGTTCTGAGCGCGGCGGGTGCGTGCGCCGGTACCGCCGGACTCCGCGGCGCGATCGGCGCCACGCGCCGGTAGTCATCGCCCTGGGCAGGGCGCGGATCGGCCTCGCCCTTGTTGGGCCAGAGTGAGAACGCACGCTCCGCCTGGGCGGTGATGGTCAGCGAAGGGTTCACCCCGAGGTTGGCCGTGATCGCGGTGCCGTCCACGACGTGCAGGTTCGGGTAGTTGTGGACACGGTGGTAGGGGTCGATCACGCCATCGTCGGGGCTCGTTCCGATGGGCGCGCCCCCGATGAAGTGCGCGGTGAGCGGGACGTCGAAGATCTCGCCCCAGGCGCCGCCTGGCAGACCGCCGATGTGCTCGGCCGTACGCAGGTTCGCCTCGTGACCGGCCGGGATGAACGTCGGGTTCGGCTCGCCATGTCCCTGACGCGAGGTGTAGCGCCTGCGCCCGAACAGACCTCGCCTGGTGTAGGTCGTGATCGAGTTGTCGAGACTCTGCATCACCAGCAGGATCACGGTGCGCTCGCTCCACCGGTACCCGTTGAGCAGCATCGCGGTCCGCAATGGATGGCGCAGCAGGAGGCGCAGCGCCTGCCGCCAGCGCGGTACCTCGGAGGCACCGTCGGTGGCGACGGTCTGCAGCAGGCTCATCGCGTTGCTGCCCTTGCCGTAGCGGACGGGCTCGATGTGGGTGGCCGCATCGGGGTGAATGGAGGACGTGATGGCGACCCCGCGGCTGAAGTCGGCAGCCGGGTCCACAGTGGGCCGTGCCGCACCGATGATCGCCTCGGAATTGGTCCTGGTCAGCTCGCCGAGCCGGGGTGAGAGTCGCGGTAGCGTGCCGCTGTCACGCATGTCGTGCAGCAGCCGCTGCGTGCCCCAGGTACCCGCGGCGAGTACGACGTGGCTCGTGGTGAGGGTGTGGGTGAAGCGCCGTGAGGTGGTCCCGGTCTTGCGGAGATCGACCTCGAAGGCCCCACCGCCGCGCGGGCGCACGGCGGTGGCCGTGGTGAGCGGAAGCACCTTCGCCCCGCCCTGCTCCGCGAGGTACAGGTAGTTCTTGACCAGCGTGTTCTTGGCGCCGACGCGGCAGCCCGTCATGCACGATCCGCATTCGGTGCAGCCGGTGCGCGCCGGCCCCGCGCCGCCGAAGTAGGGGTCGCTGGCGTGCTCCCCGGGTTTGCCGAAGAACACGCCCACCGGGGTCGGGTGGTAGGTCCCGCCAACACCCATGTCGGCGGCGACCTTGCGCATGACCTCGTCGACCGGGGTCACCGACGGGTTGGTGACCACGCCGAGCATGCGGCTGGCCTGGTCGTAGTGCGGCGCGAGCTCGGCCTCCCAGTCGGTGATGTGCGCCCACTGCCTATCGGTGTAGAACGGCTTCAGCGGCCGGTACAGCGTGTTGGCGTACACGAGGGAACCGCCGCCCACGCCGGCACCCGCCAGCACTATGACGTCCTTGAGCAGGTGAATCCGCTGGATGCCGAAGCAGCCGAGCCGTGGCGCCCACAGGTACCGGCGGAGATCCCAGGAGGTACGGGCGAACTCGTCGTCGGCGAACCGGCGCCCGGCCTCGACCACGGCGACCCGGTAGCCCTTCTCGGTCAGCCGCAAGGCCGCGACACTGCCACCGAAGCCGGAACCGACCACGAGCACGTCGTAGTCGGGCGAGCCATCACCACTGATGGTGTTACGCGCAGTCACAGAAAAAACTGTAACCGCAAGCTACTCCGGAGTCACCTGCGTACCGTCAGCCCGACGCGCTGGAACTCCTTGAGGTCGGAGTAGCCGGTCTTGGCCAGGGCGCGGCGGAGCGCACCGAACAGGTTCACCACGCCCTCGGCATCCGACGACGGCCCGTGCAACAGCGTCTTGAGGTCGATGTCCGCGGTCGGCACCGGTGCGACGCGAGACCGTGGCAGCGACGGGTGCGCGGCAGCGGCCGTCCAGTACAGGCCCCGGCCGGGCGCCTCGCTCGCCGCCGCCAGCGGCGCACCGAGCATGACGGCGTCGGCGCCACACGCGATGGCCTTGGCGATGTCACCGCTGCAGCCGATTCCGCCGTCGGCGAGCACGTGCACGTAGCGACCACCGGTCTCGTCCAGGTAGTCCCGGCGGGCCGCGGCGGCGTCGATGACCGCCGTCGCCATCGGGACGCCGATACCGAGCACCCGGTCGGTGCTGGTGATGCCCGGGGTGTAGCCGTGCCCGACGATCACACCGGCCGCGCCGGTGCGCATGAGGTGCATCGCGGTGCGGTAGTCGCTGACCCCGCCCGCGATGACCGGAACGTCGAGGTCGGCGATGAACTCCTTGAGGTTCAGCGGGTCGCCGTCGCGGGCTACGTGCTCGGCCGAGACGATCGTGCCCTGCACGACGAGGATCTCCACGCCGGCCGACAGCAGGTGCGGTGTCAGCTCGGCCGCATGCTGTGGGCTCACCCGCGCCGCGACGGTGACACCGGAGTCGCGCACCGTCCGGATCGCCTCGGTGAGCAGCTCGGTCCGGATGGACGCCGAGTGCAGCTCCTGCAGCAGCTGCACGACCTCGGCCGAACCCGCACCGTCCTTCGCGGCAGCCACCACACGCGCCAGCGCGCTCTCGGCGTCGGCGTGCCGGGCCCACAGCCCCTCGGCGTTCAGCACGGCGAGGCCGCCGAGCTTGCCGATCGCCACAGCGGTGTCGGGTGACACGACCGCGTCGGTCGGATGGGTCACGAGCGGCAGGTCAAACCGGTAGGCGTCGATCTGCCAGCTGGTGGACACAACCTTCGACGAGCGCGTCCGCCGCGACGGCACGATGTCGATGTCGTCGAACCCGTACGACCGCCGCGCGGTGCGGCCCATACCGATCTCGACCAGATCCCGCACGTGAAGTCCCTTCTCCCCGCAAACGCTGCGGGTTCATTCTTGCTGCCGCCGCCACCCGCCCTGTCCACGGGTCACCCGGGAGCCAGGGCGGGTTACCGGGTGGTGTAGTTCGGCGATTCGACGGTCATGGTCACGTCGTGCGGGTGGCTCTCCTTGAGACCCGCCGCCGTGATCCGCACGAGCTGCGCCTGCTGCAGCTGGGCGATCGTCCGTGCGCCGGCATAGCCCATACCGGAGCGAAGCCCGCCGATCAGCTGGTGGACGACATTGGCCAGCGGACCACGGAACGGGATCCGGCCCTCGATGCCCTCCGGCACGAGCTTGTCCTCGGACAGCACGTCGTCCTGGGCGTAACGGTCCTTGGAGTAGGACCGCTGCTCGCCACGCGAACGCATCGCGCCGAGCGACCCCATGCCGCGGTAGGTCTTGTACTGCTTGCCGTTGACGAGGACCACCTCGCCGGGCGCCTCGGCGGTGCCGGCGAGCAGGCTGCCGAGCATCACCGCGGACGCACCGGCCGCGATGGCCTTCGCGATGTCACCGGAGTACTGGATGCCGCCGTCGCCGATCACAGGGACCCCGGCAGGGCGGCATGCCTTGTCGGCCTCGTAGATCGCCGTGATCTGCGGGACCCCGACCCCGGCGACCACGCGCGTCGTGCAGATCGAGCCCGGCCCGACGCCGACCTTCACCGCGTCGGCACCGGCCTCGACGAGTGCCTGCGCCCCGGCGCGCGTCGCGACATTGCCACCGACGACGTCGACGGTTTCGCCGAGCTCCTTCTTCAGCATGGCCACCGTCTCGAGCACGGCGCGGGAGTGGCCGTGGGCCGTGTCGACCATGAGCACGTCCACACCGGCGTCGGCCAGCGCCATGGCGCGCTGGTGGCCGTCGGAACCCACACCGACCGCAGCGCCCACGAGCAGGCGGCCGTCGGGGTCCTTGGTCGCGTTCGGGTACTGCTCGGTCTTGACGAAGTCCTTCACGGTGATCAGGCCGCGCAGCTTGCCGGCACCGTCCACGATCGGCAGCTTCTCGATCTTGTGCCGGCGCAGCAGCCCCAGAGCCACCTCCGCCGTCACGCCGACCTGGGCGGTGACCAGCGGGGCCTGGGTCATCACTTCGCTGACCGGCCTGCTGTGGTCCACCTCGAACCGCATATCGCGGTTGGTGATGATGCCCACCAGCGAGCCGGCGGCGTCGGTCACCGGCACACCGGAGATACGGAACCGCGCGCACAGCGCGTCGACCTCGGCCAGTGTGTCGTCGGGCGAGCACGTCACCGGGTCGGTGACCATGCCTGCCTCGGAACGCTTGACGACCTCGACCGCCTGGGCCTGCTCGTCGATCGGCAGGTTCCGCTGGAGTACCCCCATGCCACCCTGGCGTGCCATCGCGATGGCCATCCTGGCCTCGGTCACCGTGTCCATCGCCGCGGACAGCAGCGGCACGCGGAGGGTCACGTTGCGGGTGAGGCGGGTACTCGTGTCCACGGTGCTGGGCACGACATCCGACTCGGCGGGCAGCAGGAGCACGTCGTCGAAAGTCAGCCCGAGCATGGCGAACTTGTCCGGGATGCCGCCATTCGCGGCCTCCGCGGAAGCAAGTAGGTCTGCGGAGGTGAACTCGCTCGTCATGGCTGGCAAGTAACCTTCCTCGGCGGTAAGCCATCAGGGGGACACGGACCTCTTAGCGATGGTATCTGGACGTACCCCGGGGTCTGCCCGGTACCGTGCAGGCCGTGCCGCACGATGTGTTGCCCCCAGACCCGTTCGCCGACGACCCCGACGACCCGGCCAGGGAGATCGCTGCCCTGGACGAACCCGCGGGCGAGCCGATCAGTGCCGAAGAGCGCGCCGAACTGCTCGCGGACCTGTCGGACCTCGCCGTCTACCAGGCACTGCTGGAGCCGCGCGGTGTCCGGGGCATCGTCGTCGACTGCGGCGAGTGCGACCAACCTCACTACCACGACTGGCATCTGCTCCGGGCAAGCCTCGAGCAGCTCCTGGCCGATGGGTACATGCGCCCCCACGAGCCTGCCTACGATCCGAACCCGGCCAACTACGTCAGCTGGGACTACTGCCGGGGCTTCGCGGACGGCATCACCGCGACCGAGAGCGCGTACTGAGCGTCGCAAGACCGAAAAAGGCGCGTAACCATACTGGTCACGCGCCTTCTCGAGCGTTGAATCGTCAAGGTGACGACTCCGTTCCGCCGGACACCCCGGCGGAATGCTGACCTCCTAGCGATCCAGAGCTCGACCCTGAGCTGTATCCCGAACTGCCCGTGTCGCCGCTGCCGGTGGTGTCACCGGTCGACGAGCTCGGCGGCGGGTTGGTCGTCGTCGTTGGCGGCTCACTGGTCGGGCTGGTCGAGCTCTCCGGCAGATGCGACTGCGGCGGGTTCGACGGCGGCAGGTTGGGCTTGGGCGCGGTGTGCGTCGGCCCGTGCACGGCCGGCGGCGTCGTGGTGCTGGGCGGCGTGCTGGTCGGCAACGGGGTCGTGGTGGTGGTCGGCGGCGGAGGCGCCGGCTTGTTCAGCTGTGCCATCAACTCGGTGTGCCGTGCCTTGAGCTTCGCGAGCTCATCCTGGGCCGTCACGTGGCTGAGCCCCTGCTGCGCCTGGTTGAGGGCCTGCCGCGCATCGTCGTAGCGCTGCTGTGCGAGCGCGAGCTGGGCTTCCTGCAGCTCGGTACGCACCGAGGCGGCAGCCTCGACCGACCGGGCGTGGTCGGCGTAGAGCACCTTGCTCAGAGCCCACAGGGTGTCGCCGGGCTGCGCGCTCCGCGCGGCCAGTGCGGTACCCGTGAAGCCGATCGCGAGCACGGCCGCCGCAGCGGCGACGGGCACCAGCATCCGGCGCTTGCGCCCACGGTTGCGGCTCCGCTGCGCCAGCGTGGCCGTCTTGATCGTCGTCACGGCCTGCGGCGTGTCGACGAGCTCGGGCATCGGCTCGCTGTCGATGTCCCGTCGCCACGCCAGCAACAACGTGTTGAGTTCCTGGTCACCGAGGCCGTCCGCGACGCGCGGGTCGGACCCGCCGAGTGCGTCGAGCAGAGCATCGTCAGCCTGCAGCGCCGAGAGTTCGAAGGTGGTCGAGAACTCGCCGGTCTCCGCTGATTCCGCGGTCGGCGGGTGCTCCGCGGAGTGCCGTACCTCACCAGGTTCCCGGTCTCCGCCATCGCGTTCCGTCACTCAGACCACCTCCTCAGCGGCGAGTACCTTGCGCAGCCTCGCGAGAGCGCGGTGCTGGGCGACCCGGACCGCTCCGGGTGTCGAGCCCACGGCCTCCGCGGTCTCCTCAGCCGATAGCCCTACGACCACACGCAACACCACGATCTCGCGTTGTTTGTCCGGCAGGACCTGCAGCAGCTGCGCCATCCGCGCGTTCAGCTCACCCTGCAGAGCGTGCTGCTCAGGGCCGACATCGCCCTCGATCTCGTCCGGTACCTCAGCCACCGGCTCGGCACGGTTCCGGGCTGCTGCCCGGTGTGCATCAGCCACCTTGTGCTGTGCGATGCCGTACACGAACGCCAGGAAGGGGCGCCCCTGATCACGGTACGAGGGCAACGCCGTGAGCACCGCGAGACACACCTCCTGGGCTACGTCGTCAGCCGAAGCGAACGAGCGTTCTTGCCTGCCGACCCTGGCGCGGCAGTACCGCACCACGAGGGGACGGATAGCGGCCAGCAACCGCTCCACCGCCTGTGGGTCACCCTCGATAGCGGCGGCGACTGACTCGTCCAGTCCATCCCCCACATTGGCCATCGCAGACAACTGTCCCGGTGTTACGTGTAGGCGTGCAAGAAGAGCGACGCGCGGCAGTCATATCCCTCACGCCGGTGATACCTACCGTACCTTCCGGCACCCCCGTTTATTCGCGGACGGTCGTCGAACGTGACTCCGCATGCTGCAACCTGCAGGAACGTCAGATTACAGCATCTGTCAAACATTCAACGAAACAAGCACGTCCGGGTGATTACGACGTGCGTCACAGCACGAGACGGCACGCCACGGGGCGGACCCTCAATGGCGTGCCGGATGCGGTATTCGGGTGTGTGGATGTCCCAAGCGTCAGGACACCAGCCCGCGGCGGAAGCCGTGGGCGACGGCCTGCGCGCGGTCGCGCACGCCGAGCTTGCGGAAGAGGCGCCGGGCGTGCGTCTTGACCGTGTCCTCCGACAGGTACAGCTCACGGCCGATCTGGCCGTTGCTCTTGCCCTGGCTCATACCACGCAGCACCTGCAGCTCGCGCTCGGTCAGCTGGACACCGGGGTCCGATGGCTGCCGCGGCGCGGGCACCGACGTGCTGGCGAGCGTGTGTGCCAGCGCGGCAACGAGCTCCGGCCGCGAGGCGTCCCAGCGCAGGTAACCGCGGGCGCCACCGGCAATGGCGGCGGCGATGCTGCCGGCGTCGTCCGGAGCGCCGAACACGATCACGTTGGCCTGCGGGTTGGCCGACACCAGCCGGCGAGTGGCCTCGACGCCGGTGGGCACAGCGCGCTGGGTGCCCACGAGCACGACGTCGACCGGCTGCCGGGAGTACCGGGCAAGCAACTCGTCACCGTGCGCTACACAGTCGATGCGACTGACGCCGGGAACGGCAGACATCACGCGGGTGAGCCCTTCGCGGACACTGCGTCGGTCGTCGCAGATCAAGACCGTCGTCACGGGGTTTCCTTCCTGCAGCCGGGTGACATTCCACTTCCCCTATCGGACGCTTTACGTCTCAACTTGACACGATCTGGTGGCTTTTTTTGAAAAAGCCCTCGCCCAGATGTCGGTATGGCACCGGTGACGCAGGTAACAGGTCAGATCGGCACCCACGGGGACGCACGCGCGAGGCGGCGACCGTCGGGGTCAACTGCCGGTAACAGAGCGTATAACTCGCGAGTAACCCTGGCTCGGTTCCAGCCAGTGCTGGCCGGCTCCAGGTCGGCGGCCAGGAGGCCGGCCGGCCATGCCAGCGAGGCGAGCCGGCATGTCGCGGCGGCCTCCAGCGCCCCCGCAACGAGGTCGGCCGCACGCGTCCTCGCGTCCGGCTCGCCGGTGGCGGCCAGCGCCGCGCCGAGGATGAGGTCGGACTTGATCGCGTGTCGCGCCGCTCCCCGGTCCCGCGCCAGCCCGGCGGCCCGCTGTGCATGCGTCACGGCGGCCTTCGCGTCACCGCCGGCCAGTGCCAGCTCAGCGCTGACCCACCCGAACCGCACCTCGGCGCGCCACCCCCGACGCTGCGCGCCCGCCACCTCCAGCAGCCGGCGGGCCGCCGTCAGCCTGCCGAGGCCGAGGTTGTCGGCGGCCAGCCCCAGCAGCGCGTCGACACGTGCCCCCGCCGGATCGAGCCCGTCCACATCCGGCGCTCCCCCGGCCCGGCTCGCGTTCAGGAGCGCGGCACCGTCGGCGGCGAGCGCGGCGGCGTGCCCACCGAGCTGGCGGCGGTGCGCGGCGAACGTCGCGCCCGCCAGCGCGGCGAGTAGCGGATCACGGCCGTGGGCGAGCGGGCGGAGCAGCGTGGCGGCGGCCGCGTACCGGCCCCGTGCACCGAGGACCACGGCGGCGAGCCATCGGCAACGGTCGCCGCTCGCGCTTGCCAACTCCCGGTCAGCGATGTCCGGAGCGTCGCCGAACGCTGCGCGGCGCAGCGTGGCCTCCTGGGTCAGCACGAGGTCATCCTTGCCGGGGACCACCCAGCAGGACGTACTCGACACGCTCGGCGGCGCGGCGGACATCGGCAAGCAGCTCCACTTTGGGCGGCAGGGCACCGGCGTCCCAGCCAGGACCGCACGCGAACAGTCGGCCACGCTGGCGACCACCCGCGAGCTCGGCGAACAACCCGGGCCCGGCCACCGGAGCGGTCTGCGCCCACAGCACGACCGCCGCCGGCGAGCTGCGACGGACCGCGCTCACCAGCACCCCGACAGGCAACGGCACACCGAACTGCGCCGTGATGATGCGGCGCTGGGCGAGTACGGCCGCCAGTGCGTACACGGGCAGGATGTCCGGCTCGCCGGGGGCGGAGGCGAGCAACACGGGCCGCAGGTTGCGGGATTCGGTGAGCACAGGGGTCGCCCGGACGAGCGCGCCGACGACGCATTCGGTGAGCAGGCAGCCGACCTCGGATGCGCCGTAACCGCCGCGCTTGCCTGCCCCGAGCGCGGCCACGACCGGATGGATCACGCCCTCCCAGGCGCCGAGCACGCCGAGCGTGGCGATGGCCTCGGCCAGCAGTTGCTGCACAGCGCGGACGTCCATCGCGAGCGCGGCGGCGCTGAGCTGGCGCGCGTACCGGGCCGGTCCGCCGGTGCTCGGTGTGCCGGTGCTCGATGTGCCGGTGCCCCGCCGGTCCTCGCCTGTGTGGGCGATACCCCCATCACCCGCCGGGACCACGGACGGGGGTGGCTCGTCGGCCTGCCTCGGCAGGCGATCGAGTGCGTACCGCGCCGCCTCGGCCGTCGACGCGCCGCGCAGCAGCGCCCGCTGCATCAGTTCGAGCCGGACGATATCGGCGGGACCGTAGCGACGGTGCTTGCCGCCGGTGTGCCTGCTGGGGCCGAGGCCGTAGCGCCGGTCCCAGGTACGCAGCGTGGACGGTGCCACACCGAGCCGCCGTGCCACGGCCGCGACGGGGAGGGTGGGTTCGTCGTTCTTCGCCGATGGAAGCGTGTCGTGCACAGCCGGCGCTCGGCCGGCTGCGTGATCTGAGTCGGCCTCTGACCCCACTCGGTCAAATATCCCTAAACCACCGGGTGAGAGCAACAGGACACTTTGAGCCCGTGTGTCACTAATCACACAACCGGGGGAAGCCTAACGGCTGAATTGATCTGAATCGCTTGAACAACTATTGGCGCGCTTCTAACGTTACGGCCGTTGCACCAAATGGAGTAGTCGCACTAGAACAACTGCAGCGTCCGGCCGCGTGGGGCCGGATACCGGAGGCGGTCACGATGGCAGACACGCGCAGGCTCCCTGGCCCGAATGCCGATATTTGGGACTGGCAACTCGAGGGGTCATGTCGGGGGATGGACAGCGGGTCCTTCTTCCATCCGGACGGTGAGCGGGGGCCGGCGAGAGCGAGGCGGGAGGCGAGGGCGAAGGCCATTTGCCACACCTGCCCGGTGCTGCGGATGTGCCGTACGCACGCGCTCGCCGTACACGAGCCGTACGGGATCTGGGGAGGACTGTCCGAATCGGAACGTGAAAGCATTATCAAGTCCCAGAAACGCGAACTGACTCTGACGGCTCTGGCGGGCAATTGACGGCCGGCAATTGCCGAGGGGCGCCGGTGTTTACCGGCGCCCCTCGTGCTTTTACCGCGCACAACGAAACGGGGCGGTACTCCCAGTGGAGTACCGCCCCGTTTGTTGCGTATTCCGTGACCGCCGGTCAGTGCGCGTGGCCGTGACCGTGGGCGGCGCCCACGTCCGCCTTCTCCGGCTTGTCGACCACGGAGCTCTCCGTCGTCAGCACCAGCCTGGCGATCGAGGCCGCGTTGGCCACCGCGGAGCGCGTGACCTTCACCGGGTCGACGATGCCGGCGGCGAGCAGGTCGGTCAGCTCACCGGTCGCAGCGTTGAGGCCCTGGCCCCACGTCTGCTCCTGCACCTTGACAACGATGACCGCGCCCTCGTGGCCGGCATTCGCCGCGATCCAGTACAGCGGCGCGGTCAGCGCCTCCCGCACGATCTTCACGCCGATCGCCTCGTCGCCGGTCAGGCCCAGGCCGCCCTCGAGCTCCTTCGCGGCATGCGCCAGCGCCGAGCCACCGCCGGGCACGATGCCCTCCTCGACGGCTGCCTTGGTGGAGGCCACGGCGTCCTCGATGCGGTGCTTGCGCTCGGTCAGCTCGGTCTCGGTGGCCGCACCGACCTTGATCACCGCGACGCCGCCGCCGAGCTTGGCCAGCCGCTCCTGCAGCTTCTCCCGGTCCCAGTCGGAGTCGGTGGTCTCGATCTCCTTGCGGATCTGGGCGATCCGGGCCTCGAGGTCGTCCTTGGTGCCCGCGCCGTCGACGATGGTCGTGACGTCCTTGGTGACCTCGATGCGGCGAGCCTTGCCCAGGACTTCGAGCCCGACCTCGGACAGCTTCAGGCCCACCTCCGCGGCGACGACCTGGGCACCGGTGACGACCGCCAGGTCGTCCAGGAACGCCTTGCGGCGGTCACCGAAGAACGGCGCCTTGACCGCCACCACGCTGATCGTCTTGCGCAGGGCGTTCACCACGAGGGTGGACAGCGCCTCGCCGTCGACGTCCTCCGCGATGATCAGCAGCGGCTTCTTGGCCTCGGCGATCTTCTCCAGCACCGGGAGGAGGTCGGCCAGCGCCGAGATCTTCTCGCGATGCAGCAGCACGAAAGCGTCCTCGAGGATCGCCCGCTGCTCCTCGGGGTTGGTCGCGAAGTGCGCCGAAAGGTAACCCTTGTCGAACTGCACGCCCTCGGTGATCTGCAGCTCGGTGGCCAGCGTGGAGGACTCCTCCACGGTGATCACACCGTCCTCGCCGACCTTTTCGACGGCCTCGCCGAGCAGCGCGCCGATCGTGGCGTCCCGCGAGGTCACGGTGCCCACCTGGGCGATGTTGTCGCGGCCCTTGACCGGTGTGGCCTTGGCCTTGAGGACCTCGACCACCTTGTCGGCGGCCTGCTCGATGCCGCGGCCGAGCGCGGTCGGGTTGGCGCCGGCGGCCACGTTGCGCAGGCCCACCCGCACCAGCGCCTGCGCCAGCACGGTGGCCGTCGTGGTGCCGTCACCGGCGACGTCGTTGGTCTTCGTCGCGACGTTCTTGGCGAGCTGCGCACCGAGGTTCTCGAACGGGTCGTCCAGCTCGATCTCGCGAGCGACGGTGACGCCGTCCAGCGTGATCGTCGGTCCACCGAACTTCTTGTCCAGCACGACATGACGGCCACGCGGGCCGAGGGTCACCTTGACCGCGTTGGCGAGCTTGTCCACCCCGCGCTCGAGCGCCCGACGAGCGTCCTCGTCGAAGTTGATCTGCTTAGGCATTGAAACCTCTCTCCAGAGCTTGCTGCGATTTTGCGCGCGATCGCGATCCCGTCCAGAGGGCGCGACCATGGAGACAACACACCTTTGGCTGACGGGCGCCCCCAGCCAAGATCGCGAGGCCTTCGGCCAGGGCGCGCACTGTGGTCACCTTGAGTGCCGCCACGTCATTTCGCAGCAGTGTCTCCAGGCAAGCGAAACGCCCCGGTCCCCGGCTTTACGCGGGACCCCGGGGCGTTATCGCATACGCGGGTCGTCAGTTGATGACGGCCAGCACATCGCGGGCGGACAGGATCAAGTAGTCCTCGCCGTTGTACTTGACCTCGGTGCCACCGTACTTGGAGTAGATGACGACATCGCCTTCCTTGACATCCACGGGGATGCGGTTGCCCTTGTCGTCCACGCGGCCCGGGCCTACGGCCAGAACCTTGCCCTCCTGGGGCTTTTCCTTCGCGGTGTCAGGGATGACGAGGCCGGACGCAGTCGTCTCCTCGGCCTCGCTCGTCTGGACAACGATCTTGTCCTCGAGCGGTTTGATGTTCACGCTCACCGGGTTGACCTCCACGGGTCGTCGAAAGCGTTGGCAGGTACCTAATTGGGTACGGCGCCTACCACCCCCGCCGTCGCGGGTGCCGGGGCGTGTGCGGTGCCGTGCAATTAGCACTCTAGCCATCCGAGTGCTAGCCGCGCAAGCGAGGGTCCCCTCCAGCGGCGATGCCCTGCACCCAACATTCACCGCTTGATCACCCGTTCGGGAACCAGTAGTCATCATACGACTGCAGGCTGTGCAGGTTCTGGCTGACTGACACCCCGTTGGGAGCGCACTCGTGCCTGCACAAGGTGAGAACAGTCCCTTCCTGACCTCCCGTCGTACCGTCCTCGCCGGGAGCGCCGCACTCGGCGCTGCCGCGGTCGCGACCGGCCTGCCGCTGGCGGCCGCCGCCATGCCCGGAGCGGGCAGCCCGCTGCGCGGCGACCCGTTCACGCTCGGCGTCGCCTCCGGCGAGCCGGACCACCACAGCCTGGTCCTGTGGACCCGCCTGGCTCCCACGCCGATGGCAGAGGACGGCCTCGGCGGCATGAACGGCTCGATCGAGGTGCAGTGGGAGCTGGCTCGCGACGAGCGGTTCCGGCACATCGTGCGCCGCGGGACCGAGCGCACCGACGCCACCGCGGGCTACGCGGTGCACGCCGAGGTCGCCGGCCTGGCACCGGGCAGCGAGTACTTCTACCGGTTCCGCGCAGGCAAGCACCTCTCGCCGGCAGGCCGCACGCGGACCGCACCGGCACCGGGCGTCCTCGGCGCGGGGCTGGCGATGAGCTTCGCCTCGTGCTCGCAGTACGAGCACGGCTACTTCACCGCCTACGCCCACCTCGCCGCCGACGAGCCGGACCTCGTGCTGCATCTCGGCGACTACATCTACGAGCACAGGGCCAACTCCTACGTCTCCCCCACCGGCAACGTGCGCGATCACGACGGTCCCGAGACCGAAACGCTCGCGAACTATCGCCAGCGGTACGCCCAGTACCACGCCGACACCGACCTTCAGGCCGCGCATGCCGTCGCGCCGTGGCTCGTCGTGCCCGACGACCACGAGGTCGACAACAACTGGGCGGGCGATGCCTACGAGAACCCGAACACGCCGCAGCCGAATTTTCTGCAGCGCCGCGCCGACGCGTTCCAGGCCTATTACGAGAACCTGCCGCTGCGCCGGAACAACAAGCCGCAGGGTTCGCACATCCAGCTCTACCGCACGGTCCGGTGGGGCGCGCTGGCGAACTTCCACATGCTCGACACTCGCCAGTACCGGGACGACCAGGCGTGCAACGACGGCTGGAAGGTCTGCTCCGACGCCGCCGACCCGGCTCGCACGCTGACCGGCGAGGAGCAGGAGGCGTGGCTGATCGAGCAGTTCCAGCGCTCCCGCGCTCGCTGGGACGTACTCGGCCAGCAGGTGTTCTTCGCCCGCAGGGCCAACGCCGCCGGCGCCAACAGCATGGACGCCTGGGACGGCTACAAGGGGTCGCAGGAACGGATCACGCAGGGCTGGCTAGACGCCGGCGTGCGCAACCCGGTGGTGCTCACCGGCGACGTGCACACGCACTGGGCCAACGAGCTGAAGGCGAACTACGCAGACCCGGACAGCGCGGTGGTGGGCACCGAACTGGTCACCACGTCGATCACCTCGGGCGGCAACGGCGCGGACTCCAACCCGGCCGACGATGCGAACCTCAAGCTCAACCCGCACATCAAGTTCCGCAACAACCAGCGCGGGTACGTGCGGACCCGCATCACCCGTGACGGGTTCCGGGCCGACTTCCGGGTGCTGGACCGCGTGACCGAGCCGGGCGCACCGGTACGCACCCGCGCGTCGTTCGTGATCTCCGACCGTCGCCCCGGCCTGACCGAGGTGGCGAGCTGAAAGCCCCCAAGGCCACCTGGTTGCTTTCAACGCAACCAAGGTGACCTTGGGGAGCGATCCTGAGCGCGTCAGGAGTCGAGCGCGACCTTGATCCCGCTGCCCTGCTCTGCGTTGCGGCGTGTTTTGGACCACCCGTTGCGGCGACGGATCAGCCGGAACAGCGCGCGCCACGACGTGATGTAGAACGTGTAGATGTAGAGCGTATAGGCGAGTCCCATGCCGAGACCACGCAACAGGTTACGGCTGCGCAGGCACTTCAGCTGGTACACCGGGCCCCAAATAAGGAAGGGCACCGACCCGAACGCGCCGTAGATGACGAACAGGATCCAGGCTCCGCCGGAGATCCAGCCCCCCACCTGCGCGGGGTCGCTGATGGTGTTGGCGAGCAGCAACAGGAACGGGATCGGATACAGCAGCGAACCCAGCAACTGCAGCCATGGCTGGGCCAGGTAGTACATCATCTCGGCCGCGCCGAGCGTGGACAGGTGCGGGGAATCCCAGATACGGCGCAGGTACCGGGAGCACTGCATCGTTCCCTGGCCCCAGCGGGTGCGCTGCACGAGGAACCGCCGCAGGCTGTACAGCGCCTCCTGCGACACATGCGAGTCCGGCGTGAACGCCGTGCGCCAGCCTGCTGTGAGCAGGTGAACGCCGAGCTCGAAGTCCTCGAGCAGGGAGCCGCGCCACGGCGTGCGGTCGGCGCCGCCGACGGAGTCGAGCGCGGACAACCGGGTGAACTGACCATTGCCGCCCATGGAGATCGTGCCGGTGTACCCGCGCGAGGTCTGGATCGCGGCAATCGCCGTGCGGAACTCCAGGTCCTGCAACTGCGCCAGTTTGAGCCCGAAGGCACGCGAAAACCACCGGCGCCGCGGCGGGGCCACCGAGCGGTTGCTCATCCACACGTCCAGCTGGACCGCGCCGATCTTGTTGTCGCCGAAGAGATGATCCGCCGCGCAGACATCCAGACAGTTGGCGGCGGGCCTGCCGTCCGCATCGACCACGGCGACGACAACGCGATCGCGCGAGATGTGCTTGCCCTGCCAGAGATCCAGGGCCCGGTAAGCCTCGTTGAGCGCGTCGCCCTTGCCCGTTCTGGCGTTGGGCCTGCGCCGCTGCACCAGATGTATGAACGGATCTGGCGTACCGTCGCGCCCCCACACGGTCCTTACCTCGTCGGCGGTGCCGTCGTCGGAGTCGTCGTCCACGACCCACACATGCGCAAGGGGAAAGGTGTCACGCAGGTAGCGGATCGTGTCGCCGATCACCGCCTCCTCGTCGCGGCACGGCACGAAGAAGTGCCAGTCGAACAGCGAGGGATCGCCTGGCGGGGCAGGCTTGCGCCGCAGGAACGGCACGATGATGACGGCGACATAGACGAGAAACGCAACACTCATCGTCAGCGCGAAGGCCTGGGTGATCGCGATCAGGACCTTCAACGACCCGTCGCTCATGGGCGCGTTGCCTTCGCCTTCGGCTTGCGAGTGGCCAACCAGACGAAGAGCACGAGTGCAACCGCACCACCGATCACACTGACCAGCGAGCCGAGCAATGTGTGCCCCCAGTAATAGCCGCGGCTGACTCCGAGCCAGTTCACCAGACCCACGATCGCCAGGATCCGCAGCTGGTTGACCAGAATCACGGCGACCGCGGAAATAGCGAGCGTGACGGCCAGCCGGAGTGCATTCTGCGGGCGAAACCACAGCATTGCGGCAGTAACCAGTAACAGCGGAATGAGCAGGAAGACAGACGAGCATTCCGGCGTCATCCGCAGGCCGAGCGGGTTGTCCCCGGACAGTCCGAAGTAGACCGTCTCCCGCTCCGAAACCACGTGAACCCCACTCGAGGTCACCAGGCGCAGCAGGAGCCCTGCCAGCTCGATCTCGAGCGCACGATAGGTCCGCTCGACGAACACCAGACCAGCCGCAACGGCTAGTACGACAACAACCGCGACCCGGGCGCTCAGGCGCCGCGCTCCGGGCGTACCAGCAGTGACAACCGCCACACACACCCCTCAGATTCCGTTTACGTAGCGAGCGCTCTGCGCGCTCGAGCGAGGCGATCGTACGTCATTTTCTTGCGATTGACCAAGAAACCGAAAATTACACTGAGAGTAGTGCGAGCACACCAGGAAACCGCTGGCAACACACGATCAGGTGGCGCGAAGGTAAAACAACCCATAAGGGTTGGTTTTCCAATTTTCCGTCAGATTTTGTAACTCCGCAGCGATAGGCCAGGCGCATGCCGCCCAGAACTTTCGTTAATGGTTCACCAACGGCGGCCACAATAAGAAAACGGAGGACAACTGAATGAGCAAGCGCAGGCTACGCCGCGGTGGGCTGGTGACCGCATTCGTCGCTGGCACCGTGCTGCTGAGCGCGGCGCCCGCGTCGGCCGCACCCGGTGACGGGTCGGCCTACGGCGCCGAGGTCAACGTCTCCCTGCTGGGTGCACCGGCGGTACAGGCGGGTCCGTTCGCCGCAGCACACACCGACGGCCCGACGAACAACTCCTTCGCCGGAGTCGACCTGCCCGGCATCCTGAACACCGGCGTGATCACCACCGAGGCGGTGCGCGACGACGAGTCCGGTGCGGTGCAGTCGTCGGCGACGACGGCCGGTGTCGGCCTGCCGCTGCTGCAGGCCGCTCTCGGCAACGTCGGCGCCGAGGCGGTCACCGCGACCTGCTCGGCCACGCAGGACGGCAACACCGGCAGCACCACCCTCGCCGGGATCGATCTGGGCAGCCTCGGCGAAATCCCGGTGGAACCGGGGCCCAACACGACCCTTGCTGTGGCACTGCCGATCATCGGTGAGGTGGCCCGTCTGACGTTCAACGAGCAGATCGAGAACTCCGACGGCAGCCTCACGGTGAACGCCATCCACCTCGAGTTGCTGGGTGGCAGCGGCCTCGGTGCGATCGGGTCGGGCGACCTGGTCATCTCGTCGGCCACCTGCGGGCCCGCCGGCCTGCCGGTTCCGCTCGCCTCCGGTGCCGGTCTGTGGATCGGGCTGGGAGTGGTCAGCGCCGTCGCCCTTCCGGTGGGTTACCGCTTCGTGCGCAACCGTCGCACCGCGACCGTCGCTTCCTGACCGGATGAGGTGAGCAACGGATGTACAAGATGCCCGGAGCCGGTGTCGGAACCGCGGGCGGGAGCGTAGGAGCGCTCGCCTCGACCGGCGCCGATGTCGGCTGGTGGCTGGCGTTCGGTGCGCTGTTGATCGTGCTGGGCGCGGTCGCCGTCATCGCCTCCTACCGCAGAAAGAAGCGGCTGGCCCGCAGCGCGGCCTGATCCGCTTCAGCCCGGCGACCGGCCGGCCTCGTGCCGCCGGTCGCCGGGCCCTCCCCGCTCCCCACCCCGCCGAGGAAGGACCCGCCGTCGTGGATGTCATGCTGCTCGCCGGAACGCGTCCCGAAGCGATCAAGCTCGCACCGCTCGCACTCACCATGGCCGGGCACAGCACCCTGCGCCCGCGCATCGTCCACAGTGGTCAGCATCCCGACATGGTCGACCAGGCGCTTGCCCCGTTCCGTCTGCGCGCGGACGCCCGGCTCGACCTGCCTGAGCGCACGGCCGGCACCCAGGCGGAACTCGTGGCCGGCCTGCTGCCCGAACTCGACAACCTGCTCGCCGCGCACCGGCCCGCGGCGCTGGTCGTGCAGGGCGACACCACCACCGTGCTGGCCGGTGCGCTGGCGGCGTTCTGGCGGCGCATCCCGGTGATCCATCTGGAGGCCGGCCTGCGCACCGGCGATCTCGACGCGCCGTTTCCCGAGGAGGGCACCCGGCAGCTGGTGGCGCGGATCGCCGCCCTTCACCTGGCACCGACCGAACCCGCGGCTGCGGCCTTGCGCAGGGAGGGCATCCCCGCGAACCGCATCGTCGTCACCGGCAACACCGTCGTCGACGCCGTTCTCGCCATCGCCGCGAAACGCCTTCCACTGCGCGACCCCGCACTCGCGGCACTGCAGGGCACGCGTCTGGTGCTGGTCACCTCACACCGGCGCGAGTCGTGGGGTGAACCACTGTCGCGCACGCTCGCCGCGGTCCGCCGGCTGGCCGACACCCATCCCGACACCCACGTGCTACTGCCGGTACATCCCAACCCCGCCCTGCGCAGGCAGGTTCGTGCCGAGCTGACGGGGCATCCACGGATCGCGATCACCGAACCGCTCGACTACCCCGATCTGGTGCACGCGTTGCGTTGCGCGGAGCTGGTGCTCACCGATTCGGGTGGCATCCAGGAGGAGGCGCCGACGTTCGGTACGCCGGTGCTGGTGCTGCGCGAGACCACCGAACGGATGGAAGCCGTCGACTCCGGTCACGCCTGGCTGGTGGGCACCGACACCGATCTGATTACGAAGACGGCCGGGCGGGTACTGGCGGGTGAGCTGACCGTGGCCGGTGGCGGCAACCCCTACGGGGACGGCGCCGCGGCGTCGCGGGCCGTGCTCGCCATCGAGCGGCTGCTGGCCGGGCTCACACCGACACCGTGCTGACCGGCAGCGCCGGATTTGCCGAGATGTCCAGCGCGCTCGGGCTGCATCCGCCGGCGATGACATGCGCGCCGAGCGCGGCGATCATCGCGCCGTTGTCCGTGCACAGCCGGGGCCGGGGCACCCGCAGCTCGATGCCTGCCTCGGCACACCGCTGCGCGGCCAGCGCCGAGAGCCGGGAGTTGGCAGCCACACCACCGGAGATGACGAGCGTGCCGATGCCCGACTCTGTGGCGGCCCGCACCGCCTTGGCGGTCAGCACATCGGCCACGGCCTCCTGGAAGGAGGCAGCCACATCGGCAATGGGCACCGTCTCACCGCGGGCTTCGGCCGCCTCGACCCACCGGGCGACGGCGGTCTTCAACCCCGAGAAGGAGAAGTCGAACCTGGCGTCCCGCGGGCCCGTCATGCCTCGCGGGAAGGCGATCGCCTTCGGATTGCCGTCCCTGGCGGCCTTGTCGATCGGCGGGCCGCCCGGGTACGGCAGATCCAGCAGCCGCGCCACCTTGTCGTAGGCCTCACCCGCCGCATCGTCCACTGTGGAACCGATTTCGGTGATCTTGCCTGCGATGTCATCCACCCGCAGCAGCTGCGTATGTCCACCGGAGACCAGCAGCGCCAGGCAGGGCGACGGCAACGGTCCGTGCTGAAGGGTGTCGACGGCAATGTGGCCAGCCAGATGGTTGACGCCGTAGAGCGGAACGTCCAGTGCCATCGCGTACGCCTTCGCCGCGGAGACACCGACCAGCAGGGCGCCGGCCAGCCCCGGCCCAGCGGTGACCGCGATGGCGTCCACATCGGACAGTTCGAGCCCCGCTGCCGCGAAGGCACGTTGCACGGTCGGCACCATGGCTTCCAGGTGCGCACGGCTGGCCACCTCGGGGACGACACCGCCATAGCGAGCGTGCTGCTCGACGCTGGACGCCACCTCGTCGGCGAGCAGCTCGACGGTGCCGTCGTCGTGCAGGCGGACGAGACCGACTCCGGTCTCGTCGCACGAGCTCTCGATGCCCATGACGATGCGCGGCATCAGCGGGCCACCTCCTGTGCTTGCCGGGTCGGACGCATCATCGTGTAGGCGTCCGCGCCGGATGGTTGGTAGTAGCCTTTGCGCAGGCCGATACGGCTGAAGCCATGCCGCTCGTACAACCGGATCGCGTTGTGGTTGTCCGTGCGCACCTCGAGGAAAACTGGCGCGCGCAGCTCATCGGCCCGGGCGAGCAACGCCTGTAGCAACGCGGTGCCGATGCCCTGCCCCTGGTGGCCGGCCTGCACCCCGATCGTGTGCACGCTGGTCTCGAAGTCGCCCGGCCTGCCGGCTATGGCCAGGCCCGCGTAGCCGACGAGCTCGTCATCGTCGGTGAGCGCGACGAGGTAGTGGCCACCGGCGTCGAGCTCGGCGTGGAAGGCGCGGGAGGTCCACGGGCTGTCACCGGAGAAGAGGTCCTGCTCGATCTCGACGCAGTGTCGGATGTTCCCGCGGCGCAGCGGCTCGAGCCTCACGACGCGGTCACCCTCTTCCGCGCGCTCGGTTCGGCGGCATCAGGCCTACGCAGGTACAGCGGGGTGAGGGGTGCGGGGGCCTCGCCGGCGAGAATCGCGGGGCGCGCGGCGGTGACGACACCCAGCGGCGCGGGGTGTTCGTGGTCGAGTACGCGGGTGAGGCTTGCGGCGATGTCCTCCCTGCGGTTCACGTGCGGTCCGTCGACGCGCACGCCGTCGGCGTCGTAGGCCGCCCAGTAGACCTCGCGGCGGCGCGCGTCGGTGATGACGAGGAAGGGTTCGCCACGGTCGGCGCCTGCCGCGATCGCATCCAGACTGCACACTGGGTAGGCCGGAATGCCGAGACCGTGCGACAGCGCGGCGGCGGTGACAAGGCCGGCGCGCAACCCGGTGTAGGGGCCGGGGCCGACACCGCAAGCGATGGCGCCGAGGTCGCGCAGGGTGATGCCAGCCGCACCGACCGCATCGAGCACATGCGGCGTGAGCAGCTCGCCGTGCGCCCTGGCGTCGACGGTGATCCGCTCGGCGAGCAGGGTGGAGCGCTCCTGCTGCGGCTCCACGGCGACGACGCCGGCGGTGACCGCGGGCGTGGCGGTGTCGATGGCGAGAACTAGCACCCTTCGAGGGTACGACCGCCCCGATCGGGTCACGCGCACAACCTGGGGCTGGTGCCATGCGGGGTTGGGCGCTGGAGGGCATGCCCTGCCTGCGTTGGACGCAGTGGGCCACCCCGGCCTGCCTGGGCCCACCTCGCCTGTGAGTGGACGACGCAGTGCGGGCCACCGGCGCCTGTCCCCTTCGCCAGCAGGGTGTGGCACTCTGCTGGGCACCACCCCAGCCCGCCCCTGCTACTGGTCGCCGGGAGCCGGTACCTGGGCGTCGTCGTCCGGATTCCAGGCCAGTAGGCGGACCTTGGCCACCGTGCGCAGGTGACGCCGCATGGCGGCCGCCGCCTTCTTCGAATCGCCGAGACTGATTGCGTCGAAGATCGCCACGTGCTGGGCGAGTGACCGGCTCGGCCTGCCCGGCTGGCGCAGCGATTCGGTTCTGCTCTCGGTGATCTGTTCGGCAATGGACCGCATGAAATCCGCCATCAGCGAGCTGTGCGCGGCAGCCGTCACCGCGGCGTGGAACCGGCGGTCACCCTCCACACCGTGCCCACCGGCGCCGATCTCCTCACGCATATAGCCGAGCGCCGCCTCCAGCACGTCGAGGTCGGCCTTCGTCCGGCGTTCCGCCGCGAGCTCGGCGAGCTTCGTCTCCAGCGCCTCGCGCGCCTCCAGCACGTCGGGCAACCGGCGCCGCCGTTCCACCAGCTCCTCGACCGGCTCCGCATCGAGGGTGTCGCGCAGCAGGTAGGTCCCGCCGCCGTGCCGCACCTCGACGAGCCCCTGAACCTCCAGCACGACGATCGCCTGCTTGACCGACGCCCGGCTCACCCCGAGCCGCTGCGCCAGCTCACGCTCCGCGGGCAGCTTGTCCCCAGCACGCAACAGGGAACTTCCGACATACTCCCGCAGCCGTTCGATCACCTGCTCGTACAGGCGAGGCCGGGCCATCGGGCGCAAGGCATCGGACACGCAGGCCCCCTCCATCGTGCTGACCAGCCGTTCCCGGCAGCCTAACAGCCAACCGGTGGCCCAGTGGCTGAGCCATTCGTCCATTTGCTGCTTGACAGCCGGCCGCATCTCACCGCAAAGTGGGTCAGCCACTTGGCCACCAGGCCACTAGGCCGCTCCTGGTGCCCTCCACCGGCAGCGACCCCAACACGGGAGAGCCGCATGTCCGCCAGCTCATGGTCTACGGGGGCATCATTGTCGCGGCGGCACCTCTTGCGGTGTGGCTTGCGCTGATCGTGCCCGGTTTCGGGTGACACACGTCGACGACGAAGGAGATCAGGTGACTGTCCTCTTCCCCGCACTGCAGGCGACGCCGGCCAAGACCGCGCTGCGCTTCGGCGACCGCGCGCTCAGCTACACCGAACTCGCCGCGGTCGCCGGCTCGCTCGCGCAGCAGCTGCGGCCGCTGCCCCGCGTCGCGGTGTGGGCGACGCCGAGCCTGGAGACGAGCGTGGCCGTGGTCGCCGCCCTGCTCGCCGGGGTGCCCGCCGTCCCGCTCAACCCCAAACTCGGCGAGCGCGAGCTCGCACACATCGTGTCCGACAGCGCCCCGGCGCTGGTGCTCGCCGAACCGGGTGCCGTCCTGCCTGCGGGCCTGGCCGGTGTGCCGCGCCAGGACGTCGAGCTCTCCGGCAACGCCACCGAACTGCCGGCCGAACCGCACGATGAGGCAAGTGCACTCATCGTCTACACCTCGGGCACCACCGGCCCGCCGAAGGGTGTGGTGCTGCCGCGGCGGGCGATCGCCACCACGCTGGACGCGCTGGAGGACGCCTGGCAGTGGACCGCTGACGACGTGCTCGTGCACGCATTGCCGCTGTTCCACGTGCACGGGCTGATCCTCGGCATCCTCGGCCCGCTGCGCCGCGGCGGATCCGTGCGGCACCTCGGCCGGTTCTCCACCGAGGAGATCGCCAAGGCGCTCGCCGAGGACGGCACGATGATGTTCGGCGTTCCCACGATGTACCACCGGATCGCGACGGAGGTCGCAGGCGATGCCGATCTGGCGGCCGCGCTGCGCGGCGCCCGCCTGCTCGTGTCCGGTTCGGCGGCCCTGCCCGTACACGATCACCAGCGCATCACCGCGGCGACCGGTCAGCAGGTGGTCGAGCGCTACGGGATGTCGGAAACCCTGATGAACACCAGCGTTCGCGCGGACGGTGAACGCAAACCCGGCACCGTCGGCGTTCCCCTGCGGGGTGTCGAGCTGCGGCTGGTCGACGACTCCGGTGCAGCCATCGAGAGCAGCGACGGCGAGACGGTCGGCGAGATCCAGGTGCGGGGTCCCAACCTGTTCACCGAGTACCTCAACCGCCCGGACGCGACGACCGAGGCGTTCACCAGTGGGGGAGGCTGGTTCCGCACCGGAGACATGGCCACCCGGGACGCCGACGGTTACCTCCGCATCGTCGGCCGCAAGGCCACGGACATCATCAAGAGCGGCGGCTACAAGATCGGCGCAGGCGAGATCGAGAACGCGCTGCTGGAGCATCCGGGAGTCGCCGAGGTCGCGGTCACCGGCGAGCCCGACGACGACCTCGGTGAACGGATTGTGGCGTGGGTGGTACCCAGCGGCGAGCCGCCAGCAGAGCAGGATCTCGCCGACCACGTCGCCCGGCTACTCACGCCGCACAAGCGGCCGCGCACAGTGCGGTTCCTGGATTCCTTGCCCCGCAACGACATGGGCAAGGTGATGAAACGAGCGCTCAATGCGTGAGCCCACACGCTCGATCATCGACGGCGTGGCTTCGGCCTTCACCGAACTGCCCTTCGACGACACCGAAGTGTCCGCAGTGGACGGTCCTGTCGGCTGGCAGGGCTACGACGCCGCACGGCAACGCGCGGTGGAGAACACCGGCGAGCGGGAGTCGGTGGTCTGCGGTGCCGGCAAGATCGGTGACACCGAGGCAGTGTTCATCGCGTTCGAGTTCGGCTTTCTCGGCGGGTCGATCGGCGAGCGCACCGGGTACCGGATCGAGCAGGCGTTCACGCGGGCGCGGGAGCTGCGTGTGCCGGTCGTGTCGCTGATCGCGACCGGGGGAAGTCGCATGCAGGAAGGCATGCGGGCACTGGAACAGCTGCAGCACATTGCACTGCAGTCGGCGCTCACCAGAACGGCCGGGCTGCCGCAGATCGCGGTGCTGCGCGACCCCGCGACGGGCGGCGGCTGGGCGACACTGGGCGCCGGTGCCGATGTAACGCTGGCGCTGCCTGGTGCCCAGGTCGGCTTCGCCGGCTCCCGGGTGCGTCCGCCGGGCGATCCGCACGCCTACACCGCCGAATCCCAGTGGGCCACCGGTCAGGTGGACCGGCTTGTCGACCGCGCCGAGCTGCGCCCTGCACTGGAACGGTGGTTGCGGCTCCTCACGAATCCGGTCAAGGGACCCGCGGCGGCACCGGGTTCGCTCGGCGTCACGTCCTTGCCCGCGACGGGCTGGGCTGCCGTCCAGCAGGCTCGCGCGGCGCGGCGACCACGCGCACAGTCCTATCTGGACTCCTACTTCGACTGGCGGGAGGACATCAGGGGCGACCGGTGTGGTGGTGTCGATCCCGGTGTGCTGTGCGGCTTCGGCCACCGTGGTGGCAGGACGGTGGCCTACGCCGCGCAGTGCGGAACCGCCACCCGCCCGGCGGGATTCCGCACCGCGGCACGACTGGTGCGGCTCGCGGACCGGCTCGGCATCGCGGTGCTCACGCTGGTGGACACCCCGGGGGCCGCCAACGACGCCGACGCCGAGCGGGCCGGAGCAGGCCCGGCGATCGCGGAGCTGTTCGCGGCCATCGCGTCGGCGCGGGTGCCGGTGACGACGCTGGTGATCGGTGAGGGCGGCTCGGGTGGCGCACTCGCCTTCGCCGCGCCGGGGCGGACCTGGGTCACACCGGACAGCTACTTCTCGGTCACGTCGCCGGAGGCGGCGGCCTCGATCCTCAAACGCACGGCGGCGGAGGTGCCGGCCATCGCGGACCAGCTGCGGCTGCGCCCACAGGACCTCGTCGAGCTCGGCATCGCCAGGGGAATCGTCGACCCGGCGAACTGACCTTGCCGGTCAGGTCGCGACAGGCAGCTCGGCGACGCGACCGGTCCACGCGCCGTGTGGTTCCAGCCGCACCGTGCGCACGTCGTCGGGACGCCGGGCGAGCCGGACCACGAGGTAGTCGTCGGAGAGCCGCTCGGCAAGGCCCTCACCCCATTCGACCACCAGCGCGGCACGGTCGAGGTCGGTGTCGAGGTCAAGATCGTCCAGTTGCGACAGATCACCGCCGAGCCGGTAGGCATCGGCGTGCACCAGCGCCACGCCGGCTGGTCCGGCGGGATGCACGCGCGCCAGCACGAACGTCGGCGAGCTGACCCTTCCGGTCACGCCCATGCCGTCCGCGATGCCACGGGTCATGGTCGTCTTGCCAGCACCGAGCGGACCGGCGAGCAGCACCAGATCGCCCGCCCGCAGCACGCGGCCGAGCGACCGTCCGAAGTGGATCGTATCGTCGGCGGTCTGCAGCTCGATGCTCATCTGCGCCACCATCGGATCTTACGTGGGCCACGGTGCCCGTCGACACCGGAGCACGCCTGCAGCAGGTCGATGATGTGGCTGTTCACCACATCCGGCTGTTCGAGATGCACCATGTGCCCCGCGCCCCGTACTCGCACCAGTCGTGCATCCGGGAGTTCCGCCGCCATCCGCTCCGCATGCGAGTACGGCGTCAGCCGGTCGGCATCGCCGCCCACCACGAGCACATGCGCCTGTTTGAGCCCGGCCAGCGCCGCATACCGGTTGTGGGTGCTGAGTGTGTCGACGAAGTGCACGAGCTGTCGCACCGGTGTCACATCGAGCATCGCCAGCATGAAATCCACCAGCTCCGGGTCGACGTCCCTGCTGCCGAAAGCCAGGCGCCGCACGGCATGCCGGGTCAGCTGACCACCCGCGGCACGGATGAACTCGACCAGTCCGGGCTGCCAGCCGGCCAGCTCACCGACACCCCGGGTGAGCGGGTTGTACTTCGACAACAATGACCGTGTCAGCCCGCGACTACCGACCTCGCCCGCGGCCGTGGCGACCAGCACCACGCCGCAGATCTGCTCGGCGAAGAGCTCGGGCTGCTGCTGGGCGAGCTCCATGATCACCATGCCGCCCATCGAGTGTCCCAAAAGGACGATTTGCTCGTCGGGCGTGACAGCGCGGAGCACGGCGTGCAGATCGGCGGCGAGCTGTTCTATGGTGCTGTGCCGTGCTTCCGAGGGCCCGGACTGGCCATGCCCACGGTGGTCGTAGTAAACCTGCCGCACTCGCGGCAACCGCAGCGAGGCCAGTGCCCTCCGCTGGAAGTGCCAACTGTGCCGGGACAGTGCGAACCCGTGGACACCAACGACGGTCAGGGCCGGCTCACCGCCGTCCGCGGGCCCGATCTCCTCCACCGTGATCGGCGAGCCGTCATCGGCTGCGACAGTGGTGGTGCGGCCGGGCTCGAGCCGGCCGAACGGCTCGCCGTCGGCAGGTGTCTCCCCCGTGTGCAGTGGGCCCGAGGACATCACACGTCGTCCTCGCCGAGGTACCGGCGCCGCACTCGGGGGCGGTACATCCCCGTCACGATCTCGTAGTCGATGGTGCCGAGGGTGTGGGCCCACTCCCTGGCTGTCGGCTCGCCATCGTCGCCAGTACCGAAAAGCACCACCTCGGCGCCGATTTCGGGTTCGTCGTCACCACAGTCGACGACGAGCTGGTCCATGCACACCCGCCCCGCCACCGGGCGGCGCCTGCCGTCCAACCACACGCTCATCCGCCCCGACAAGGCGCGCGGCACACCGTCGGCGTAGCCGACCGGTACCAGCGCGAGGGTGGTGTCCTCGGCCGCGGTCCAGGTGTGTCCATAGGAGACGGACTCGCCCGCCGCGATCCGTTTGGTCAGCACGACACTGGACCGGAACGTCATCGCGGGGCGTAGCTTCTCCCGTTGCGGAACAGGATTGAGGCCGTACATCGCGATACCTGGCCGGACGAGGTCGAAATGCAGGTCCGGGCGGGTCAGTGTCGCGGCGGAGTTCGCCAGATGCCGCAAAGGATCGAGCCCGGCGTCACGCGCGATCGCGTAGGCATCGGCGAAACGCTCCGCCTGCCGGTCGATCGACGGGTGCCCAGGCTCGTCGGCACAGGCCAGGTGCGACCAGATCGCCACCACCTCCACAGTGGGCTCAGCAGCGGCAGCCTTCACAAGGCGTGGCCAGCTGTAGGCGGGACAACCGTTGCGGGACAACCCGGTGTCAATCTTGAGATGCACCCGGGCCCGCCGACCGACTCTGGCCGCGGCCGTGGCGATCCGCGCCAACTCGGCGGGTGAACTCGCCGAGAGGTCCACATCCTGCTCGATCGCGGCCGCATAGTCCACCTCGGGCACGTCGAGCCAACTGAACAACCGTGCCGTGACACCGGCGCGGCGCAGGTCGAGCGCCTCGGCCAGTGAGCACGTGCCCAGCCAGGTCGCACCCACCTGCAAGGCAGCCTTCGCCACGGGCAGCGCGCCGTGTCCGTAGCCGTCGGCCTTCACGATCGACATCGTCTCCGCGCCGGACGCCGCCGCGCGCGCGGCGAGCAGTCCGACGTTGTGCCGGATGGCGCCGAGGTCGATCACGACCTCGGCGCGGACGGGGTGGTCAGCATTCATAGCGGGGAAAAGTTTCCCACAGAGGGCCTAAAGATCGTGCACGAGTGCGCGTGCGTCGAGGTGGCGACGACGTGTTTCCGTACCCCGCAACGCTTCGTCAGCGCTGGGTTCGCCCAGCACAAGCGCCGCATCCCGGCCCTGCCACACCGGCGGCTCGACAGTGCCGGCGAGTGCCCACGCCGCCTGCCGCGCGGCGCCGATCGCGACGTGCTCGGCCGGTTCCGGCACCACGACGGGAACCCCGAAAACCGACGGCGCGATGGCACGCACACTCGCCGACTGCGCGGCACCGCCGATGAGGAGCACCCGACCGACCGTGATTCCGTGCTCGCGCACCGCATCGAGTCCGGCGGCCAGACCGCACAGCATCCCTTCCACGGCCGCGCGAGCCACGTTCTCCGGCGTCATGTTGGCCCGGCTCAGCCCGAACAGCGAACCCGTCACATCCGGCAGGTTCGGTGTGCGCTCGCCGTCGAGGTACGGCAGGAGCGTCAGGCCATCGGCACCCGGTGCCGCGCTGAGTGCGAGCCGGTCGAGCTCGGCCAGCTCGACGCCCAGCATGCGGGCCGCCGCGGTGAGCACCCTGGCGGCGTTGAGAGTGCAGGCCAGCGGCAGGAACCGCCCGGTCGCGTCCGCGAACCCGGCGACGGTGCCGGTGGGGTCGGCCACCGGCGTGTCGCACACGCCGAACACCGTGCCGCTCGTGCCCAGAGAGACCACGACGTCCCCGGCGCCCAGCTCCAGCGCGAGCGCGGCCGCCATGTTGTCGCCGGTGCCCGCGGAGACCAGCCTGCCGTCGGGGGTGTGACCGGCCGGCTCAGCAGGGCCGAGGACCCTGGGCAGCTCGGGACCCCGGCCACCGAACGCCTGGCTGAGAATGTCGGTGCGGTAGACGCCTTTCGCGGGCGAGAAGTAGCCGGTGCCCGACGCGTCGCCGCGGTCGGTGACCGGGTCGCCACCGGTCAGCCGCCAGGTGAGCCAGTCGTGCGGCAGCAACACCCGCGCCACACGGTCGGCGAGGCCGGGCTCGTGCTCGGCCATCCAGCGCAGCTTGGTGACCGTGAAGCTCGCCACCGGCACCGATCCCACGGCCTCCGCCCACGCCTGCGGGCCACCCAGCTCGCTGGTCAGCTCCGCCGCGGCCGTGGCCGAGCGAGTGTCGTTCCACAACAGTGCCGGACGGACGACCTCGCGGCCCTCATCGAGCGTCACCATGCCGTGCTGCTGCCCGGCAACACCGATCGCGGTGACACCGTCGAGTAGCCCACCGCTCGCGGTCTGGAACGCCGACCACCACTGCGCCGGATCGACCTCGGTCGCATCCGGGTGCTCAGCGCGCCCGCTGCGCACGACCGCACCGGTTCGCGCATTGCACACCATGACCTTCGTCGACTGCGTTGACGAGTCGACACCGGCGACCAGAACTTCATCGTTGCTGCTCATACCCCTGCTTCCCTGCTCGCTGCCACCACTACCGGATTGCCGAAAGCGCGCTATGCCTTGATTTCGTCCGTGGGTGTCTCGTCGTCGACGAGCACCAGGTCGTAGTCGCCGGAAACGGCGTACGCGTAGGTCGCCGTTCTGCCGAACTTGGAATAGTCGACCACCAGCACGTTGCGGTGCGACACCTCGAGCGCCACCTCCTTGAGTTCGGCGTACTCGCGCACCGAGTGGTACAGCCGCCCGCCCGCGACAGCAGTCGCCGACACGAAACCCACATCGGCACGCAGCCGGCGCAGCGTCGCCAGCGTGTCAGGGCCGATACAGGAGTCGAACTCGGTGTAGCGGCCGCCGAGCAGGATCACCTCGGTGTCCGCGTTGTCCCCGACGATGCGCGCGATCTCGAGCGAGTTGGTGATCAGCACGAGCCGTTCGAGCGCGGCCAGCCTGCGGGCGAGCGGGAACAGCGTGGTCGAGTCGTCGAGGAAAACGGTCTGCCCGTGCGTCACCTCACTGGCCGCCAGTGCACACAGCGCCTGCTTCTGCGGCAGGTGCAGGCCCTCCCGGAAACGCTTCGCGGTCTCCATGGTCAGCGCCGGGTACGCGGCCACCCTGCCACGCAGCTTGCGCAGCAGCTTGCGCTCGGCGAGCTCGTCGAGGTCGCGATGCATCGTCATCAGGCTCACCTGGAACCGCCCGGTGAGGTCGTCGATGCGAACCTCACCGAGCTCGATGACCGTACGCAGGATCGCCTGCCGCCGCTGTGCGACGGCTGCGTCGGGCGGGCGGGTCCTAGGCATCGTCGTGGATGCCGTTCAGCACGGACACCGTCATGGCTTCGGGAATGTCGTTCACCGGCCGGGACTCCCCCACGTGAAGCAGGCATACCGCGCCATTTCTACCAGGAGTACCCCGCGCTGTTAACAGAGAACTTGATAAGTCTTGCCTGCACCACCCGCCTCATAGTCAAATTGTTGAATAATCAGACCTATGACCAGGGAGTGGCATGGCATTACGGCACGCGGTGCTGGCGGCGTTGCTCCACGGCGAGTACAGCGGCTATCAGCTGACGAAGGTCTTCGATGTCGGTGTCGCGAACTTCTGGTACGCGGCACCGCAGCAGCTCTACGCCGAGCTCACCCGGCTCGAGCACGACGATCTGGTCACCGGCCGGGAAGTCGTCCAACAGAACCGGCCCAACAAACGCGTGTTCACGATCACCGACGACGGCCTTGCCGAGCTGCGGCGATTCGCGACAGCGCCGGCGAAACCGCTGGCCCTTCGCGACGACCTCGCGGTCAAGGTCCACGCAGTGGATCGCCTCGACCCCGAGCCGGTGATCGAGCAGCTGGAGGAACGTGCCGCCACCGCGGCGGTCAAGCTCGCCTTCTACGAACGGACGATGCGTGACCTGCGCGGCGATCTCGACGAAAGATCGTTCCTGCGCCAGGGGCGCGGCATCGGCCCCTATCTCACCTGCCAGGCAGGGCACCGCCTTGAACAGCAGACCCGCGAATGGTGTCTCACGACCGCCGACCTCCTGCGCCTGCGCGCCCGCACAGAAAAGACGGTATGACGACAATGCCGTACAGCCGTTACGTCGCAGTCGGTGACAGCCAGACCGAAGGCCTCGGCGACGGTGATGAGATCAGGGGCTACCGGGGCTGGGCCGACCGGTTCGCCGAGGAGCTCGCCCGCGTCAATCCCGGCCTGCAGTACGCCAATCTCGCCGTCCGAGGCCGACTCGCCGCCCAGATTCGCGACGAGCAGCTGGCCCCAGCGCTTGCGTTGCGGCCCGACCTCGTCACCGTCATGGGCGGCGTGAACGACCTCATCCGGCGGCGGTTCGATGCGGCACAGGTCGCCGGCTGTCTGGAGGACATGTTCGCCGCGTTCACCGTGGCGGGCGCGCACGTCGTCACGTTCACCTTCCCCGACCTGACCAGGACAACCCGCGCCGCCCGGCCGTTGCGGGCGCGGCTACTCGAACTCAACGCCCGCATCCGGGCCACCGCGGACCGCCACGGGGTGACCATTGTGGACACCTTCCCGCACACCGTGACCACGGACCCGCGGCTGTGGAGCACGGACCGGCTGCACGCGAGCCCGCTCGGGCACACCCGCATGGCCGCTGCGCTGGCGCACACACTGGACCTGCCGGGCAGCGATCCGGATTGGACATCGCCACTGCCCCCGCTGCCGCCGCGTAGCGGGCTGCACAGCGCCGGAACAGAACTGCGCTGGATCTCCTCGTTCGTCGGCCCGTGGATCTACCGCAGGCTGCGCGGCCGCTCGTCGGGCGATGGCCGCACCGCCAAACGGCCAGCGCTGGCGCCGGTCACTGTGCGGCGCGCGAGCCAGGAATAGCGGCCGGCGCGTCAGCTTTCCGCGGGCCGCGCTGATGCGGTGCCCGCGCGCAGGCCATCGAGGATGGTGCACAGCAGGCGCCGCTGCACGTCGGGGTCGTCGCGCACCTGTTCAACCGCGCGCGCGACGCTGATCAGCAGGGCGTTCAGCTCGCGCATCCCGATGTCGCTCCTGACCGCGCCGGCCGCCTGGGCTCGGGTGAGCAGGGTTTCCACCGCCGCCGCCAACTCGGTGCGCACGGCAGGGTAGGCGCCACGCTCGGCAGCCGCCTGGATGTCAACACCGTCGTTGGCCAGCGCGTCGGCGAACGACTGCTTGAGCGCCGACAGTTCCGCCCAGGTGGTGAAGAAGTCGAAGAACGCTGCGCCTGCATCGTCGGACTCCGCCAGCTGACGCGCGCTGGCGGCAAGCTGGGACAGCCGGTCCACGAACACGGCCTCGACCAGTTCGGCCTTGGTGGGGAAGTGCCGGAACACGGTGCCGATGGCCACGCCGGCCTTCCTCGCGATCTCCTCGGTGGAGGCGGCGGGGCCGTGAGCGGCGAACACGGCCTCGGCCGTCTCCAGAATGCGGGCCCGGTTCCGCCGGGCGTCGGCCCGGATCGCTTTCTCCACCACGGAAATCCCCTTCCCTTGACAAGATGAGTCTGGACTCATATTTTTCGGACATCAACCTATCAGCTACTGGGAAGGGACGGTATGCCCACCGTTGTCATGACAGGCGGAACCTCCGGGCTCGGTGAGGTCGCCGCCTCTCGCATCACGGCTTCCGGTGCCACCCTGCTGCTCGGCGCGCGGACCGCAGGCGCCAAGGGGCTCGACGTGCTGCCCCTCGACCTCGCCCAGCTGGAGTCGGTCCGGTCCTTCGCGCAGGCGGTCGACGACCGCCTCGGCGGCACCGCCGTGGACGTGCTCGTGCTCAACGCGGGCCTGTCGTTCCACGCCATCGACCAGCGCACCGCCGACGGTTTCGAAACGACCTTCGCGGTCAACCACCTCGCCCAGTACCTGCTGTTACGGCTGCTGCTGCCGCGGCTCGCCCGCGGGGCCAGAGTGGTCATCACCAGCAGCTCGACACACGACCCGGAACTGGCAGGCATCCTGCCGGCGCCCCGCCACGCGGACGCCAAGCTGCTTGCCCATCCGGACCTCGACACCGACCTCGACGAGGCGCCGCGCAACGCAGGCGGCCACGCTTACACGTCGTCCAAGCTGTGCAATGTGCTGACCGCGCAGGCACTGGCCGCGCAGCCGGAGGCGATCGACAAGGACCTGTCGGTCATCGCCTACGACCCGGGCGCCACCCCCGGCACCGGCCTGTCCCGGAACTTCAGCCCAGCCGTCCGCCTGGTCTGGTCCCTGCTCGGCTCGCCGCTTGGCAGGCTGATCCCGCGCTACAGCACCCGCGCCCAGGCAGGCGGCGCGCTGGCGGACCTCGCCCTCGGCACCGTTCGGCCGCCCTCGGGGAAGGTATACGCCTCCCTGGTCAAGGGTCGGCTGACCTGGCCTCAGCCGTCCCGCCTCGCCAGGAACGATCAGGCCAGGGACGCATTGTGGAACGACAGCGCCGCCCTCGCCGGTCTGGTCTGAACCAGTGGCGCCGGTCAGTGCGCCAGCGCCCGGACCCGGCGCAGCGCGTCCGGAACAGCGGCGAGCACGCCGGATGCGGATGCCGGGACGCCGCCTGCCGCCAGTTCGCCGGCTCGGGCGTGGACGTCCGCCGCGAGCCCGGCGGCCAGCCACGGGTCGATGCCGGATGCCAGCAGGGATCCGGTGATCCCGGACAGCACATCGCCGGATCCGGCGGTCGCCAGCCACGAGCCGCGCGCCGTGTTGACCAGCACCCGCCCGCCGGGGTCGGCGACCAGCGTGCAGTGCCCCTTGAGCAGCACGGCGGCATGGAACCGGCGGGCGGCATCCCGGACGGCACCCACCCGGTCCGCGCCCGGCGCGAACCCGGTCAGCCGTTCGAACTCGCCGTCGTGCGGGGTGAGCACGAGGGGGGTGTCCGGATCGCGCGCGTCGAGGACTTCGGGGTGCCGGGCGATGATCGTGATGGCATCGGCGTCGGCACATACGGGCACGCCCTGGCTCAGTGCGTGCGCGAGCACGTCCCGGCCGTCCCGCCCGGTGCCGATGCCGGGACCCACCACCCAGGCCTGCACCTTGCCCGCGTCGGAGATCGAACCGGTCGCCACGATCTCCGGCCAGTGCGCGCGCACCACGTCCGCGGCGGGGCCGGCGTAGCGGACCATGCCGGACGTCGCTCGCACCGCGGCTCCTGAAGCCAGCACGGCCGCGCCCGGATAGGCCGACGACCCGGCGGCGACCCCCGTCACGCCCTGGGTGTACTTGTTGTCGGCGGGGCCGGGCATCGGCCACTCGGCCGCCACGTCGGCGGCGTCGAGGCGGCGCAGGTCCGGCTCACCCAGCTCGCCGGTCAGCCCGATGTCGACCAGGACGACGTCGCCACAGCGTCCCGGATTGAGCACGTGCACCGGCTTGTACGCGCCGAACGTCACCGTGCACGTCGCGCGCACCGCGGGCCCGGTGACTGCCCCGGTGTCGGGTTCGACGCCGCTCGGCAGGTCCACCGCAAGCACCGGGGCGCTGACGTGGTCGAGCAACGCGGCGGCAGCGGGCCGCAGCGGCCCCTTCGCCGAGATGCCCACGATCCCGTCGACGACCAGATCGGCTTGCTCTATCCACTGTGGAGACTCCTCGGCCGTGAGGATCCGGCCACCGGCCCTGGTCAGTGCGGCCAGCCCCGCAGGGTGGGCCTTGTCCGGGTTCAGTAGCACTGCCGTTACACCGACACCGCGCCTGCGCAGGAAAGCGCCTGCCCACAACGCATCGCCACCGTTGTTGCCCGCACCGACGAGCAGGACGACCCTTCGCCCCGTCACCGACCCGGTGTGCTCGGCGAGCAACTCGGCAGCGCGTACCGACACCCCGTAGGCGGCACGCCGCATCAGGTCACCCTCCGGCGTCACCGCCATCAGGCGTTCCTCGGCCTGGCGAATATGGTCAGTGGTCCAGATACCCCGCACAGGGCACTGTTTACTCCACCGTCACCGACTTCGCCAGGTTGCGTGGCTTGTCCACGTCGTAGCCCCGGGTCGTGGCGATCTCGGCGGCGAACACCTGCAGCGGAACCGTGGACACCAGCGGCTGCAGCAGAGTGGGCACCGCGGGCACCTCCACCAGCTCGTCGGCGAAGGGGCGCACCGTCTCGTCGCCCTCCTCAGCGATCACGATGGTGCGGGCGCCGCGGGCCTGTATCTCGCTGATGTTGGACACCAGCTTCGCGTGCAGTACCGCGCGTCCCTTCGGCGACGGCATCACGACGACGACCGGCAGCCCGTCCTCGATCAGCGCGATGGGCCCGTGCTTGAGCTCACCTGCCGCGAAGCCCTCGGCGTGCATGTACGCAAGTTCCTTGAGCTTGAGCGCACCCTCCAGCGCGACAGGGAAACCCACGTGCCTGCCAAGGAAGAGCACCGCCTTGGAATCGGCCAGCCGCCGCCCCAGCTCCCGCACTTGATCCACCGTGGACAGTGCTTTGTGGACCGCCGCGGGCATCGCCTCCAGCTCCGCGAACTCGCGGGCGACCTCGTCCGGGTACTTGGTGCCACGGGCCTGCGCGAGCGCGAGACCGACCAGGTAGTTCGCGGCGATCTGGGCGAGGAAGGCCTTGGTGGAGGCCACGCCGATCTCGGGGCCTGCGTGCGTGTAGAGCACGGCATCGGACTCCCGCGGGATCTGCGCGCCGTTGGTGTTGCAGACGGCGAGCACCCGCGCCTTCTGCGCGCGGGCGTGCCGCACCGCCTCCAGCGTGTCGGCTGTCTCACCGGACTGCGAGACGGCGACGACCAGCGTGTCGCGGTCGAGCACCGGGTCGCGGTAGCGGAACTCGCTGGCGAGTTCCACCTCGACCGGCAGCCGGCACCAGTGTTCGATCGCGTACTTGGCGACCAGGCCGGAGTGGTAAGCCGAACCGCACGCCACGACGAACACCTTGTCGACGTCGCGCAGGTCCTGGTCGCTCAGGCGCTGCTCGTCGAGCACGATGCGGCCGGACTCGAAATGCCCGCGCAGCGTGTTGGCCAGCGCGTCGGGCTGCTCCTCGATCTCCTTCAGCATGAAGTACTCGTGGCCGCCCTTCTCGGCGGCGGAGAGGTCCCAGTTCACGGTGAACGGCTTGCCCTGTGCGGGTTCCCCCGCGAAGTCGGTGACCTCGTAGCCGTCGCGGCCGATGACGACGAGCTGGTCCTGACCGAGCTCGACGGCCTGCCGGGTGTGCTCGATGAACGCCGCGACATCGGACGCGACGAAGGTCTCGCCGTCCCCGACACCGACCACGAGCGGTGATGAGCGGCGGGCGGCAACGGCGAGGTCTGGGTGGTCAGCATGGGTGACGACCAGGGTGAACGCTCCCTCGAGCCGCCTGCAGACGGCACCGACGCTGGCCGGGAGGTCGCCCGCCGTTGGGCCGTCGTCGTAGGCGCGGGCGATCAGGTGCGCCGCGGTCTCGGTGTCGGTGTCGCTGGTCAGCTCGACACCATCGGCCTCCAGCTCGGCGCGCAGCGCGGCGAAGTTCTCGATGATCCCGTTGTGCACCACGGCCACGCGCTCACCGGCGTCGCGGTGGGGGTGCGAGTTGCGGTCGATGGGCGCGCCGTGCGTAGCCCACCGTGTGTGCCCCATGCCAGCGGTTCCGGCGAAGAGCTCACGCCCGGCGGTGTCGAGGGCGGCCTCCAGGTTGGCGAGACGACCTGCTTTGCGCTCGACCGTCAGCCGCCCCGCACCGTCCAGCACGGCGACCCCGGCCGAGTCATAGCCTCGATATTCCATTCGGCGCAAGCCACCCAGCACCACGTCGAGCGCCGGCCGATGCCCTACGTATCCCACGATTCCACACACACTCGCATTGAACACAGCGGCGCGAAGCGCCTCCGTGGGGGGTGGTGGCCGGGCGACGGGCGGGCACAGCGGCGCGAAGCGCCTCCGTGGGGGGTGGTGGCCGGGCGACGGGCGGGCACAGCGGCGCGAAGCGCCTCCGTGGGGGGTGGTAGCCGCAGCGGGTGTCCCAGCCGGCGGCGGGCTGGTCGGCTACCCTCCAGCCATGGCCAGCAAGCCGAAGCAGTTGCTCGAAGAGCTCTCCCACCCGGGACCGCACGAGGTGCTGCGCGGCGATCTCGCGCTCGTCGGCCTGCCCGGCGTGGTGTTCACCCCGCGTGCCGGGCTCAACCTGCCGGCCATCGCCTTCGGACACGGCTGGCTCCAGCCACCCGGCCGCTACCGCGAGCTGCTGCGCCACCTCGCCAGCTGGGGCATCGTCGCAGCGGCACCGGCGACGCAGCGCGGCCCGCTCCCCTCACACCGGCTTTTCGCCGCCGACCTGCGGTCCACACTGGACGTCGTGACCGGGGTGCGCCTCGGGCCCGACGGCATCAGCGTCGACCCGGCGAAGCTCGGCCTGGCCGGTCACTCGGTCGGCGGAGGCGCTGCCGTTCTCGCCGCGGCCGGTAGCGGCGAACCCGAGGTGAAGGCCGTCGCCACCATCGCGGCCGCGCAGACGATTCCGTCTGCAACAGCCGCCGCGCAGACCATCCAGATGCCCGGCCTGCACCTCGTTCCGGACAACGACCTGGTCGCCCCGGCCGCCGGCAACGCCGAAGCCATCGCCAGGGCCTGGGCGGGCCCCGTTCAGCTACGCACCATCCCCAAGTCCTCACACCTCGGCGTCACCGAGGGCATGCACTGGAGTCAGCTGCTGCTGCACGGCAAGCCGCACCGCGCTACGCAGCGTGTTGTGCGTGCGCTGTTCACCGCGTTCTTCCTCACGCACCTGACCGGCACGAGCAGCTACCGGTCACTGCTGGAGGCCGACCTGAAGGCCGCGCACCTCGATGCCAAGCTGATGCCCGCCTAGCTTCGCGCTTACTTCATCCAGTTGTTGTTGGAGAAGTCGTCGTCGTCGAACCGGTCGTCCGGGCGTGCGTGCCTGCCACGGCGCCGTGGCTCCGGGGCTTCCAGCCTCGGCTCGGGCATTGGGGCCGGGGCCGGCGGCGCCGGCTGCCGCTCACGTTGCTCGTCCTCGCCGAACTGGAACGTGTGATCGTACGACTCCGTACGCTGCAGCCACTGGTTGCCGGAGTTCGGGTCGGCCTTGGCCGCTTTTCGGTCCTCGACCAGCTTGTCGAGTTCCTTGCTGTGGGCCTCGTTCACCTGCCGACGCTGGTCGGCCCGTTCGGCGACGTGCGCGGCCGCCGTCCGGACACGCTCGGTGATGACCGTCGACTGTTCCCTGACTCGGGCCTGCGTCTCGGCCAGGCGCTCCACCAGCCTGGGATCGGCACCGGAGGTCATGAGTTAACTCCCTTCGGTCGCACCGTCACCGGTCGAACCGGATCGAGCGGTCCGCGTCGTCGGCCAACGAGCCGCTGATCCGGTTCGCCGACCCGCTGGTCTCGAAGATTCCGCCATCCAGACGGTAGGGGTTCGAGCTGCGTTCCTGGTCACCACCCTGGCCACCGCCCGCGCCACCCATGGCACCCATGCCGCCCATCATGCCCATACCGCCTGCCATACCGCCGCCCTGCGCACCGGCGGACGCCATGCCCTCCGCACCGGTACCGCCCGGCGCGACGCCGAGGCCGCCGCCGGCCGCGGCAGGTGCGGGCTGCGAGTCCGCGCCGGAGAACGCTCCCGCTCCCAACGGTTCGCTTCCGCCACCGCCCGACACCGCGGCAGCGCCGCCCCCACTGTCACCACCGGCGCCAACGGTCTGCGCCGTCGTGGCCTCGGAGCCCGGGACCGAACCAGCCGCGTTATCCGCACCACCGTCGACCGAACCAACGCCCACCGAACCGCTGTCCGCCGCGAAGCTGGGAGCAGCACCGGCAGCAGCGCCACCAGCGCCCGAATCACCGGCGGGCGCCGCGTCACCAGCAGGCGTGGAGTCACCAGCCGGGGCAGCGCCGCCGCCTGCAGCGGCACCACCGCTCGCCGCACCACCGCCTGCAGCGGCGTCGGCGTTCTGCGCACCTGTGGCGCCGGACTGCGAGCCGCTCTCATCGCCCGCTGCCCCCGGCACCGGCTGCCCGGCGTCGGCCCTACCTGGCTGCGTGGTAACGCGGTCACGCAGGGCTTCCGCGGAACCGTCGGGCTCCTTCGTGCCGAGTGTGTAGGTGACCGGCTCGCCCTGACCGTTGTCGACGGTCACGACGGTCGGGCCCTCCGGCCCCTCCGGCCGCTCAGCGGTGATCTTGAGGTTGCCGTCCTCGATGTGGATCTTGCCGTCAGGACCAGGCCGGTAGACCTGTTCACCCGGCTCACCCGTGCCCTGCGGGCCGAACTCGCCCGGCTCCGCGGCCGACGGGTCGTCGGGACCGAAGTCGAGCTGGTACTCCTTCAGCTCGCCCGAGCCGTCCTCGACGGAGATGTCCATCTTTCCTTCGTCATCGGGCTCGGTCATCGTGAAGGTCTGGTCACCCTGCTCCACGGTCAGCGTGTCCTGGTCGCTGCCCAGGTCCTTGATCGCCTCACCGGTCTCCGGGTCGATCGGGTACGGCTCCCCCGTTTCCGGGTTGAGCTCCAGCGGTTTGCCGGTGACCGGGTTCATCCCCTCCGGCTTTTCGGTTTCCGGCGTCTCGATGCCGGGCATGCTGCCACCGCCGCCGGTGCCGCCACCGCCCACCCCGGGAACGCTCCCACCGCCGCCGGAGCCGCTACCACTGCCGCTACCTGTGCCGTTGCCGGTACCACCCGTGTCGACACCGCCGCCGGTGTCACCACCTGCGTCGCCGCCGGTGTCGGTCGCGGCGAACGGGTCGGGTTCGAGTCCCTGGTTCAGCGAGTCGATCAGCGTCGTGTAGTTGTCCTGGATTCCCGAGACGTACGACGAGGCCTGCTGATGGACGGAGTTGGCCTTGGTGTCGTAGTCGGCGCAGAACTCCGCAAGCCGCTGCTCGGCTTCCTGCAGGGTGCCCCGGTACTTGTCGGTCTCCTCCCGGATGTTGTCCTCGGTGATTTCGCTGGCGTAGCTGTAACCGATGAGCGCGCCGATGGGGCTGATGACCGTGACGACCGCGGTCAGCGGGCTGCTCATCAGGTCGACGAACTTGTCCCACAGACTTTTGTTCTCGATCTCCTCGATCTTGGCTTCCAGCTCCTCGATGAGGGCGGGAAGGTCTTCTTTCGCGGTGATGAAGGCGTCGACCTGCAGGGGCGTGAGTTCCGCGACTGTCCCGTCGCCGTAGAGGTCCAGCACCGACTGCGCAAAGTTGATCACGTTCTGCTGGATCGCATTGTCCACTGTGTACGTGATGTTCTCGGGTGCCGTTCGCAGTGCCTGCGACAGGTCCCCGGCACCACGGACGAGCGCGTTGTTCACCTGCTCGGCCGCGGACTTGGCGTCACCGGTCCAGTCAGCGGCGTTGCTACTCCACGAGGAGTCCAGCGCCTCCTTGGAATCGGTGACCGCGATGTGTGCGGTCGTGAGCGTCTCGGCATCGGCACGGAACGCGGTGAAGTCGATACCGCGGAACTCGTCCATACCTTCCTCGATGCTGCGTGGGTCGACACCGCTGTGCGAGTAGGTAGCGGGCATACCCGTGCTCCCACTGCCATTCATCGACGACTGGTCGACGGTGACGACACCGCGGTCCTCCGGCTGCGACGGCATGCCACTGCCGCCCAGTCCCCCCGCACGCTCGTACCGGGGATGGAAGTCCTCGAACAGCTTGACCGCGAGCTGCGCCTCGTCGATGATCTCGTCGGAGTTCGAGAACCCGCCCTGGTCCAGCATCTGCTGCGCGTTCTGGACGCTGTTCTGGGTGTCGCGGGCGCTCGCCCGCCAGCCGTCCTCGCGCGCGGCGGGCAGGCTCGTGCGTGCGTTGTCCATGTTCTCGCGGAGCGCCTCACCACCACTGCGGACGTCGTCCGCATCGGCGCCTACCTCAGCCGAGTACCGGTTGATCTCCGCATCGCTGAGCCGGTTCGCGTTCGACAGAACATAGAGCATGTTCTGCTTGTTCTCCGCCGTGACGTCCGGATCGTCGAGCAGTGACCGCATCTCGTTGAGCTCGGCGTCGGTGAACTCACTCTCCGCGACGACCTGCTGGACGCCGTCGACGTCGAATATCCCCACGATCAGGCTCCCTTCGACACGATGGTGTCGCGGCTGACTTGCTCGCCCTGCTCGTAGGCGCTCGCCGCCTGCGTGAGCTTGCCGCCGAGTTCTGTGCTCTTCTGGCCGTAGGTGGTCACGCTGTTGCGGTACTTGCCGATCGCGTCGCTGTAGGGCGCGGCGACCCCCGACCACGCATTACCGACCTGGCCCATGGACACGCCCGTCTCGATCTGGGAGCCCGCGGTGCTGAGCTCGCCACCTTCCTGGGTGTATGCCGAGCCGGCTGCGTTCAACTTGCCCGGATCGACTGTCTGTCCACCGGCCATGGTTCCCCCCGCTCATGAGGCTGTGGTCGTGCTCGTCTCGACTCAGACGCGACCAGCCGGCATCCGGTGCCGTCGCGAATGCACACAAAAACCTACAGGTCAGTGATTCATCGCGCACCGGAAAGGCAGGTTTACACCACGCTCGTCACCCCTGACCTCTACCCAACGGGCAACTCACGCGCCCGAAAGGGCAACTCGTGAGTCTGGGCGGGCAACTCACGGGCCTGGGCGGGCAACTCGCGATGCCGAGTCCCTATGCGACGGACGCGACCACGCCGGCGAGGCGGTCGGCCACCGCCTGCGCGATGTCCTCGGCCTGCGCCTCGACCATGACGCGGACGAGCTGTTCGGTCCCCGACGGGCGCAGCAGGACGCGGCCTTCGTCGCCGAGCTCGGTGCTGACCGCCTCCACCGCGTCCCGCACCGCGGGGGACGCGGCGACCGCGGCCTTGTCGGCCACCCGCACGTTGACCAGCACCTGTGGCAGCCTGCGCATCACGCCGGCCAGCTCGGCCAGCGGCGTACCCGTCGCGGCGACCCGGCTCATCAGGCGCAGCGCGGTGAGCAGACCATCGCCAGTCGTCGCGTGAGCCGGCAGCACGACGTGCCCGGACTGCTCGCCGCCGAGGGTGTAGCCACCCGCGCGCAGCTCCTCCAGCACATAGCGGTCACCCACCGCCGTCGTGCGCAGCGTGATGTCGTGATCACGCATCGCCAGATGCAGACCGAGGTTGCTCATCACCGTGGCCACGAGAGTCTTCTCGGCGAGTTCGCCCGCCTCGACCATCGCGAGCGCGAGGATGGCCATGATCTGGTCGCCGTCGACCAGGGCACCGCCCGCGTCGACCGCGAGGCAGCGGTCGGCGTCACCGTCGTGCGCGATACCCAGGTCGGCACCGTGCTGGATCACCGCGGCGGCCAGCTGCTCGGGATGGGTGGAGCCGCAGTTGTCGTTGATGTTGATCCCGTCCGGCTCCGCGTGCAGGGCGATGACCTCGGCACCGGCCTTGCGGTATGCCTCGGGCGCGACCAGCGACGCGGCCCCGTTGGCGCAGTCGACCACCACCCGCAGGCCCGCAAGAGTATGCGGAGTGGCCTCGATCAGGTGCGTGGTGTAGCGGTCGAGCGCGTCGTCGAGGTCGGAGACGCGGCCGATCTGGGCGCCGGTGGGGCGGTTACCCGGCGCGTTCAGGCCCGCCTCGATCTCGTCCTCGATCCCGTCGGCGAGCTTGTGCCCGCCCGCGCCGAAGAGCTTGATGCCGTTGTCCGGCATCGCGTTGTGGGACGCGGAGATCATCACGCCGAGGTCCGCGGAGAGGTCACCAACGAGGTGGGCAACGGCAGGTGTGGGCAGCACGCCCACACGGACCACATCGGCTCCGGCCGAGGCCAGCCCCGCGACAACGGCGGCCTCGAGCATCTCACCACTGGCTCGGGGATCCCTGCCGACGATCGCAACCGGCCGGTGCGATCGGTCGTGGGCGGCGAGCACCCGCGCCGCGCTGACGGCGATCGACATCGCCAGCTCGGGGGTGAGCTCGCCGTTGGCGAGGCCGCGTACTCCGTCGGTGCCGAAAAGGCGGGCCATGTCCTCGACCTCCGTGTCTGTAGGAGCCGCCGGTATCCCGCACCGCCCGCACTCCACCACTGTCTACCGGTGAGCGCCCCACAACCTAGTGGCCGTCACCTTTTACCCATAGACCAGCACGTTCAGCCCTGGATAACGCCCCGGCGCAAAAGTGAGCCTGCGAACTCAACCGCAGGTAGGCCGAAACGCGCGAGGCGCCCATCCTGGAAGTCGGATGGGCGCCTCGGTGCGTTGCTGGTGGCGCGTCAGCGCTTGCTGTACTGCGGAGCCTTGCGCGCCTTCTTGAGGCCGTACTTCTTGCGCTCGGTGGCACGGGCGTCGCGGGTCAGGAAGCCCGCCTTCTTCAGCGCAGGGCGGTCGTCACCGTCGATCTCGGCGAGCGCACGGGCGATCGCGAGCCGCAGCGCACCGGCCTGGCCGGAGGTGCCGCCGCCGCCGAGGTTGGCGAAGACGTCGAACGAGTCCGGCTTGTCGACGGTGGCCAGCGGCTCACGGATGAGCTGCTGGTGCACCTTGTTCGGGAAGTACTGCTCGAGGGACTTGCCGTTGAGCTTGAACTTGCCGGAGCCGGGCACGAGCCGCACCCTGACGACGGCTTCCTTGCGCCGGCCGACCGTTTGCGCGGTGCCACCGGCAGCACGCGACGGCCTCGGCGCCGCCGGCGTCTCGCTGGTCACGGCCACCTCGGTGGCGGTGACGGCGGCGGTGGCCGTCTCGGTGGCGGTCTCGGTGCTGGTCACAGACTGTTCCTCACTCACTGGGTCACCTGAGCGATCTTGGTGATCTCGTGGGGCTGCGGCTTCTGCGCGGCGTGCGGGTGCTCCGGCCCGGCGTAGACCTTGAGCTTCTTCGCCTGGGCGCGGCCCAGCTTGTTCTTCGGCAGCATGCCCTTGACGACCTTCTCGACCAGCCGCTCGGGGCGGGTCTCGAGCAGCTCGCCGAAGGAGCGCTTACGCAGACCGCCGGGGTAGCCGCTGTGCCGGTAGGCGAACTTCTGCTCGCGCTTGTTACCGGTGAGCGCCACCTTGCCGGCGTTGACGATGATGACGAAGTCACCAGTGTCCACGTGCGGGGCAAAGGTCGGCTTGTGCTTGCCGCGCAGCAGCGTGGCGACCTCGGTCGCGAGCCGGCCGAGCACGACATCCTCGGCGTCGATCACGTGCCAGGCACGGGTGACATCGCCAGGCTTGGGGCTGTACGTGGGCAAGGGTCTACCTCGTCGTCAACATTGCTTGTGGGGTCAGTGCGGGCCGAGCGCGGACGCTCGTGTGCACAACAGCTTACGAAGATACCCCCTCGTCCCGAAGAGGGTGAAGGCGGGGTGGGGGCGGTCTGGCCATACTAGTGTCTCCGGCAGCGTGCTGCGATGAGACTCTCCGGGGGACCAGTAAATGACACAGTGGCTCAGGCTGTCGCGACGGCGGCGGTTGCGGACTCTCGTCGCGCTCGGTGCCGTGCTGACCTTGACCACCGCCTGCAGCAGCGGACGACCGGGCACCGCCATCCCCGACGGCGACGCCGCCGCCGAGTACGTCAGCGCGAAGTTCTCCGCCACGCTCGAAGGTCTGGCCAACGACCTGTCGGCCGACGAACCACGCAAGAGCACCCACCGGTCCTACACACGCATCGACGACAAGAAGGCCGACGTCACGCTCACGGCGATCCAGGTCCGTAGCCCGCCGTCACGGCTGTACAAGAACCACTCCAACCGCGACTCCTCCGACTACCGGGACTACTTCCACCCCGCGGGCAGCGATGTCGAGTACACACTGCTCGGACCGGTGTACTCGAGCCTCGCGCCCACGCAGTGGGTGTCGATGCCCTACGAGGACGCCGGGTACGGCATCTGCTTCTGGGGCGGCTACATCACGGTGTGCCGGATGCTCGACACCGTCAGCGCGTCGCTGGAGAACCGGCACGCCGCGAAGGAGGCGAAGAGCCTGCAGGACGGCAGCACCGAGCTCACCGCGGAGGTGACACTGCGGGAGTTCATCGAGCAGCGGGTGGTCGTGTTGCCCGACTGGGTGCTCGAGCAGATCACCGGGGAGATGCGCGACGGCATCATCAACACCCGGATCGCGCTCGACCCGCAGGGCAAGCTCACCGAGATCGAGATGAAGGGGCTGATCTCCGCGGACGGCCACGAGATCGAGATCAACGAGCACTACCAGGTGCTCGATCCGCCGACCGAGGAAGAGCTGCCGAAGGTGCCCCCTGCCGACCAGGTGACCGCGCTGACCACCGACGAGCAGGTCGACGACTACTACGACCGGATGGGCGAGATCACCAGTGCCGGAGGCTAGGGCGCACGATCACGCGCGGACGAGGGGAATCCGATGACACAGCCACCCGGCCAGCCACAGGGCTGGTGGCAGCCGCCGCAACAGGGGCAGCACTACCCTGCACCTGGCCAGCAGCCGCCGAACTACCAGGCACCTGGCCAACAGCCGGCGCATCCACAGGCACCGCGGCAGCCCGCCGGCTTCGGCGGAACATTCCAGTCGCAGTACGGCGGGCTCGGCGCCTTCGGCGACGTCGCACCACCGAAACGCCGCAAGCTCGGCAAGCCGCTTTTGATCGGCGCCATCGTCGTGGTGCTGCTCGCCGGTGGCGGTATCGCGGCGTGGTTACTCGGCGCCTTCCGCGGCGACGTGCTCGAACAGCGGTCGCTGCAGACCGGCGTCGCGACGGTGCTGCGCGACAGCTACGGCGAGCACGACGTGACGAACGTGCAGTGCCCGGCCGACCAACAGGTCCAGACCGGTCACACCTTCGAGTGCACGGTCGAGATCGGCGGGCAGCGCAGGGCGGTCTCGATCCGGGTACTCAACGACAAGCCGGAGTTCGAGGTCGGCGCTCCCAAGTAGACATCCACAAACGAATGCGGGCCCGGCCACTGTGGCCGGGCCCGCATTCACGCGCGTACGCGCCGATCAGAACATCCCCTGGATGCCCTTGTCGGTCGACTGGTAGCCGTCGGCGATCTGCGGCAGCGCGGTCGCGATCTGAGCCAGCACCTGCTTCATCTCGTCGAGCGAGGTGTTCCACTGGTTCTGCACGTCCTGCCAGGCCGCCATCGCGTCACCGGACCAGCTGTCGGTCAGCGGGGCCAGGCGGGCCTTCAGGTCCTCGAACAGCGCGTCCAGCTCCGAGCCGGTCTTGGTGCAGTCCTCGGCGGCGGTGTGAATGGTGTTGTAATCAACAACGATGCCCTCAGGCATTTTTCCCTCCGTGAAGTCGTAGAGTTCGAAGAATTCAGGTCAGCGAGAAAGCAGAATCAGAGTCCGCCGAGCGTGTTGCCGATGCTGCTGATAGCGGAGTTCTGCTCCTCTTCAGCCTGCTGGTACTTCACACCGGACTGCTGGAGCAGCTCACCGATGTTGGCGAGCGCCTCGTTCAGCTTCCGGGTCTTCTCGTCGAAGGCCGCCATGACGTTGTTGAACGCCTTCGCCGCCTCGCCCTGCCAGCCGGCCTGCGTGGCCTCGATGTTGCTGCGGAGCGTGTTGAGGTTCTGGTCCATCGACCCCTTGATCTGGTCGACGTCCTGGTACGCCTGCTGGAACTGCTCCGGTGTCCCGGTGAAACCGCCTGCCATCGGAGGTAACCCCCTTCGTTTGTGAATTGGCCCGTACTTCGTCCGTACTGGCCCTACGACGGAGACATTGCCATGCGCGGTTCCCGGTTGTCGCGGTATGGCCTCAAGTAGTTGCGACCGTGAATGCTCCACATCGGAACCCACTGGTCCAGCCCGCCACAACGACTAGGCGAACCGGTCCCGAAAACCCCTGTGCCGCAACCGTTTTCCGCACATTCAGTGAACTGCGCACCCCCGCCGGAACCCATTCGTTCACCCGGATGAGGTAATGCGGTCAATTGGTGAACTCGAGGGTGCGCACGACCTGCTCACACGCCGTCTGTACCCGCTGCGGGTTGGCAGCCTCCTGACAGCCGATGCTCACCTGGGCGTCGTCGTGGGCGAGGACGTACCAGTTGACCGTCGCGGCCGACTTCGTCTCGACGTAGTGGATCGTGTCCCGGCCGGCGAACTGGTGGTTCTCCTGGAAGTTGCCGTACCGGTCGGGATACTCCGCTGCCGCCTGGCGCAGCACACCGACCAGCCGGTCGCGTTCGGCGGACCCGTTGTAGGACAGGACGAACTCCTGCACGACCACGAGATCGTCGCCGTCCTGTGCGTTGCCGGGCTTGACGACCACCTGCCGGTCGGCGACGTTGTCGCCCGTCTGCGTCCAGTCCGACGGCGCGACGAACTTGTACGAGTACTGGGCAAATGTGCGGCCCTCAGGTGGCGGCGGCACGTCATCGCGGAGTACGAACACGAGCGCGGTAGTAGCCGCGGCCACCAGCACGAACGCGCCGGCGACCAGCCACCACACGCGGGTGCGCCTGCGCGCGGGCTTGGCCGGAGCCGGGGCCTGCGGGCGGCGCGGCGACGGCAGACCAGCGCCGGGGCGCGCGGGAGCGGCCGGGCGCGCGGGCCGTGGCGCACCGGACACCGGACGCGCGGGCCGCGCACCGAAGTCAGGGCGCGCGACCACTTTGGTGCGCTGGTCGTGCACGGGCACGCCACCCGGCCGCGCCGGTGCACTGCCTGGCAGCGCACGGGTCCGGTCCGGGATGAGCTGCACAGCACGCAACGCACCGCGAGCGACCACGGTTTCTGGTTGATCGAGAGTGGTGGGGACCATTCCGCTGCGCTCGTGCACCAGGCGCGACACCATTGGTATCCGGCTCGAACCACCGACCAGGAAGATCGCCGTGAGCTGGCGCGGGCGCAGGCCGGCCGCCTCGACGGTCGCCACGGTCAACTCGGCCGCACCGGCCAACGGCGTCGCCACGAGGCGCTCGAGGTCCTCACGCGTCACGTGCGCGTCGGCGAACGGCGGCGGCATCGGCACATCCGTGTAGGCGTGGCGGGACAACGTTTCCTTGGCGCCGCGGATGTCCTGTCGCAGCACACGGCGCCGCCGCCGGTCGGTCAACTCGCGGCCCTGGACCAACTGCTCCCATGCCTCGGGGTCGGCCGCCGACACCAGCGAGCCCACGTGTTCGAGCAGCGCCTGGTCGATGTCGGCGCCACCGAAGCTGGGGTCTCCTTTGGTCGCCAGCACCTCGAAACCGGCACGCCTGCCTGCCGCTGACGCGCGGCGCACGACGCTGACGTCGATGGTGCCGCCGCCGAGGTCCAGCACCGCGAGCGTGTCACCGGGCTTGCCGCTGAGCTCGACCGTGCGCTCCTGGTTCACCTCGGTCGGGGAGAACGTCGCCGCGTGGAACACCGCCGCCGCAACAGGTTCCGGTACGAGCGCCACCTCGCGCGCAAGCTGGGCGGCGGCCTGGCGGAGCAACCGGGTCCGCATCGCGCCCCAGTCGGCGGGATGGGTGAGCACCAGCAAAGCGACCTCGGCGCCCGCGGCCAGCCTGCGGGCTTCGCCCACCGCGCGGGCCAGCACCGCGTGCACCACGTTGACGACCGGCAGGACCGAATCGCCGAGCAGCAGCTCACCCTCGTCGATCCGGCGCTTCGGGTTGGGCTCGAACCGTGCCGGGTCCACGGCCGCCTGCCGCTCGGCCTCCTGCCCGACGAACAACGTGCCGTCCGAGGCGGCATAGACCGCCGAGGACATCAGCGGCTGCCCGTCGATCACCACGACCTGCGGCTCACGACCGTTCACCGAGGCGACCACACAGGTGCTCGATGTCCCGAAGTCCACGGCCACCCGCAAGGTCACCAGCTGCTCCCGCTAATCATCGACACATCGGGAGCCACTTTGTCACCACTCCCCCGAGTAGCGTCACTCGGGCTGGATCCACGAGACGTGCATGAGCTGCTTGCCGATCTTGCGGCTGACGAACACACCGCGGCCCGGCGGCATCGCGCTCGGCTTGACGTTGCCGAGGAGCTGACCCTCGTCCTTCGAACCGTTCATCACGATGCCCGGCATCGCGAGCTCCTTCAGCTTGCCGAGGATCGGGTCCATACCGGTGCGTGCGGCACCACCCGTGCGGCGCGCCACGATCACGTGCAGGCCGACGTCCTTGGCCTGCGCCAGGTACTCCGACAGCGGCCGCAGCGGGTTGTTGGTCGAGGTGGCGACGAGGTCGTAGTCGTCGACGACGACGAACAGCTCCGGTCCGTTCCACCACGACCGGTCCTTCAGCTGCTGCGGGGTGACGTCCGGCCCCGGCAGGCGCTTGCCCATCGACGCCGCGACTTCCTTGATCATGCCGTCGAGCTGGTTGCCCGACACGGCGTAGCCGAGCAGCTGGTCGCCCTCGACGAAGCCGAGCATGGTCCGCCGGTAGTCGACGAGGATGACGACCGCTTCCTTCTTGGTGTAGCGGTCGGTGATGCCGCGCACGATCTGGCGCAGCAGGTTCGTCTTGCCCGACTCGCCATCGGCGTAGGCGATGAAATGCGGGTCCGCGTCGAAGTCGAGGTACACCGGGGCGAGCTCGTCCTCGTTGACACCGATCGGGACCAGCCGGGAGCCGCGGTGCTTGTCCTGCGCGAGCAGCTCGTCGTACTGCACGAGCTCGGGCAGCAGCCTCACCTGCGGCGCGGGCCTGCCCTGCCAGGCCGACCGGATCTTGCCGACGGCGTCGGCGACACCGGCACCGAGTTCCTGCACATCGCTGGAACCGTCGATACGTGGCAGGCCACCGAGGAGATGCAGTTTGTCCCTCGTGAGCCCGCGTCCTGGCCGGCCGGCGGGAACGTTGACAGCGACCCGGCGGTCGATGTCGGACTCGCTCGGATCACCGAGGCGCAGCTCGAACCGCGTACCGATCATGTCCTTGATCGCCGGCCGGATGTCGGCCCAGCGGTTGGACGAGATGACCACGTGCACGCCGTAGGTCAGGCCCTGCACCGCGAGCTTGGTGATCAGCGGCTCCAGCTCGTCGAAGTCGTCGCGCAGCGCGCGCCAGCCGTCGACGATCAGGAACGCGTCGCCGAAGGGGTCCTGCTCGGCGGTGATCTCGCCACGGCGCTTGCGGTTGCGGAAGTCGTTCATCGAGTCGATGCCGAGGCTGCCGAAGCGGGCTTCCCGCTCGTTGGCGAGCGTGGTGAGCTCGGCGACGATGCGGCGGGCCTTGTCCGGTTCGCGGCGGGCGATCGCGACGCCACCGACGTGCGGCAGCCCGGCGAGACCGGCGAGCGTGCCACCGCCGAGGTCGATGCAGTAGAACTGCGCTTCCTCCGGCGTGTGGGTGAGGGCCATCGACATGATCAGCGTCCGCAGCAGGGTCGACTTACCCGACTGCGGGCCGCCGACCACGACCCCGTGGCCTGCGCCGCCGGAGAAGTCCGCCCACAGCGGGTCACGCCGCTGCTCGTACGGCCGGTCGACGATCCCGAGCGGCACCTGCAGCCTGCCGTTGCCGAAGAATCCGACCGGGGAAAGACCGCGGTCCTCGGTGGGGTTCAGGTTCGGCAGCAGCGTGTCGAGTGAGTTGGGCTCCTTCAGCGGCGGCAGCCACACCTCGTGCGCGGGCGGGCCCTGCCCCACCAGGCGCGAGACGATGACGTCGAGCTCGCTCGGCTCGACGGCTTCCTCCGACTCCTGTTTGGGCTGCTCGACGACCTCGGCCAGCGGCTCAGGCTCCTTCGGCAGCTCGACGAAGTCGGGAACGAACAGCTGCGGGCGCTTGTCGGCGCGGACCACCTTGGCACCTGGCGCCGCCGCCTTGATCCCGGCGGGCCGGTACGGACCCGACACGTAGGAGGCCTTGAACCGCACCAATGTGGACGTGTCGTACTTGAGGTACCCACCACCGGGCACCGACGGCAGCTCGAACGCGTCGGGCACACCGATCGCCGCCCGCGACTCCGCCGCCGAGAACGTCTTCAGACCGATCCGGTACGACAGGTGGGAGTCGAGGCCACGCAGCTTGCCCTCCTCCAGTCGCTGGGAGGCGAGCAGCATGTGCATCTGCAGCGAACGGCCGAGCCGTCCGATCGCGACGAAGAGATCGATGAAGTCCGGCTTGGCCGACAGTAGCTCGGAGAACTCGTCGACCACGATGAACAGCGCGGGCAGCGGGTCGAGGTCGGCGCCGTTCTCGCGCGCCTTCTCGTACTCCCACACGTTCTTGAAGTTGCCACCGTTCTTCAGCGCCTCCTGGCGCCGGTTCATCTCACCTGCCAGCGCGTCCTTCATACGGTCGACCAGCGTGACCTCGTCGGCGAGGTTGGTGATGACCGCGGAGACGTGTGGCGCCTTGTCCAGTCCGAGGAACGTCGCACCACCCTTGAAGTCGACCAGGACGAAGTTCAGCGTGGTCGACGAGTGGGTGGCCAGCATGCCCAGCACGAGCGTGCGCAGGAACTCCGACTTACCGGAACCGGTCGCACCAATGCACAGGCCGTGCGGGCCCATGCCCTCCATCGCAGCTTCCTTGATGTCCAGCTCCACCGGCTGGCCGTACTCGCCGACACCGAAGGGGGTGCGATAACGGTCCCGCACGGGGCGGGGCCGCCAGGCCTGCTGCACGTCGAACGTCATCGGGTCGCCGGGGATGCCGAGCAGCTCCAGCAGCGACGGGTTGGACAGCAGCGGCTGTTCCTCGCTGTCGTCGGCCGCGGCGGAGCCCATCCGGTACGGCGAGATCTTGCGGGCGAGTGCCTCCGTCTCGACGAGGCTGAGCGTGTCGGGGCGACCGAACCACTCGACTCCGCCCGCGCTGCGCGCACCCAGCCGCTCCTTCTCGACGACCAGCCGCAGACCACGGCGGGCGGCGAGGTTACCGGTCGCGTCGGACAGGTCGATCAGCGTGACGCCGACCAGACCTTCTTCGAGCAGGATCTGCTCCTCACCGGTGACATCCGCCTCGTCGATCACGAGGACGACGTGCGGCTGGTCCGGCGGCGGCGTCGCGTTGCGGGAGAACCGCTGGCGCTCGCGCAGCTCCTCGTCGAGCCACTGCTCGATCTGCGCGAGCGAACCGGCCATCATCCGCATCTGGCCGATGCCGTCGGATAACGACGGGTGCTGCACGTGGGGCAGCCACTTCGCCCACTCCCACTCCTCCTTGGCCCGGCCCGCGGTCGCAACGCCGATCAGCACGTCGTCCGGGCTGTGGAAGGTGACGAGCTGGGCGAGCAGCGCCCTGGTGAGCCCACGGGTCAGTTCCTTGTCGCCCTGCATACCGACGGCGGCGAAGCCACGCAGGGTGATCTGGGTGGGCAGGTCGGGGACGATCGAGTGGGCGCGCACGAAACGGCGCAGCGCCAGGGTGGCGATCGGCTCCAGCTCGTCGACGGGACCGGTCTGCGGCGGCACCAAGCGAGTGGCCAGTCGGTGCGAGCTGCGGCCGACGCGCAGGTGCAGGAAGTCCTGATCGCTCTGCCTGCGTTCCCACATGCGCCGGGTCGAGGCCATCGACCAGAGGCCCTGCGGGTCGGGGTGAACCCATTCCAGCGACGCGCGCTGGTCGACCATCGCCTCACGGGCGCGGTCACGCATCTGCCCGAGGTACCGCAGGTAGTCCTTGCGGTCCTCGTTCATCTCCGCTTTCTTCTGCTGACCGCCGCGGCCGCCACCGGCGAACATGCCGACCATCGACATCATCATCATGAGCGGCATCATCAGGAAGAAGGGACTGCGCGCCGCGGCACCGCCTGCCGTGAACATGAAGACGACCATGCCCAGCATGGCCACGACCATCACGACCGGCAGGATCTTCATGACGATGTTGCCGGGGATCGTCCTGGGGACCTCGGGCGGCGGCTCCAGATGGACCTCGCCGCCCGGCGGGCGGGGAGCAGCAAGCCGTGGCGACCGCTTGAACTGCAGCGTGCTCACCGAAAAGACCCCTCTTCAACTCGGCGACGGGCCTGCGAGGTGCCAGGCCGAGTCCACACGGTAGCGAACCAGACCAGTTCGCGGGCGAAGACTGCCTCAACCCGGTTCATTCACCGGAAGTGACCCCACGCAGGACCCAGGTGCGCTAATACTAGGGCGGCACTGTGACAGTGTGGGCCGGTTTCTGGCGAGATGTCACCGGCCCTTCGCGGGTAACTCCCAGCGCGGTATAAGTACGGTGCAGCGAATCTCCAGGTAGGGGGCGACGAGGTGGCAACGGGCACGACCGTATTCAGCCGGGTCACGGTGGTGGCACCGCGAACGCGTATCGACGTCGCGTTGCCCGCGGACGTTGCGGTGGCCGATCTGCTGCCCATGCTGCTGGACATGGCCAAGGAGGTCACTCCGGACGGAGGCGCCCGCCACGGCGGGTGGGCGCTGGCCAAGCTGGGCGACGCGCCGCTGGACCCGAGCCGGACGCTGGCGTCGCTGGGCATTGTGGACGGCGAGCTGCTGCAACTGCGCAAGCGCAACGAGAACCCGCCCCCGCCGCTGTACGACGACGTCGTCGACGCCATCGCCGAAGCCGAGCCGGACAGCTTCCGGCCGTGGACCAAGGAGACCGCGCAGCGGATCGGGCACATCGCGGGTGGGCTCGCGCTCGCCCTCTCGGCTCTCGCGCTGTTCTTCAGTGGACCGCTGTACGGCGGGAACGGCCTCGCGGTGGCGATCACCGCCGGTGTCGGCGCGATCGCCTGTGTTGCGGTGGGCGCGACGCTCGCGAAGGGCTACCAGGCCGAGTCGACAGGGGTGCTGATCGCCGCGGCCGGTGGTCTGCCGCTGGCCTTCGTCAGTGGTTTCTACATCGTGCCCGACGTGTCGATGCGCGCGAACCTCCTGCTGGCGAGCGCGCTCGTGGTGGTGGTCGCCGCTGTCTGCATCCTGATCATGGGTGCCGGCATCACGACGTTCATCGCCGCCGCGACCGCGGGGGTCTTCGGGCTGATCGCGTTCCTCGTCGCAACACTGATCGCCCACCCCGCGCCGGGCATCGCGGCGGGGACGGTGGCCGTCGCACTCGCCGGTATCTCCCTGTTGCCGAGGGCCACGATCTGGCTCGCCAAGCTGCCGCTGCCGCACGTGCCCGGCACCGCCGAAGAGCTCAAAGAGGACACCGGCTACCCGGACTACTCCTCGATCGAACGCCGTACCAGCGTCGCCCACAACTACATGACGGGCCTGCTGGTCGGTTGCGGGTCGGTGACCGCGATCTCGGCCGTCATCACCGCCTCGTCCCCCGATATCTACGGTGTCATCACCGGTGTGGTCGCCACGCTCGTGCTGCTGCTGCGCGCACGGGCCTACGCCAACGGCAGCCAGGCCGTCGCCCTGCTGACCACGGGCATGGCCTCGGCAGGCGGCATCCTCATCGGCTGGCTGTGGACCGCGAACGCCGACGGCCGGGTCATGTGGGTGTTCGGCGCGCTGATCCTGCTGGCGGCCGGCGCGCTCGTGCTCGGTGTCATCTTCCCCAACCAGCGCTTCTCCCCGCCCATGCGCCGCACCGTCGAGATCTTCGAAGCCATCTGCATCGCGTCGGTGCTACCGCTCGCGCTCGCGGTGATGGGCCTCTACTCCACGCTGCGCCATCTCGACATCGGATGATGCGGAAAGACCAGGCCACGAGGACTTGGGGGGCACGCGTGCGTTCGACAGGACCGGCGAAGCGGATGTCAGCGCTGGCGCTGACCGCGACGATCGCGGCGCTGGGGCCCGGTGTTCTGCTGCCGGCCGCAGCCCAGCCCTCGGTGTCACCGGAGAACGGTGGCGTCTACGCGACCCCGCCGCCCGTCGACCCCAACGCGCTGCCGCGCCCCAGCACCAGCCCCGACCAGGCCTACGAGAAGAAGGTCGGCTGTGTGGAAGCGGACATGAGCCGGAACTTCCGGCTCCGCAGCGCTCCGTGGGGCCAGACGTACCTGCGCCTTGACGAGGTGCACCGGCTGATGCAGTCGACGCTCGGCTCGGCAGGCAAGTTCGCGAACGGGCAGCCCGTGCGGGTGGCGGTGATCGACACCGGCGTCACCAACCACCCCTACTTCGGGGGCAGGGTCAAACCCGGTGCCGACTACGTCTTCAACTCCGGCCAGCCCGGTATGGAGGACTGCGACGGGCACGGCACCGAGGTCGCAGGCATCATCGCCGCGGCGACCCCGCGGGACAACGCCTTCAAGGGCGTCGCGCCGGACGCCGAGATCATCTCCATCCGGCAGTCCAGCCAGAACTACGGACCCGACGAGACACCCGAGCCACCACCCCCGCCGCCGGGCGACAACGGCGGCGAACCAGGGCGGGAAGGCTCCGAGGAGCAACCGCCGGGAGACGACACCCCGCCGGCGCAGAACGGTGGTCGCACGCAAGAGGAGTCCGGCTCCGCGGGCACGCTGACCACGCTCGCCCAGGCCGTGGTCCACGCAACCGACATGGGCGCCGACGTCATCAACATCTCGATCAACAACTGCCGGCCTGCCAACGGCACCATCACGACCGGCGAGCAGGCACTCCAGGCGGCGATGCGCTACGCCGTCGACCGCGACGTCGTCGTCGTCACGGCGGCGGGCAACACCAGCGACCGGTGCGCGCAGAACGACCAGCAGGACCCGGACGAACCGAAGACGATCGTCACCCCGCCCTGGTTCGCCGACGACGTGTTGTCGGTGGGGGCGATCGACGAGACCGGCGGCGTCGCGCAGTTCAGCATCAACGGACCGTGGGTCAGCGTGGCCGCTCCGGGGACGGACATCATCTCGCTGGACCCAGCACCCGGCTCCGACCGCCTGACGAACATGACGATCGAGAACGGCGAGGCACGCACCATCGAGGGCACCAGCTTCGCGGCACCCTACGTGTCCGGGCTCGCCGCACTGGTCAGGGCGAAGTACCCGCATTTGGATGCCCGCGAGGTCATCAATCGCATCGAGCGCACGGCACAGCATCCCGCCGCGCCCGGTGGCCGGGACAACTACATCGGCTACGGCGTGATCGACCCGATGGCGGCGCTGACGGCGATGGTGCCCGAGGAGGAGAACCTCCAGCCGGCATCCGCAGTGTCGTTGCCGTCCGATCTGCCGCCCGCCGATGACCGGAACTGGACGCCGGTCATTGTGGCGCTCACCGGCGCGGGCGGCGCACTGCTGGCGCTGCTGATCACCCTGTTCGTGGTGCACACCATCCGCCGTAACCGCACGACGGTTTCGTAGCAAAAGGCCCACCTTCCCTGCTTGGCAGGGAAGGTGGGCCCTCACTCCGTCAGTTACCGCCCGACGCCGCCTGCGGGGCTTCCTCGAAGGTGCCGGCCTCCGGGTCCACCGGCACACTGTCGAAGGTCCGCATCACCGACTGCGGGTTGAGCGACGCGCCCACCGGTAGCAGCTTGATGATCGACTCCGGCGCCGGCTGCAGGTCGTCAGGGGCGAACCCGAGGTGTTCCGCGATCGCCTGGGTGGGGATGCTGTATCGCATGCCGCGGTCCGAGATCAGCTGGATGCTCCCCCGGCCGAAGGTGTCCGCCGTGGTGGCCGAGCGCACCACCGCCGCGAAGCCGGGTTGCAGGTAGAAGCTGTCGATCTTCCAGTTGTCCGGGGCGGGCGTGCCGATCCCGACCACCTGCGCGTTGTTCTGACCGTCCTTCGGACCGGGTAGCTGCGACTCGACGTAGACGGCGGTGTGAGCGTTGCGTTCGGAGCCTTCGCCCTGGACGCTCCAGCCGAGGCAGCTGACGCCGCGCAGGCTCTGGTCGATGATCTCCGGGGTGAACTGCGGGTAGTGCCGTAGATCGATCGTGCCGGGCTGGCCCTGCGTCAGCGTCGGGACGCTCTGCAGCTTGTCGGGGTGAACGGAGGGCACGACGTCGGTCTGGGTGTCGGCGGACCGGATCATCTCCGCCGCCGCCTGCGGAATCTCCTGGACACCCGCGCGAAGTACCACGTAGTGCAGGATCCTGTCGGTGCGGTTGACCTGGAACACCGCCCCGACGGGGAGTGCGTCGAGATTGAAGCCCTGTGTGGCCTCCCCTGCACCTTCGATGCGCGGCGTGGTCAGCTTCGCGACAGCCGGGATGGCGTTGAGGAGGCCGAGTGAGATCTGCCGCACCTGGTCGGGTTGGAGCCGCAACGCACTCCGCACCGCGGCATCGTTCAGGTCGACCTCCGCGCGGACCGCGTTGCCCACACCGGCCTGGGTGTTCTGCTGCCGGTAGATGAGGTAGTTCCGGCCGTCCTCGGCCTCGACGAGAAGCCCCTCCCGCACGCCGAGCTCGCGACCGTAGTTCTGGAGACCCGCGAACACGGTCGTGGAGATCTCGGCGTCCTTCCGAGCCTCCTCATCGGTCAACGTCGAGTCCAGCGTGATCTGGTCGCACACCGCCCATCTGGGCGAAATCATCTGGTCCTTCGTGGGCAGCAGCTGCGGGCCGTCGGGGATGCCCTGCAGGCGCCCGCGTGGAATGTCCTTGAGCTGCTCATCCGGCACGACCTTGGCGTCGGCCACCTGCACAGCACCGGACTGCTGGCCGCCGCCCTCACCGCTTTGCTGCTGCTGCGCCATGAGGATCAGTCGCGCGGAGGCCAGGTTGAACGTGGGGATCAGCTTCCGCGGGTTCGAGGTCACCACGTAGATCGAGCCGGACTGTTCACCGACGACGATGCCGGATTCCGGTGCTGTCGGTGCGGGCCTGAAGAACCCGAAGATGACGAAGCCGAGCATCGCGATCGCGCTGAGCACAACCCCGACGATCGTGGCACGCGAATGCGTCCGCATCGGATCGTGCAGCATCACGGCGTCCCTGCGTACCAGCGCGGACTGCATGCGCCGCAGCACGAACTGATACGCCTGAACTTGTGACTTTGTTGTCGGTGTTGACGGCATTCTCGACCTACAGCTCTCCCAGTCGCGGTACGGTTCCGCAGGATAGCGGTACGGGGACGGTCCGGTCTTGGTTTCTACCAACTCCGGTTGGTGTTCGGCTCCTCGGGCCGCTGTCAGCTGACGTGCACGAAACGAGGGGAAGAGAACGAGCGGATGTCCGTCACCACTCCTCCACGCCCGACAGGCCCGCCGCCCGGATCGCAACCGCCCCCAGGACGGCCACCGAGGCCCCCGCAGCGTCCGAACGGGCCTGGCGGCTCCGGCGGTGGCCCAGGTGGCCCGAGGAACCCTCGTGGGCCGGGCGGACCTGGTGGTCCGGGTGGTCCATCTGGGCCACCACCTGGGCAGCAACCGCCGCGCCCCGGCGGCCAGAACCCGGCCCCCGGACCCGCACGCGTGGCCCCGCCGGCACGGCGCCGCACGCTCGGGGCGAACCTGGGGCCGCTGCCCGTTGCCAATGTCGTGGTGCTCGAAATCGGCCTGGCGTTCGGCCTGATCCTCCTCGCGATCAACGACTCGCTGCTCTACGTCGCCATTGGCGTGGTGGCCGTCGCGCTCATCCTGGCGTTCCTGCGCTGGGGTGGTCAGTGGTTCACGCAATGGGCTGGTCTTACCGCGCGCTACGCCTTCCGCTCTCATGAACGGGTCGCCACCCCGCCCGCCCCGAAGGACCTCGAGTCGATCGCTGCCGAGGACAGCACCGAGGGCGTCATCGGCCCCGACGACGCACGGGTCAGCCTGCTGCGGCTCGCGCTACCGGACCTCGTGGTGGTGCACGGCAAGGACCACGAGCACCAGGAGGTCGGGCTGGCTTGGCACGACGGGACGTGGACGGCGGTCCTGCTCGTCGAACCAACCCCGGCCCTGATCACGCAGGCAGGCGGGGCGCCGAGCCTGCCGCTGTCCGCCCTCGCACCGTGTCTGGAGGACCGCGGTGTCGTGCTCGACTCGATCCAGCTGACCTGGCACTGCTATCCGGGTAGCGCGGCACTGCCTGCGGACTCGCCCGCGCTGAGCTCCTATATGGAGGTTCTCGGGCCGCTGCCCGCCGCTGCCCGCCGGACGACCTGGGTCTCGATCCGGCTGGACCCCAAGCGTTGCCCAGCAGCGGTGCGCGAGCGTGGCGGCGGTGTCGTCGGCACACACCGGGCGTTGATGGGTGCGCTGTCCCGGGTGCGTAACGCTCTCGAGTCGCGCGGCGTACCGACCCGGCCTCTGAATCCCGATGAACTGCTGCGTGCGGGGATCTCGGCTGCCGAGTTGACCGGTGTCGCAGGCTCCCACACCCGGGTGGGCCTGCACGAGCGCTGGACCGGTGTGACGGCGGCCGGTATCGGCCACGCGAGCTATGCCATCACCGGCTGGCCGAAGGGCAAGGTCACCTCGAGCCTCAACGCGCTCACCAGCGTCCGGGCGCTGTCGGCGACGGTCGCCATGTCGATCGCACCGTCCGATGAGGAGGGAAAGATCGGCCTCCGCGGTGTCGTGCGGGTCAGTGCGCGGAACCCGAGGGAGCTCGAGACCGCGGACCAGCGCCTCACCGGTATCGCCGATCGGCTGGGCGTCGCGCTGACCCCGCTGCGCGGAAAGCAGGCTGCCGGTTTCGCCTCGACGCTGCCGATGGGAGGCACAGCATGAGGAGTCCTGTGTCCAACCGCGGCCGTCGGCGGCGGGGCGACGTCTGGGAGCGCACTGTGAAGACGATCGCGTTCGCGCGCAAAGTCGCGAAGGAGACAGCGTGAGCGCCCGACTGCACGACCCCAACCAGCACCTCGGTGTGGCACCGGAGTTCGTCGTGGACCCGGCGTTGCTTGACGCGATCAGCCCGTCCGGCGACCGGGGTGGCATCGTGCTCGGCTCGGGCCTCCAGGGCGAGCCGCTGACGATCTCGGCACTGCGTGCAGCGCCGACCAGGATCGTGCTGGTCGGCGGTCTGTACCTGGCGCGCCAGGTGGCACTGCGGGCCATGGCGGTCGGCGCGTGGGTCGTCGTCGCGACGGGCCGCCCGACCGCATGGCATGTGCTGTCCCAATCCGCCGGGACACAGGCCAACGGGCAGCCTTCACCGCTCGTGCAGATCCGGCGGTTGTCGCCGGTCGAGCTGCCGAGGCCGTCGGAGGACGCGCCGCTGCTGGTCGTGCACGACGGCGGGCCGACACCACAGGATCTGTTCCCGCCGCGCTCACCGTGGCAGACCACCGTGTACGTGCTGCCGTACCTGCACCCACAGGCGGGTGCCATGGCCAACGCCGCCGACCTCGTGCTGATGCAGCGCCTGCCGGCAGGCCAGGCGGAGCTGGCGGCTCGTATCTGGCGGTTGCCTCCGCAGATGATGCGGCAGCTGACCACGTTGAAGGACGACCAGGTCGTCGCGCTGGGCCGCAACCTGTGGCGTCCCCTGCGCCTGGTCACCACCGGCAAGGAGCAGCAGATCCTCGGCCCGGTACGGCGCGGCGACTGAGGTCTACCCGCCCCTATTCGCCGTCGGACATCGCGGAGCGCAGGTTCCGGGTCTGCGCCGCGCGGGCAGCCAGCTCGGCGTCCGGCGGGTAGTCGATCCGGACGAGCGTGAGGCCATGTGCGGGCGCCACGGCGCTGTCCCGCACCTGGCTTTCCAGGACCTCACCCGGCCACGCCGTACCCCGGCGGCCATCGCCGACAAGCAGCAGCGCACCGACGAGGCTGCGGACCATCGAGTGACAGAACGCGTCGGCGGACACCTCGACCTGCACCTCGTACTCGCCCACCCTGCGCCAGACGAGCTGCTGGAGCTCCCTGATCGTCGTCGCGCCCTCCCGTTGCTTGCAGAACGCTGCGAAGTCATGCAGGCCGAGCAACGCGCGCGAAGCCTCGTTCATAGCGTCAACGGACAGCGGACGTCCCCAAGCGAGCGTGTCCCTGCGCCGCAGGGGATCCACGCCCCATGGCGCGTCCGAAACCTGATACCGGTAGTGCCGCCGGATCGCCGAGAAGCGCGCGTCGAAACCGTCCGGTGCGATCCTGGCGCCCAGCACGCGCACGTCGGGCGGCAGAAAACGGTTCCAGCGGTGCCGCATGCGGTCCAGATCGGGAATGCCGTGCGCGTCCACCGGCAACCGTGTCGCCGTGTCGCGGGCCAACGGCACCACATCGACGTGGACGACCTGGTCGGCGGCGTGCACGCCGGCATCGGTGCGTCCGGCGACGACGACCGACCGCGCGAGTGCCACGCCCGGTGGCTGTTTCGTCAGTGCGTCCTCGAGGACACCCTGCACGGTGCGCCGTTCGGGCTGCCGTGCCCAGCCGGAGAAGTCGGTGCCGTCGTAGGCCACGTCGAGGCGCAGACGAACGAGCCCGCCCTCCCCAGTGGGAGTGGCGGGCTCGTTCGGGATGTTGCGAGCCGTCAGGACTCGTCCTTCTTGTCGGCCTTCTCGGCCGGCTCGTCCTCGGCAGTCGCGTCCGCGTCGGCCTTCGCCTCGTCGGTCGCTGCGGGAGCCTCGGTGTCCTGGTCGGCCTCGGCCTTGGCCTCGGTCTCCTCAGCCGCGGCGGGGGCCTCAGCCTGCTCCGCTGCCTTGGCGTCCTTGGCGAACTTCGTCTTGCGCGCCGCCTCGGCCTCAGCCGTAACCGTCTTCTCCGCCACCAGCTCGATGACCGCCATCGGGGCGTTGTCGCCCTTGCGCGGCAGCGTCTTGGTGATACGGACGTAGCCGCCGTTGCGGTCCACGAAGAACGGCCCGATCTCTTCGATCAGCTTGTGCACGACGTCCTTGTCGCGGATGACCCGCATGATCTGACGCCGGTTGTGCAGGTCGCCGCGCTTGGCCTTCGTGATCAGCTTCTCGGCGAGCGGCCGAACACGCTTGGCCTTGGCCTCGGTGGTCGTGATCTTGCCGTGCTCGAACAGCGATGTGGCCAGGTTCGCCAGCATCAGCCGCTCGTGCGACGGCGAGCCACCGAGACGGGGTCCCTTGGTGGGGGTGGGCATCGGTTCTCCTCGTTCAGCTACTCAGCTGCGCGACCTGATGCCTCCACTGTGGACGTCCACCGTGGAGGCACCATTTGCCGGTCTTACAGCTGCTCCGTCTCTGCGTAATCCTGGCCATCGTCGTGGCCACTGTCGGAAAGGCCGCCAGCGGTGTCGCTGCTCCAACCCTCACCGTCGTAGTTGCTCGCAGCCGCCGTCGGGTCGAACCCGGGCGGGCTGTCCTTCAGCGTGAGGCCGAGGCCGACGAGCTTCATCTTCACCTCGTCGATCGACTTCGCACCGAAGTTGCGGATGTCGAGCAGGTCGGCCTCGCTGCGCGAGACCAGCTCGCCGACCGTGTGGATGCCCTCGCGCTTGAGGCAGTTGTAGGACCGCACCGTGAGGTCCAGGTCCTCGATCGGCATCGCGTAGGCGGCGATGGTGTCCGCCTCCTGCGGCGAAGGGCCGATCTCGATGCCCTCGGCGTCGACGTTGAGCTCCCGAGCCAGACCGAACAGCTCGACCAGCGTCTTACCGGCCGATGCAACCGCGTCCCGCGGAGTGATCGACGGCTTCGTCTCGACGTCCAGGATCAGCTTGTCGAAGTCGGTCCGCTGCTCGACACGGGTGGCCTCGACCTTGTAGGTCACCTTCAGCACCGGCGAGTAGATCGAGTCGATCGGAATCCGGCCGATCTCGGCGCCGGCCTGCTTGTTCTGCAGCGCGGGCACGTATCCGCGACCCCGCTCGACGACGAGCTCGATCTCGAGCTTGCCCTTGCCGTTCAGGGACGCGATGTGCAGGTCAGGGTTGTGCACGGTGACACCCGCCGGCGGCACGATGTCGGCCGCGGTGACCTCACCAGGTCCCTGCTTGCGCAGGTACATGGTGACCGGCTCGTCCTCCTCGGAGGACACCACGAGCTCCTTGAGGTTCAGGATGATCTCGGTGACGTCTTCCTTCACCCCGGGCACGGTGGTGAACTCGTGCAGGACGCCGTCGATGCGGATGCTCGTGACGGCGGCACCGGGGATCGACGACAGCAGCGTGCGCCGCAGCGAGTTGCCGAGGGTGTAACCGAAGCCTGGCTCGAGCGGCTCGATGGTGAACCGGGAGCGTGTTTCGTTGACCGTCTCTTCGCCGAGAGCCGGCCGCTGGGAAATCAGCACTTTCCTTCTTCCTTTCCTGCCGGCGCCCGCCATATGACGCCGAAAGGGTGGCGTAGCGGCGGCGCGCTCCTCGCGCCGCCGCCGTCGATCACTTCGAGTAGAACTCGACGATCAGCTGTTCCTGCACAGGAATCTCGATCTGCGCGCGCTCCGGCAGCTGGTGCACGAGAATCCGCAGGTTCGACTGCACGATCTGCAGCCAGGCCGGAACGGGGCGCTCGCCGAGTGCCTCCTTGGCGGCCACGAACGGTAGCGTCTGCAGCGACTTCGGCCGCACGTCGATGATGTCGAACTTCGACACGCGGAAGCTCGGGATGTTCACCTTGTCGCCGTTGACGATGAAGTGCCCGTGGCTGACCAGCTGACGAGCCTGCCGGCGGGTACGAGCCAGGCCGGCGCGGTAGATCACGTTGTCGAGCCGCGACTCGAGGATCTGCAGCAGGTTCTCACCGGTCTTACCGGTGCGGCGTGCGGCTTCCTCGTAGTAGCGCTTGAACTGGCGCTCAAGCACGCCGTAGGTGTGGCGAGCCTTCTGCTTCTCCTGCAGCTGGAGCAGGTACTCGCTCTCCTTGATCCGGCCGCGGCCGTGCTGGCCGGGCGGGTAGGGACGGCGCTCGAAAGCCTGGTCGCCGCCGATCAGGTCAACCTTGAGGCGACGCGAGACGCGCGTCGCGGGGCCGGTGTAACGAGCCATCTGTGCTTACTCCTCCCCGTTCCTCAGACCCGGCGCCGCTTGGGCGGGCGGCAGCCGTTGTGAGGCTGCGGGGTCACGTCCTGGATGGTGCCGACCTCGAGGCCGGCGGCCTGCAGCGAGCGGATCGCGGTCTCCCGGCCGGAGCCGGGGCCCTTCACGAACACGTCGACCTTCTTCATGCCATGCTCGGCGGCCTTGCGCGCGGCGTTCTCGGCAGCCATCTGCGCGGCGAACGGCGTGGACTTACGCGAGCCCTTGAAGCCGACATGGCCGGAGGACGCCCACGAGATCACGGCGCCGGTCGGGTCGGTGATCGAGATGATCGTGTTGTTGAACGTGCTCTTGATGTGGGCGTGCCCGTGAGCGACGTTCTTCTTTTCCTTGCGCCTGACTTTCTTGGCGCCAGTACGAGCCTTGGGAGGCATGTCTGGGTGTTTCTCCTTAGCGCGAGTTCTCTTGGTGGGCGGCTGCGGCTTCACGCTGACCGCGCCGGATCACAGTCCCGGCGTCGGTGTACAGCTGGCGCAGCGCCATCGGACGGGCATACAGAGCCTTCGGCGAGACAGGGGACGTACCGCGGCGCTGCGTAGCACCGACCTGCACGACCCGCTTACCGCGAACGCTCACTTCTTGCCCGCCTTCTTCTTGCCGGCAACCGTCTTCTTCGGGCCCTTGCGGGTACGGGCGTTGGTCTTCGTGCGCTGCCCACGGACGGGCAGGCCACGACGCCATCGCAGACCCTCGTAACACCCGATCTCGATCTTGCGACGGATGTCGGCGTTCACCTCGCGGCGAAGGTCACCCTCGACCTTGAAGTTCTCTTCGATGTAGTCCCGCAGCTTCACCAGGTCGTCGTCGCTGAGGTCCCTGACGCGGGTGTCCGCGTTCAGCTCAGTAGCGGCGAGCAGTTCCCGGGAGCGGGTACGACCGATGCCGTAGATGTAGGTCAGCGCGATCTCCAGCCGCTTTTCGCGGGGGAGGTCGACGCCAGCGAGTCGTGCCATTGGCGCTTGTACTCCTTCTGTCCTCGTGTCTCCAGGTCTGCTCCCCGTCCATCCCGGGACGACTCGCCGTCGTCCACCTGCTCACGCGGGTGGTGTCCCGGCCCCGGCCTGAAGTCCGGGGGTGAACCGGCCCGCCACAACGGGCGGTCCGGCAGGTGCGGGGAGGTATTGAAGTGTCAAGCCACTCTGAGACGAGTGCTCGTGATCAGCCCTGCCGCTGCTTGTGCCGCAGGTTGTCGCAGATCACCATGATCCGGCCGTGCCGACGGACGATCTGGCACTTGTCGCAGATCTTCTTGACGCTCGGTTTGACCTTCACGTCTCCTGCTTTCCTTCAGCTCGTGCTGAGTTACTCCGCACGCACTGACCGAGGCGGTCGACCCCGGCCGTGCTCACCGTGATCACTACTTGTAGCGGTAGACGATGCGACCACGGGACAAGTCGTAGGGCGACAGCTCTACGACGACCCTGTCCTCGGGCAAAATACGGATGTAGTGCTGCCGCATCTTGCCGCTGATGTGGGCAAGGACCTTGTGGCCGTTCTCCAACTCGACGCGAAACATCGCGTTGGGAAGCGGCTCGATCACGCGGCCTTCTACCTCGATGGCCCCGTCTTTCTTCGCCATGTCCTCCGCGTTTCGTGATTGGTTGAGCGGTGGGTGCTTATCCGGTCTGTGGCGCGCACGCCACCCCGACTCCAATGCCCCAGAAATTAAAGCGCGCTGGAATCGACGTGATGGGCACGCCAGCTAGTTAGTCTACGCACCCCGTGTCAAGGTCCCCAAACGGGGGCCGGTCGTGCTAGACGTGCGGCAACTCTCCGCCGCACTCCCCCAACGATAACACCGTCACTGTAACGCGCCGGGCGCTGAAACACGGCGTCGAGCGGGCTCACCGCGCCCGCGGCTCCGGCGGGCGGGAGGCCTGTTCCGGGGCGGTCAGCACCCACGGGCCGTCGTCGGTCACGGCGACGGTGTGTTCCCAGTGCGCGGCACGGGAGCCGTCCTCGGTCACGACCGTCCAGCCGTCATCCAGCTCGCGGGTCTCACCGGATCCGCCGCTCAGCATCGGCTCGATCGCCAGTGCCATGCCGGTGCGCAACTGCGGGCCCTTGCCCGGCTTTCCGACATTGGGCAGGAACGGGTCCATGTGCATTGCCCGGCCGATGCCGTGGCCGCCGTACTCGACGACCATGCCGTACTCGATGCCGTCCGCCTCACCTGCTCGGTCGGCGGCGGATTCGATGGCGAACGAGATGTCGGTGAGCCGGGCGCCCGGCTCGACAGCGGCGACACCTGCCCACATCGCCGCCTCGGTCGCGGCCGAGAGCTGCCGATCGGCAGCGGCGACCTCGCCGATCGAGATGGTGACGGCGGCGTCACCGTGCCAGCCGTCGAGGATGGCGCCACAGTCCACGGACAGGAGGTCGCCGTCTGCGAGCACACACTCACGCGCCGGGATACCGTGCACGATCTGGTCGTTCACCGACGCGCAGATCGAGGCGGGAAACCCGTGGTAACCCTTGAACGAGGGAACCGCGCCGGCGTCACGAATCGTCTGCTCGGCGAGGTCATCCAGCTCAGCGGTACTGACACCAGACCTGGCAGCGTCGGTGAGAAGCTCGAGGGTACGGGCCACGACGAGCCCGGCGGCTCGCATCACCTCGAGTTCCTCGCGCGTTTTGATCTCGATGGCCCCGCGACGGCGCAACCAGCGGGGAACGCGCAGTCCGCGCAGGTTCACGACCTGGTCTTCAGCGCGTCGAGTACGCGTGAGGAGATCTCGTCGATGTCGCCGACACCGTTCACGGCCAGCAGAATGTCGGCGTAGTACTCCAGCAGCGGCGCCGTCTCCGAGCGGTAGACCTGCTGGCGCCGGCGAATCACCTCTTCGGTGTCGTCGTCGCGGCCACGGGCGAGCAGCCGCTCGACGAGGACGTCCTCGGGAACCTGCAGCTCGATCACCGCATCGAGGCCGCTGTCCTGCTCAGCAAGCAGCTGCCCGAGCACGTCGGCCTGCTTGGTGTTCCGGGGGAAGCCATCGAGCAGGAATCCGGCCTCGGTGTCCTCCTCGGCCAAGCGCTCGCGCACCATCTCGTTGGTCACCGAGTCCGGCACCAGGTCACCCGAGTTCAGGTAGCGCTTCGCCTCCTGGCCGAGCGGGGTCTGCTCGCTCACGTGCGCTCGGAACAGCTCCCCGGTGGAGATGTGCGGCACTCCCAGCCGCTCGGACAGTGCGACGGCCTGCGTGCCCTTACCTGCTCCGGGGGGACCGACGAGAACCACACGTGTCATCGGAGGAACCCTTCGTAGTTGCGCTGCATCAGCTGGCTTTCGATCTGCTTCACGGTGTCGAGACCGACACCGACCATGATCAGCACAGCCGTACCGCCGAACGGGAAGTTCTGGTTCTGTCCCTGACCAGTGATGGAGAGGAAGAAGTTCGGCAGAATCGCAACGATACCGAGGTAAATCGAGCCCGGCAGTGTGATCCTGCTCAGCACGAAGTTCAGATACTCGGCAGTGGGCCTGCCCGGCCGGATGCCCGGGATGAACCCACCGAACTTCTTCATCTCCTCGGCACGCTCGTCGACGTTGAACGTGATGGTGATGTAGAAGTACGTGAAGAAGATGATCAACGCGACGTACGCCAGGATGTGCACCCAGCTGGACTGGTCGACCAGGTAGGTCTGCAGGAAGCGCTGCCATCCGGACGCCTGGTTCGGGTCGCCCACCAGCCTGCCGATCAGGTCGGGCAGATAGAGCAGCGACGACGCGAAGATGACCGGGATGACACCCGCCTGGTTCACCTTGATCGGCAGGTAGGTCGAGGTGCCCCCGTACATCCGCCTGCCGATCATGCGCTTGGCGTACTGCACCGGGATCCGCCGCTGGCCCTGCTCCACGAAGATGACGCTCGCGATGATCGCCAGCGCGAGGATGCAGACGAAGAAGAAGATGAGGCCACCCTGGTTGGTCAGGATGTTCGCACCCTCGGCGGGAATCTGCGCCGCGATGTTCAGGAAGATCAGCAGCGACATACCGTTGCCGACGCCGCGCTCGGTGATCAGCTCGCCGAGCCACATCATGACGGCCGTACCCGCGGTCATCGTGAGGACCGTGATGGCCATGGTGGCGATGCTGTTGTCCGGGATGACGGGCTGCTGGCAGTCACCGAAGAGCTGTCCGCGGTCGGCCAGGGCGATGACACCGGTCGCCTGCAGGATCGCCAGTGCGATCGTCAGGTACCGCGTGTACTGGGTGAGCTTGCCCTGTCCGGCCTGCCCTTCCTTCTTCAGCTCCTCGAACCGCGGGATCACGACCGTGAGCAGCTGGATGATGATGCTCGCCGTGATGTAGGGCATGATGCCCGTCGCGAAGATGGAGAGCTGCAGGAGCGCCCCGCCGCTGAACAGGTTCAGCAGGGAGAAGATGTTCTGGTTCTCGATCTGCGCCTGACATGCCTGAACATTCGGGTATGACACCCCGGGCGCTGGAATGACCGCACCGATCCGGTACACGGCCACGATCATCAGCGTGAACAGGATCTTCTTGCGCAGGTCCGGCGTCGCGAGAGCCGAGCGGAAGGCGCTGAGCACGCGGGGGACCTCCTCGGCGTCGTCGGTGATCAACCGACGATCGGCTTGGCCGGCACAGGGGCCGGCAGGACAGACTTGTCACTGGCGGGCAAGCCAGAAGCACTCCAGGACACACGTGTCCCGCAGCGTGGGGTCGACTCTAACAGCCCCGCACTACGGCCTCGCAGGTAGTGCGACGTTACGCGGTCCTCGCCCCGGTCGTGACCCGCCGGCAGACTTCCCGAGCGCACCCCAGCTGCCGAAAAGCACCCAAGGCCACCTTGGTCAACACAGCGACGCGCAGCGTCTCCGTTTGGGTGGCGGTGGGAGACGGGTGGGCGCTTTGAACGCAACCAAGGTGGCCTTGGGGGACAAATGAAATGCCGACGGCCCGCCCGGTCCTGGTGGACCGAGCGGGCCGTTGACGTTGTAACGCAGGGTGCTCAGAGCGTGGTGGCGGAGCCACCGGCGGCTTCGAGCTTCTCCTTCGCGCTGGCCGAGAAGGCATCGGCGGTGACGTCCAGCTTGACGCCCTCGACGTCGCCGTTGCCGAGCACCTTCACGAGCTTGCCCTTGCGGACCAAGCCACCGGCGACGAGCTCCTCCTTGCCGACCGCGCCACCGTCGGCGAAGACACGGGCGATGTCGCCCACGTTCACCGGCTGGTACTCGGTGCGGAAGCGGTTCTTGAAGCCACGCAGCTTCGGCAGCCGCATGTGGATGGGCATCTGCCCACCCTCGAACCCGGCCGGCACGTTCTTACGGGCCTTGGTGCCCTTCGTACCGCGACCGGCGGTCTTGCCCTTGGAACCCTCACCACGACCGACGCGGATCTTCTCCCGCTTCGCACCGGGGGCAGGACGCAGATGGTGGATCTTGATGGTCATGCTTTGACCTCCTCGACGTCCACCAGGTGCCGCACCGCGCGGATCAGCCCACGAACCTCGGGCGTGTCATCCCGCACCACGGACTGCCGGATCTTGCGCAGTCCGAGGGTGCGCAGCGAGGCACGGTGGTTCTGCTTGGTACCGATCGCGCTCTTGACCTGGGTGACCTTCAGCTGAGCCATGTCAGACCCCCTGGCCTGCGCGCTGGCGCAGCATCCTGGCCGGTGCCACGTCCTCGAGAGGCAGGCCACGCCGAGCCGCGACCTCTTCCGGACGCTGGAGGTCCTTCAGAGCCCGCACGGTCGCGTGCACGATGTTGATCGCGTTGTCGCTACCGAGCGACTTCGACAGCACGTCGTGCACACCCGCGCACTCCAGCACCGCACGCACCGGGCCACCGGCGATGACACCGGTACCGGCACTGGCCGGGCGAAGCAGCACCACACCTGCGGCCTCCTCACCCTGCACCGGGTGCGGAATGGTGCCGGCGATGCGAGGCACGCGGAAGAAGTTCTTCTTCGCTTCCTCGACACCCTTGGCGATGGCCGCGGGCACCTCCTTGGCCTTGCCGTAGCCGACGCCCACCTGACCGTCGCCGTCGCCGACAACGACCAGAGCGGTGAAGCTGAAGCGACGACCACCCTTGACGACCTTGGCCACGCGGTTGATAGCTACGACGCGCTCGAGGTGCGGGGTCTTGTCCTGGGCCGCCCCGCCACGGCCACCGTCACGACGGTCCCTGCGGTCCCGGCCGCCACCGCGCTCGCGGTCGCCGCCCGGTCCGCCCTGGCCGCCGGATTGCCGCGTACGTCCCGGCATCAGGCGTTCCTTCCGTTCTCGAGAATGTTCACTGTCCTAAAACTCCAACCCCGCCTCGCGAGCGGCGTCGGCCAGCGCGGCGATGCGGCCGTGGTAGCGGTTGCCGCCGCGGTCGAACACCACACTGGAGATGCCCGCCTGCTTGGCACGGGCCGCGAGCAGCTCGCCCACCTTGGCAGCCTTGGCCTTCTTGTCGCCCTCGACGGCACGCACGTCGGCTTCCAGGCTGGTCGCCGACGCCACGGTGTGACCCGCGAGGTCGTCGATCAGCTGAACGGCGATGTGCCGGGAGGACCGCTTCACAGCCATCCGCGGACGCTCGGGCGTGCCGCTGATCTTCTTGCGCAGCCGGGCGTGGCGACGAATCTTGCCAGCGCGACGGCGGGTCGAGATGTCCTTGCCGACCGGCTTGCGCTTGGTCACGGTTTCGCTCATGATCACTTACCCGTCTTTCCGACCTTGCGACGGATGCGCTCGCCTTCGTAGCGCAGGCCCTTGCCCTTATAGGGGTCCGGACGCCGGAGCCTGCGGATGACCGCCGCGATCTGGCCGACCTTCTGCTTGTCGATGCCGGACACCGAGAACCTGGTGGGGTTCTCCACCTTGAAGGAGATGCCCTCCGGGGCCTTGATCAGCACCGGGTGGCTGTAGCCGAGGGCGAACTCGAGGTCCGAGCCCTTGGCCTGCACGCGGTAACCGACCCCGTGGATCTCCATCTTCTTCTCGTACCCCTCGGTGACACCCACAACGAGGTTGTGCACCAAGGTGCGGGTCAGGCCGTGCAGCGCGCGGCTCTCCCGCTCGTCGTTCGGCCGCTTCACCGCAAGCGTGCCGTCTTCCCCGCGCTCGACCGTGATCGGCTCAGGAACGGTGTGCTCGAGGGTGCCCTTGGGCCCCTTCACCGTGACCTGCTGGCCGTCGATGGTCACCTCGACCCCGGAAGGGACGGTGATCGGCAGCTTTCCGATGCGTGACATACCAGTCCCCCTTCCTTACCAGACGTAGGCGAGGACTTCGCCGCCCACGCCGTTGCGCTTACACTGCCTGTCCGTCTGCAGCCCGGACGACGTCGAGATGATCGCGACGCCGAGGCCACCCAGAACGCTGGGCAGAGTGGTCGATTTCGCGTACACCCGCAGACCGGGCTTGGACACCCGCCGGAGTCCGGCGATGCTGCGCTCGCGGTTCGGGCCGTACTTCAGCTCGACGATCAGGTTCTTGTGCTTCTCACCGGGCTCGGTGCGGAAGTCGGCAATGTAGCCCTCGCGCTTGAGGATGTCGGCGATGTTCACCTTGATCTTCGAGTGCGGAAGCACGACCTCGTCGTGGTACGCCGAGTTCGCGTTACGCAGACGGGTCAAGAAGTCTGCGATCGGGTCGGTCATCGTCATGGTGACCTGTCAACCTTTCTCGCCCTGGTTCCCCTGGCGGGGCCTGTGGCGAAGTGGGATGGACCCCCGCTGCAGTGTTGGCCGCAGCAGGGAACGGTGGGAAGCCTTCACCAGCTGGACTTGCTGACGCCGGGGAGCTGGCCCGCGTGCGCCATCTCCCGCAGGCAGATACGGCACAGGCCGAACTTGCGGTAGACCGAGTGCGGTCGGCCGCAGCGCTGGCAACGGGTGTAGGCGCGCACCTTGAACTTCGGCTTGCGGGCGGCCTTGGCGATCAGAGCTTTCTTGGCCATCTGCTCAGTTCTCCTTGAACGGGAAGCCGAGCTTGCGAAGCAGCGCGCGGCCCTCGTCGTCGGTGGTGGCGGTCGTGACGACCGTGACGTCCATACCGCGCGGGCGGTCGATGGAGTCAGGGTTGATCTCGTGGAACATCGACTGCTCGGACAGGCCGAACGTGTAGTTGCCGTTGCCGTCGAACTGCTTGCCGGACAGCCCGCGGAAGTCGCGGATACGCGGCAGTGCGATGGTCAGCAGCCGGTCGAGGAACTCCCACATGCGATCACCGCGCAGCGTGACCCGCGCGCCGATGGGCTGGCCCTCACGCAGCTTGAACTGCGCGATGGACTTGCGAGCCTTGCGGATCTCCGGCTTCTGGCCGGTGATGAGGGTCAGGTCGCGCACGGCGCCTTCGATGAGCTTGCTGTCGCGGGCTGCGTCGCCGACGCCCATGTTCACGACGACCTTCACCACACCGGGAATCTGGTGCGGGTTGCCGTAGCTGAACTCCTCGCGCAGCTGGCCGGCGATCTCCTCGCGGTACCGGGTCTTCAACCGCGGCGTCGGGTACGTCTTCTCTGCGGTGGTCATCAGATGTCCTTGCCCGTCCTACGCGAGATACGAACCTTCTTGCCGTCCTCGCCAATGCGGTAGCCCACCCGGGTCGGCTTGCCGTCGGAGTCCACGACCATCACGTTCGACACGTGGATCGGGGCCTCCTGGGTGATGATGCCGCCGGACTGGGCCCCGCGCTGCGTCTGGGTGATCCGGGTGTGCTTCTTGATCCGGTTCACGCCCTCGACGAGGACTCGCTGCCGCTCGGGGTAGGCCTGGATGACCTTGCCCTTCGCGCCCTTGTCCTTACCGGCGATGACGAGGACGGTGTCGCCCTTCTTCACCTTCATCTAGAGCACCTCCGGCGCCAGCGAGATGATCTTCATGAACTTGCGGTCGCGCAGCTCGCGGCCGACCGGCCCGAAGATGCGGGTGCCTCGCGGCTCGTTGTCGTTCTTGATGAGCACGGCGGCGTTCTCGTCGAAACGGATGTAGGAGCCGTCAGGGCGACGCTTCTCCTTCACCGTGCGGACGATGACGGCCTTGACCACGTCACCACGCTTCACGTTGGCGCCCGGGATGGCGTCCTTGACGGTGGCGACGATGATGTCGCCGATGCCCGCGTAGCGCCGCCCCGAGCCACCGAGCACGCGGATGGTCAGGATCTCCTTGGCACCCGTGTTGTCGGCGACTCGCAGTCGCGACTCCTGCTGGATCACGTCAACTCCTGTATGTCGCGCCGGTTCTCGGTGAGGCTTTCAACGATGGGTTCCATCGTTGAAAGCCACTCCCGAGCCTGGCGGAACGAATGGGGCTGGCTGCCCCCTGATTACTTGGCCTTCTCGCGGATCTCGACCAGCCGCCACCGCTTGGTGGCCGACAGCGGCCGGGTCTCCATCAGCAGGACGCGGTCACCCACGCCGGCCGTGTTCTGCTCGTCATGCGCCTTCACCTTCTTGGTGGAGCGCAACACCTTGCCGTAAAGCGGGTGCTTCTTGCGGTCCTCGAGTTCGACGACGATCGTCTTGTCCATCTTGTCGGACACGACGAGGCCTTCGCGGACCTTCCGGTAGTTACGGCCGGAATCCTTCTTCTGCACCGGCTCGGTCATGCGGCACCTTCGCTCTCATCGGTGTCATCGGGCGCGACGGAGAGTCCGAGCTCGCGCTCGCGCATCACCGTGTAGATACGCGCGATGTCGGCGCGGACCGTGCGCAGCCTGCGGTTGTTGTCGAGCTGGCCGGTTGCCATCTGGAAGCGGAGGTTGAACAGCTCCTCCTTGGCTTCCTTCAGGCGCAGCACGAGCTCTTCCGCAGTGAGCTCACGGATCTCTGCCGCCGCCACTCCAGCAGCCTTCGCCATCAGAACTCACCACCTTCGCGGGTCACGATCCTGCACTTCATCGGCAGCTTGTGGATCGCGCGGCGCAGCGCCTCGCGAGCCACCGTCTCGTTCGGGAAGCTCATCTCGAACATCACCCGGCCGGGCTTGACGTTGGCGACCCACCACTCCGGCGAACCCTTACCGGAACCCATTCGGGTTTCCGCGGGCTTCTTGGTGAGCGGACGGTCCGGGAAGATGTTGATCCAGATCTTGCCGCCACGCTTGATGTGCCGGGTCATGGCGATACGAGCGGACTCGATCTGCCGGTTCGTCACGTAGCTGTGCTCGAGCGCCTGGATGCCGTACTCACCGAAGTTGACCTTCGTGCCGCCCTTGGCGGCGCCGCCCCGCTTCGGCGAGTGCTGCTTGCGGTGCTTGACCTTGCGTGGGATGAGCACGCCTCAGCCCTCCGTCTTCTCTGCTGCGTCCGAGGCCACCTCAGGGGCCGGAGCCGGGCTGGCCGCGACGTCGGCGTCAGCCTTGGCCGCAGCGGCGGCGCCCTTCTCCTGGGCGGCAGCGCGGCCGGCCTCGGTCGACGTCGGCGTGGTGCCCGACGCGCCGGAGCGACGGCGGGACGGACGCTCGCGCCGCGGCGCGCGCTCGGCCGCCGCGGCAGCGTCACGCTCCGCCTTGCCCTTGAGGCCACCGACGATGTCGCCCTTGTAGATCCACACCTTCACGCCGATACGGCCGAACGTCGTGCGGGCCTCGAAGAAGCCGTAGTCGATGTCGGCGCGCAGCGTGTGCAGCGGGACCCGGCCGTCGCGGTAGTGCTCGGAGCGGGACATCTCGGCACCGCCGAGACGGCCGCTGCACTGCACGCGAATGCCCTTGACCTGCGGCGAGCGCATGGACGTCTGGATCGCCTTGCGCATCGCGCGCCGGAAGGCGACACGGTTGGACAGCTGCTCCGCGACACCCTGCGCAACGAGCTGGGCGTCGGCCTCGGAGTTCTTGACCTCGAGGATGTTCAGCTGCACCTGCTTGCCGGTCAGCTTCTCCAGCGCGCCACGGATCCGGTCGGCCTCCGCGCCGCGACGGCCGATGACGATGCCCGGCCGGGCGGTGTGGATGTCGACGCGGACACGGTCACGGGTGCGCTCGATCTCGACCTTCGAGATGCCGGCCCGCTCCATGCCGGTGGACAGGAGCTTGCGGATCTTCACGTCCTCGGCGACGTACTCCGAGTACTGCTTGTCGGCGTACCAGCGCGACTTCCAGTCCGTGGTGATCCCGAGCCGGAAGCCGTGCGGGTTGATCTTCTGGCCCACTACCGGCCACCTGCCTTCTTCTTGCTCTTGGTCTTGGCTTCCGGCCGCGACTCGACCTCGACCGTGATGTGGCTGGTCCGCTTGCGGATCCGGTAGGCGCGGCCCTGGGCACGCGGCCGGATGCGCTTGAGCGTCGGGCCCTCATCGGCGTAGGCGTTCTTGACCCACAGCGTGTCGGGGTCGAGGTCGAGGTTGTTCTCGGCGTTGGCCATGGCGCTGGCGAGCACCTTCGCCACCGGCTCGCTGGCCGCCTGCGGGGCGAACCGGAGCACGGCCAGGGCCTCGTTGGCGTTACGGCCCTTGATCAGCTCGATCACCCGGCGCACCTTGGTCGGCGAGTCCCGGACGAAGCGAGCGCGAGCGAAAGCCATCGGCAGAGCCTCGGCTTCCACGTCGTTACGCGCGTTCATCGTTACTTCCTCTTCTCGGTGCGCGCTCAGCGGCGACGCGACTTGCGGTCATCCTTGACGTGACCCTTGAAGGTCCGCGTCGGGGCGAACTCGCCCAGCTTGTGCCCCACCATGGCCTCGGTGACGAACACCGGGACGTGCTTGCGGCCGTCGTGGACCGCGATGGTGTGACCGAGCATGTCCGGAATGATCGTGGACCTGCGGGACCAGGTCTTGATCACGGTCTTCTTGCCCGACTCGTTGAGCGCGTCCACCTTCTTGAGCAGGTGGTCGTCCACGAACGGGCCTTTTTTCAGGCTACGCGGCATTGGTTAATCCCTCCCTGCTCAGCGCTTCTTGCCGGTACGCCGGCGGCGGACGATCAGCTTGTCGCTCGGCTTGCGGCGGCGGGTGCGGCCCTCCGGCTTGCCGTTCGGGTTCACCGGGTGACGACCACCGGAGGTCTTACCCTCACCACCACCGTGCGGGTGGTCGACCGGGTTCATCACGACACCACGGACGGTGGGGCGCTTGCCCCGCCAGCGGTTACGGCCGGCCTTACCCCAGTTGATGTTCTGGTGCTCGGCGTTGCCGACCTCGCCCACGGTGGCCCGGTTGCGCACGTCCACGTTGCGGATCTCGCCCGAGGGCATCCGCAGCTGGGCGTACGGCCCGTCCTTGGCGACGAGCTGCACGCGGGCACCCGCCGATCGCGCGATCTTCGCGCCGCCACCGGGGCGGAGCTCGATCGCGTGGATCACGGTACCCACCGGGATGTTGCGCAGCGGCAGGTTGTTGCCCGGCTTGATGTCGGCCCGCGGGCCGCTCTCCACCCGGTCACCCTGCTTGAGCTTGTCCGGCGCGATGATGTAGCGCTTCTCGCCGTCGGCGTAGTGCAGCAGCGCGATGCGCGCCGAGCGGTTCGGGTCGTACTCGATGTGCGCGACCTTGGCCGGCACGCCGTCCTTGTCGTTGCGCCGGAAGTCGATGATCCGGTACGCGCGCTTGTGGCCACCGCCCTTGTGCCGGGTGGTGATCTTGCCCGACGAGTTGCGGCCACCGCTCTTGGAAAGCGGCGCGAGGAGCGACTTCTCCGGCGTCGACCGGGTGATCTCGGCGAAGTCGGAGACCGAGGAGCCACGCCGGCCCGGCGTTGTCGGCTTGTACTTGCGGATGCCCATGTCTTCTCAGTCCCTTACGCGGCTGGTCCGCCGAAGATCTCGATCGGCTTGCTCTCGGCCGACAGCGTCACGATGGCGCGCTTGGTGTCCTTGCGCTTGCCGAAGCCGTACCGGGTCCGCTTGCGCTTACCGGGCCGGTTGAGCGTGTTCACGCTGATGACCTTCACGCCGAACACCTTCTCGACCGCGATCTTGATCTGGGTCTTGTTGGCGTCCGGGCGAACCAGGAACGTGTACTTGTGGTCCTCGAGCAGCCCGTAGGACTTCTCGGAGATCACCGGCGCGAGGAGGATGTCACGCGGGTCGGGGATCGCCACGCTGCTCACTGGTCACTCCCTTCCAGCTCGCTGGAGGTCGCCGAGGCCTTGGCGCCCTTGCCCTTGGCAGGGCCGCTGAGGAACGCGTCGAACGCGGCCTTGGTGAAGACCACGTCGTCGTTGACCAGCACGTCGTAGGTGTTCAGCTGGTCCGGCGTGATCAGGTGGACGTAGGAGAGGTTCCGCGCCGACAGCCAGCTGCGCTCGTCCTCACGGTGCAGCACGACCAGCACGCGCTTGGCCTGCGTCACAGCGGCGAGCGCCTTCTTGGCGTCCTTCGTGGACGGCGCCTCGCTGGTCACCAGCTCCGTGATCACGTGCAGCTGGTTGTTGCGCGCCCGGTCGGACAGGGCGCCACGCAGTGCGGCGACCTTCATCTTCTTCGGGGTGCGCTGCGAGTAGTCACGCGGCGTGGGACCGTGCACGACGCCACCACCGGTGAACTGCGGCGCGCGGATCGAACCCTGGCGAGCGCGGCCGGTGCCCTTCTGCCGGTACGGCTTGACGCCACCACCGCGAACCTCGCCGCGGGTCTTCGTGTCGTGCGTGCCCTGGCGGGCGGCGGCCAGCTGGCCCACCACGACCTGGTGCATCAGCGGGATGTTCGCCTGCACGTCGAAGATCTCGGCCGGCAGCTCCACCGTGCCGCTGGCCTCGCCTGCCGGCGTCTTGAGCTCGACAGTCGCGGTCATTCCGTCACACCACCTTTCGCGGCGCTGCGGACGAAGATCAGGCTGCCCTTGGGGCCGGGGACCGCGCCCTTGATCAGGAGCAGACCGTCCTCGGCGCGCACCGAGTGCACCGTCAAGCCCTGCGTGGTGACCCGGGCGTGACCCATCCGGCCGGCCATGCGCAGACCCTTGAACACACGACCCGGGGTGGCGCAGCCACCGATCGAACCGGGGGCGCGGTGCTTGGCCTGGTTACCGTGGCTGGCGCCCTGGCCCTTGAAGCCGTGCCGCTTCATGACACCGGCGTAGCCCTTGCCCTTGCTGGTGCCGGTCACGTCGACCACGGCGCCGGTCTCGAAGACCTCGGCCGTGATCTCCTGGCCGACCTCGTAGGAGTCGGCGTCGGTGGTGCGCAGCTCGGCGAGGAAACGCCGAGGCGTGACGCCGGCCTTCTCGAAGTGCCCGGTCTTCGGCTTGTTCACACGGCGGGGGTCCACCGCGCCGAACGCCAGCTGGACGGCCGAGTAGCCGTCCTTTTCTTGGTTGCGCACCTGGGTCACCACGTTCGGCCCGGCCTGCACGACGGTCACCGGAATGATCCGGTTGTTCTCGTCGAAGACCTGCGTCATGCCGAGCTTGGTGCCCAGAATGCCCTTCACTTGCCTGTCAGACATGAGTCTCTTATCTCCGCCGCTCGCCCAACGCTTACTGGATGTTGACGTCGACGCTGGCCGGCAGGTCGATGCGCATGAGCGCGTCGACCGTCTTCGGCGTCGGGTCGAGGATGTCGATCAGCCGCTTGTGCGTGCGCATCTCGAAGTGCTCGCGCGAGTCCTTGTACTTGTGCGGCGAGCGGATGACGCAGTAAACGTTCTTCTCGGTGGGCAGCGGCACCGGGCCAACAACCGAGGCGCCGGTACGCGTCACCGTCTCAACGATCTTGCGCGCGCTGGCATCGATCGCCTCGTGGTCGTAGGCCTTGAGCCTGATGCGGATCTTCTGTCCCGCCATGGTTCCTTCGTCCTCGGCCCCGGCCAGCTCGCCACCGGTGTCGAAGGCAGGCGTGGCGCCCACCTTCGATCGCCGGTACACCTCGCTGCTGCGAGATGCGCGAGCGGCCGAGGTATCGTCTCGTGCCGCTATTTCCGCACGTCAACGGCCGTGTCCCCGGTCCACGCGGTCGGGCGTGTCGCCCCCACTACGCAGACTGATCCCTAGGGATCATTGTCGTGCCGCTACGTCTTTCCCCACGGAGCGCCGACGAAATCGACGTCTCCTGACTCACGAAAACCGCAAGCCCAGGACTACTCGCGCCGGGGCGGCCGATTCTTTTCGGTTTTCGCCTCGAGAATCGGCCGCCCCGCGTCGAGCAACCTTAACAGGATGCCATATCGACATCAGGCACCCGCACCCGGGGGTACTTTCCCCGGGTGCGGGCCCGAAATCAGTTGATGATCTTGGTGACCTGGCCGGCGCCGACGGTGCGACCACCCTCGCGGATGGCGAACCGCAGACCCTCATCCATCGCGATCGGCTGGATCAGCTTCACCGAGATGTTGGTGTTGTCGCCCGGCATGACCATCTCCGTGCCCTCGGGGAGGGTCACGACGCCGGTCACGTCGGTGGTGCGGAAGTAGAACTGCGGACGGTAGTTGTTGAAGAACGGCGTGTGACGGCCACCCTCGTCCTTGGACAGGATGTAGACCGAGCCCTCGAACTCGGTGTGCGGGGTGGTGGTGCCGGGCTTCACGACGACCTGGCCGCGCTCGACGTCCTCGCGCTTGATACCACGCAGCAGCAGGGCGGCGTTGTCGCCGGCCTGGCCATAGTCGAGCATCTTGTTGAACATCTCGATGCTCGTCACGGTGGTCTTGCGCGACTCCGGACGGATGCCGACGATCTCGACCTCTTCGTTCAGCTTGATCTCGCCGCGCTCGATACGGCCGGTGACGACCGTGCCGCGACCGGTGATCGTGAAGACGTCCTCGATCGGCATCAGGAACGGCTTCTCGATCTCACGAACCGGCTCCGGAACGTTGTCGTCGACGGCGTCCATCAGCTCGAGCACGCTCTGCGCCCACTTCTCGTCGCCCTCGAGGGCCTTGAGACCGGAAACCTTGACAACCGGAGCGTCGTCGCCGGGGAACTCCTGAGCGTTCAGCAGCTCACGAACCTCCAGCTCGACGAGCTCGAGGATCTCCTCGTCGTCGACCATGTCGGCCTTGTTCAGCGCCACCACGATGTAGGGCACGCCGACCTGACGGGCGAGCAGCACGTGCTCACGCGTCTGCGGCATCGGGCCGTCGGTCGCCGCGACCACGAGAATCGCGCCGTCCATCTGGGCCGCGCCGGTGATCATGTTCTTGATGTAGTCGGCGTGACCCGGAGCGTCGACGTGCGCGTAGTGGCGCTTGTCGGTCTGGTACTCGACGTGCGAGATGTTGATCGTGATACCGCGCTGCTTCTCCTCAGGCGCGTTGTCGATCTGGTCGAACGCACGCGACTGGTTGAGCTCCGGGTACTTGTCGTGGAGAACCTTGGTGATCGCCGCGGTCAGAGTGGTCTTGCCGTGGTCGACGTGACCGATGGTTCCGATGTTGACGTGCGGCTTGCTCCGCTCGAACTTCGCCTTCGCCACTGGAATGTCCTCCTGGACTTTCTTGCTCGCGACCGGCGTGGCTGCCGGCCTGCGACTCGATCTGGTCGGTTGTGCGGACCTCAGGGGGAGGCCCTTTTGCGCCCGCTTTGGGCGCTGGTGGAGAGTTACTCCCCCGTCGCCACTGCGCTGTTCGGAAGGCTCCGGGTTCGCACCGCTGCTCGCTCGCTTGCGCTCGCTGCGATGCTCACTCTCCCGTCGCCTTCGCGATGATCTCCTTCGCGACGTTCGCCGGAACCTCCGCGTAGGAATCGAACTGCATGGAGTAGTTCGCACGACCCTGGGTACGGGACCGCAGGTCGCCCACATAACCGAACATCTCCGACAGCGGCACGAGCGCCTTCACGACACGCGTGCCAGACCGCTCCTCCATGGCCTGAATCTGGCCACGGCGGGAGTTCAGGTCACCGATGACATCACCCATGTAGTCCTCGGGTGTGGTCACCTCGACAGCCATCATCGGCTCCAGCAGTGCCGGGCTGGCCTTCTTCGCGGCTTCCTTGAGCGCCATGGAACCGGCGATCTTGAAGGCCATTTCCGAAGAGTCGACCTCGTGGTAGGCACCGTCCAACAAGGTCAGCTTCAACCCGACGAGCGGGTAGCCGGCCAGCACGCCGTACTGCATGGCGTCCTGGGCGCCCGCGTCCACCGAGGGGATGTACTCCCGGGGGATGCGGCCACCGGTGACCTTGTTGTCGAACTCGTAGAACGCACCGTCCGTCGTCGCGAGCGGCTCCAGCTTGATGATCACCTTGGCGAACTGACCGGAGCCACCGGTCTGCTTCTTGTGCACGTAGTCGAGCTTGTCGACCGTCTTGCGGATGGTCTCCCGGTAGGCGACCTGGGGCTTACCGATGTTCGCCTCGACCTTGTAGTCGGACTTCATCCGGTTCACCAGCACCTCGAGGTGCAGCTCGCCCATACCCTCGATGATCGTCTGCCCGGTCTCGTCGTCCTGGCTGACCCGGAAGGTCGGGTCCTCCTCGGCGAGCTTCTGGATCGCGATCGAGAGCTTCTCCTGGTCGGCCTTGGTCTTCGGTTCGATGGCCACCTTGATGACGGGCTCAGGGAAGGTCATCGACTCGAGCACGACCGGGTTCTGCGGGTCGGCAAGGGTGTCACCGGTGGTGGTGTCCTTCAGGCCGATGACCGCGTAGATGTGGCCGACCTGGGCCTCATCGACCGGGTTCTCCTTGTTGGAGTGCATCTGGAAGATCTTGCCGATCCGTTCCTTGCGCTCCTTGGTCGCGTTGACGACCTGGGAGCCGGCGGCGACCTTGCCCGAGTACACCCGGATGTAGGTCAGCTTGCCGAAGAACGGGTGCGCAGCGATCTTGAACGCCAGTGCGGCGAAGGGCTCGTCGACCGAGGGCTTGCGGACGGCCGCGGTCTCGCCGTCGGTCAGCGTGCCCTCGACGGGTGGCAGGTCCAGCGGCGACGGCAGGTAGTCGATCACGGCGTCGAGCATGGGCTGCACGCCCTTGTTCTTGAACGCCGAGCCGGTCAGCACCGGGTACGCCTCACGCGCGATGGTGAGCTTGCGGATACCGGCCTTGATCTCGGCCTCGGTGAGCTCCTCGCCACCGAAGTACTTCTCCATCAGCGCGTCGTCGGTCTCCGCGACAGCCTCGACGAGCTTGTCGCGGTACTCGGCGGCCTTCTCGGCGAGCGCGGCCGGGATCTCCTCGACCTCGTAGTCCTCGCCCTTCTTGACCTCGCCGCGCCAGGTCAGCGCCTTCATGCGGACCAGGTCGATGACGCCCTCGAACTCGTTCTCGGCACCAATCGGCAGCTGGATGACGAGCGGGCGGGCACCGAGACGGTCCTCGATGGTCTTCACCGTGAAGTAGAAGTCCGCACCCAGCTTGTCCATCTTGTTGACGAAACAGATGCGGGGGACCTCGTACTTGTCGGCCTGGCGCCAGACCTGCTCGGACTGGGGCTCAACGCCCTCCTTGCCGTCGAACACCGCGACCGCACCGTCGAGCACCCGGAGGTTGCGCTCCACCTCGACGGTGAAGTCGACGTGACCCGGGGTGTCGATGATGTTGATCTGGTGGTCGGCCCAGAAGGTGGTGGTGGCAGCCGAGGTGATGGTGATACCTCGCTTCTGCTCCTCCTCCATCCAGTCCATCGTCGCGGCGCCGTCGTGCACCTCGCCGATCTTGTAGTTGATCCCGGTGTAGAACAGGATTCGCTCGGTGGTGGTGGTCTTACCGGCGTCGATGTGGGCCATGATGCCGATGTTGCGGACCTTGTTGAGGTCTGTCAGCACGTCGCGTGCCACTTCAGTGTTCCCCTGTCTCAAACGTGGGGCCCGGCATTGGCTTGGGTCGGCTGCCGGGCAGCAATCACCAGCGGTAGTGGGCGAATGCCTTGTTGGACTCGGCCATCTTGTGCGTGTCCTCGCGGCGCTTCACGCTGGCCCCGAGGCCGTTGCTCGCGTCGAGCAGCTCGTTCTGCAAACGCTCGATCATGGTCTTCTCGCGGCGCTGCCGGGCGAAGGTGACGATCCAGCGGAGCGCAAGGGTGGTCGAGCGGCCGGGCTTGACCTCGATCGGCACCTGGTAGGTGGCACCACCGACGCGGCGGCTCTTCACCTCGAGGGTGGGCTTCACGTTGTCGAGTGCGCGCTTCAGCGTGACGACCGGGTCGGTGCCGGTCTTATCGCGAGCGCCTTCCAGTGCGCCGTAGACGATGCGCTCCGCCAGGGAGCGCTTGCCGTCCTGCAGCACCTTGTTCACCAGCTGGGTGACGAGGGGCGATGCGTAGACGGGGTCAGCGATCAGCGGCCGCTTCGGGGCCGGTCCCTTGCGGGGCATTAGCTCTTCTCCTTCTTCGCGCCGTACCGACTGCGCGCCTGCTTGCGGTTCTTCACGCCCTGGGTGTCGAGCGTGCCGCGGATGATCTTGTAGCGAACGCCCGGCAGGTCCTTCACACGACCACCACGAACCAGCACCATCGAGTGCTCCTGGAGGTTGTGACCCTCACCGGGAATGTAGGCCGTGACCTCGATGCCGCTGGTCAGCTTCACACGCGCGACCTTGCGCAGCGCCGAGTTCGGCTTCTTGGGCGTGGTGGTGTACACGCGAGTGCACACGCCGCGCCGCTGCGGGCTCCCCTTGAGCGCCGCGGTCTTCTGCTTGGCAGCCTTGTCCTGGCGGCCCTTGCGGACCAGCTGCTGGATCGTGGGCAATGGACCAGCTTTCTGTCGCGTTCTCTAGCTCTACAGCTCTACGTTTGTCAGCTCCCCGGTCCCCGCGGTCGGGCGTGTCGGCCCGCGTCAGGATCTTTCGATCCGCTAACTTCCCATCGGGATTGCCGTGGACCTCCGCCGAGCCCTTGGCCGCGTTCCGGACAACACCGTGTCCAGCTCGTGACCACAAGGCACGCGGAGCAGCCCGACAGCATGCCGGGCACGGTCGTCAAAGATACCCGCCCGAGTTCGATGCGACCACATCGGGGGTCGGTTATGACCGGAGCCGCAACCCGGAGCGGGTGCTTACGCCTTCCACTCTAACGCAGCAAGCCGTCCGAACAGGCTGCTTTTCCGATCCGGGGACAATTCCGCAAAACCCTGACCAACGACTATTACCGCAGGTAGTGTCTGCGTGATTGGAAACCGGATCACCAAAAACAGCAGGTCATAGACCTGCCAACACATCAACCAGCGCGCGGCCCAGTGTATTCCCGCGTGGCACGGCGAGTGATCGAATCCGTCACGGCGGCGGTCATCGACCTGACGGGGCGTAGGTGACTTGATAGGTCATGAGTCGCGAAGAAACTCGGCCTCGATCTCGGCGACCTTGATGCCCAAGCCGGCATCAAGCTCAGCCTCACCTTCGGCGATCGCCGCCACAAGCTCCGGATCGGCAGCGACGGCAATGGTCTCTTCGAGCGACTCCAAACACTCGGGAGACATCACGACAGCGACGGTCTGCCCGTGGCGCGCAACATCCACGCGTCCGTAGGCGGATTGTCGCCCGAAACGATTCGGCCCCCGGGGCGCGGGAGGCACCCCGGGGGCCGATACGGCTCCTCGAACGCTACTTACCGGAAGTCGCGGCCGAAGTCGTAGTCGTCAAGCGGCACAGCGGCACCCGTTCCAGTACCGAAGACATCCGGCGTGTAGTAGCCATCGTCGTAGGACGGGATCGCGTACGCCGCCACCCGCGCCTCCTCCGTCGGCTGCACCTGGATGTTGCGGTACCGGTTGATACCCGTACCAGCCGGAATCAGCTTACCGATGATCACGTTCTCCTTCAGACCGACGAGCTTGTCGCTACGGCCGTTGATCGCCGCATCCGTCAGCACCCGCGTGGTCTCCTGGAACGACGCCGCCGACAGCCACGAGTCGGTGGTCAGCGACGCCTTCGTGATACCCATCAGCACCGGACGGCCGGAGGCCGGCTCGCCGCCCTCCGCCACCGACTGCCGGTTGACCTGCTCGAAGCGGGTGCGCTCGGGCAGCTCACCTGGCAGGAACTCGGTCGCACCGGAGTCGATGATCGTCACGCGGCGCAGCATCTGCCGCACGATGACCTCGATGTGCTTGTCGTGGATCGACACACCCTGCGCCCGGTACACCTTCTGGACCTCGTCCACCAGGTGCATCTGCGCCTCGCGCGGCCCCATCACACGCAGCACCTCGTGCGGGTCCGGCGTGCCCTCGAGCAGCAGCTGACCGACGTTGACGTGGTCGCCGTCCGCCAGCGGACCGTTCGGGCCGACCGCGAGCCGCTGCCGCTTCGACAGCTTGTCGAAGACGATCTCCTCGCTGCCGTCGTCCGGGATCAGCGTGATCTTCCAGAACCGCTCGCTCTCCTCGATGCGCACACGGCCATCGACGTCGGCGATCGGCGCCTTGCCCTTCGGCACGCGAGCCTCGAACAGCTCGGTCACACGGGGCAGACCGGTCGTGATGTCGTCACCGGCGACACCACCCTGGTGGAAGGTACGCATCGTCAGCTGCGTACCGGGCTCACCGATCGACTGGGCGGCGACGATACCGACGGCCTCACCGACGTCGACCAGCTTGCCGGTCGCCATCGAGCGGCCGTAGCAGGTCGCACAGACACCCGTTGCCGACTCGCAGGTCAGCACGCTGCGTACCTTGACCTTGGTGATGCCGCTCGAGACCAGTGCCTCGATGGCAGGGTCGCCGAGGTCGTCGCCGGCGTTGAGCACCACGTTGCCCTGCGCGTCGACGGCGTCCGCCGCCAGGTTGCGGGCGTAGGCGCTCGTCTCGACGTGCTGTGCACGCACGATCCTGCCGTCACCGAGGTCCTCGGCGATGGGCATGTTGATGCCGCGGGTGGTGCTGCAGTTGACCTCACGGACGATGACGTCCTGCGAGACGTCCACCAGACGACGGGTCAGGTAACCCGAGTCGGCGGTCCGCAGCGCGGTGTCGGCCAGACCCTTCCTGGCACCGTGCGTGGCGATGAAGTACTCCGCCACGGACAGGCCCTCACGGAAGTTCGACTTGATCGGCCGCGGGATGTACTCACCCTTCGGGTTCGACACCAGACCACGCATACCGGCCAGCGACCGGACCTGGGTCATGTTGCCCGCCGCACCGGACTTCACGATCATCGCGATCGGGTTGTCCTCGGGGAAATGCTCCTCCATGACCTTCGCGACGTCTTCCGTCGCCTGGCCCCACACCTTGACGAGCTCGTTGTTGCGCTCGGCGTGCGAGAGCTGGCCACGCTGGTAGCGCTTCTCCACCTGAGCGGCCCTGGCCTCGTACTGGTCGAGGATCTCCTTCTTCTCCGGCGGCACGAGCACGTCGGAGATGGCGACGGTGACGCCGGAGCGGGTCGCCCAGTGGAAGCCGGCGTCCTTGAGCCGGTCCAGTGTCTGCGCAACCTGCGTCATCGAGTACCGCTCGGCGAGGTCGTTGACGATGACCGCCTGGCGCTTCTTCGGCAGCGGCTCGTTGACGAACGGGTAGTCCGCCGGGAGCAGCTCGTTGAACAGCACACGGCCAAGGGTGGTCTCGGCCAGCCAGGGCTGACCGGGCTCCCAGCCGCTCTCCCGCAGCGTGGGCTCCTCCGCCTTCGGTGGCTGCCGGTCCTTCACGCGGATCTTGACCGGAGCGTGCAGGCCGACCTGCTTCATGTCGTAGGCCATGATGGCCTCGGCGACAGAGGAGAACGCCTGGCCTGTGCCCTTGGCGGTCTCGTCGAGCCTGGTCAGGTGGAACAGGCCGGTCACCATGTCCAGACGCGGCATGGCGAGCGGGCGACCGGATGCCGGCGACAGGATGTTGTTCGCCGACAGCATCAGGATGCGGGCCTCGGCCTGTGCCTCCGCCGACAGCGGCAGGTGCACGGCCATCTGGTCACCGTCGAAGTCCGCGTTGAACGCCTCGCAGACCAGCGGGTGCAGCTGGATGGCCTTGCCTTCCACCAGCTGCGGCTCGAAGGCCTGGATACCGAGGCGGTGCAGCGTCGGCGCACGGTTGAGCAGCACCGGGTGGCCGTTGATGACCTCTTCCAGCACGTCCCACACCTGCGGGCGGGCCCGCTCCACCATCCGCTTGGCGGACTTGATGTTCTGCGCGTGGTTGAGGTCGACCAGCCGCTTCATGACGAAGGGCTTGAACAGCTCCAGCGCCATGTCCTTCGGCAGACCGCACTGGTGCAGCTTCAGCTGCGGACCGACGATGATGACCGAACGGCCCGAGTAGTCGACACGCTTACCGAGCAGGTTCTGACGGAACCGGCCCTGCTTGCCCTTGAGCAGGTCGGACAGCGACTTCAGCGGCCTGTTGCCAGGACCGGTCACCGGCCGGCCGCGGCGGCCGTTGTCGAACAGCGCGTCGACGGCCTCCTGCAGCATCCGCTTCTCGTTGTTGACGATGATCTCGGGCGCACCGAGGTCGATCAGTCGCTTCAACCGGTTGTTCCGGTTGATGACGCGGCGGTACAGGTCGTTGAGGTCCGACGTGGCGAACCGGCCACCGTCGAGCTGCACCATCGGGCGCAGCTCCGGCGGGATCACCGGAACGGCGTCGAGCACCATGCCCCGCGGGTCGTTGCCGGTGGCCTGGAACGCGGCCACCACCTTGAGCCGCTTGAGGGCACGCAGCTTCTTCTGCCCCTTGCCGTTGCGGATCGTGTCGCGAAGGTTGTCGGCCTCGGCGCTGACATCGAACTCCGTGGCCAGCTTCTGGATGGCCTCGGCGCCCATGCCACCGGTGAAGTACTCGCCGTAGCGGTCGATCAGCTCGCGGTAGAGCAGCTCATCGACGATCAGCTGCCGCGGCTCGAGCTTGGTGAACGTCGACCAGACCTCCTCGAGCCGGTCCAGCTCACGCTGGGCCCGGTCGCGGAGCTGGCGCATCTCACGCTCGCCGCCCTCCTTGACCTTGCGGCGCACGTCGGCCTTCGCGCCCTCACTCTCGAGCTCGGCGAGGTCGGTCTCGAGCTTCTGCGCCCGCGCCTCGATGTCGGCGTCGCGCTTGGCCTCGATGTTCTTGCGCTCGACGCTGATCTCGTTCTCCAGCGTCGGCTGATCGTTGTGCCGCAGCTCGGTGTTCACACCGGTGATCACGTAGGCCGCGAAGTAAATGATCTTCTCGAGGTCCTTCGGCGCCAGGTCGAGCAGGTAGCCCAGCCGCGACGGAACACCCTTGAAGTACCAGATGTGCGTGACGGGAGCGGCCAGCTCGATGTGGCCCATCCGCTCACGGCGCACCTTGGCACGAGTGACCTCGACACCACAGCGCTCACAGATGATGCCCTTGAAGCGGACCCGCTTGTACTTACCGCAGTAGCACTCCCAGTCCCGGGTCGGACCGAAGATCTTCTCGCAGAAGAGCCCGTCCTTCTCCGGCTTGAGCGTGCGGTAGTTGATGGTCTCGGGCTTCTTCACCTCACCGAAGGACCACTGGCGAATGTCGTCGGCGGTGGCCAGGCCGATGCGAAGCTCATCGAAGAAGTTAACGTCCAGCAAGGCTAGCCCGCCTCCCCGAAATTTTTGGGTCGTTGCGTTGCGGAGGAATAGTTACGACTCATCGTTTCCTTTGGTCGCCTACCGTCACGTTCCCCTGAGGTCCCGTTGAGTAGGCCCAGACTGGCGACAGAGGGCTGGGTTTACTGCACTACGTCGTCTACCGAAGGCGACTCGTTGCGGGACAGGTTGATGCCGAGGTTCGCCGCGGCGCGTTCGAGGTCCTCGTCGTCGGAGTCGCGCATCTCGATCGCGGCCCCGTCGCTGGAGAGCACCTCGACGTTGAGGCACAGCGACTGCAGCTCCTTGAGCAGCACCTTGAACGACTCCGGGATACCCGGCGCCGGCATGTTCTCGCCCTTGACGATGGCCTCGTAGACCTTCACGCGACCGAGCACGTCGTCGGACTTGATGGTGAGCAGTTCCTGCAGCGTGTACGCCGCGCCGTAGGCCTGCATCGCCCAGCACTCCATCTCACCGAAGCGCTGACCACCGAACTGTGCCTTACCACCGAGCGGCTGCTGCGTGATCATCGAGTACGGACCCGTCGACCGCGCGTGGATCTTGTCGTCCACCATGTGGTGCAACTTCAGGATGTACATGTAACCGACCGAGACCGGGTACGGGAACGGCTCGCCCGAACGGCCGTCGAACAGCGTTGCCTTGCCGTCGGGGCCGACCATGCGGTCGCCGTCACGGTTCGGCTTGGTGCAGGAGAGCAGCCCCATGAGCTCCTCCTCCTTGGCACCGTCGAACACCGGCGTCGCGGTGTTCGTGCCGGGGTCGACGTCCCGCAGCGACTCGGACAGGTTCTGCGCCCAGTCCGGGTTGCCTTCGACCTGCCAGCCCTGCGAGGCCAGCCAGCCGAGGTGCAGTTCGAGGATCTGCCCGATGTTCATCCGTCGCGGCACACCGTGGGTGTTCAGCACGACGTCGACCGGAGTGCCGTCCGGCAGGAACGGCATGTCCTCCGCCGGCAGGATCTTGCCGATGACGCCCTTGTTACCGTGCCGGCCCGCGAGCTTGTCGCCGTCCTGCACCTTGCTCTTCTTGGCCACGTAGACACGGACGAGCTCGTTGACGCCCGGGGGCAGCTCGTCGTCGTCCTCGCGGGAGAACACCCGGATACCGATGACCTTGCCGGTCTCACCGTGCGGCACCTTCAGCGAGGTGTCGCGGACCTCGCGCGCCTTCTCGCCGAAGATCGCACGGAGCAGGCGCTCCTCCGGGGTCAGCTCTGTCTCACCCTTCGGCGTGACCTTGCCGACCAGGATGTCGCCGTCGCGGACCTCGGCACCGATCCGGATGATGCCGCGCTCGTCGAGATCGGCCAGCACGTCCTCGGAGACGTTCGGGATGTCCCTGGTGATCTCCTCGGCACCGAGCTTGGTGTCGCGGGCATCGATCTCGTGCTCCTCGATGTGGATCGAGGTGAGCACGTCGTCCTGGACCAGCCGCTGCGAGATGACGATGGCGTCCTCGTAGTTGTGGCCCTCCCAGGGCATGACCGCGACCAGCAGGTTCTTGCCGAGCGCCATCTCGCCTTCGTCGGTGGACGGGCCGTCCGCGATGACCTGGCCCTTCTCGACGCGGTCGCCTTCGTCCACCACAGGACGGTGGTTGAAGCACGTGCCGGCGTTGGTGCGGCGGAACTTGTACAGGCCGTAGCTCTTCCGCGTGCCGTCGTCGTGCATGATCGTGACCATGTCGGCCGAGAGTTCCTCGACCACACCGGCCTGCTCCGCGACCAGGACGTCACCGGCGTCCACGGCGGCGGTCAGCTCGACACCGGTGCCCACCAACGGCGACTCGTTGCGCAGCAGTGGCACGGCCTGACGCTGCATGTTCGCACCCATCAGGGCGCGGTTGGCGTCGTCGTGCTCGAGGAACGGGATCATGCCGGTGGCGACCGAGACCATCTGCCGGGGCGACACGTCCATGTAGTCGATCTCGAGCGGGTCGATCAGCTCGACCTCGCCGCCCTTCCGGCGACCGAGGACCTTCTCCTCGACGAAGTGGCCGTCGTCGGTCAGCGGCGCGTTGGCCTGCGCCTTGACGTAGCGGTCCTCCTCGTCGGCGGTCAGGTAGTTGACCTGGTCGGTGACCTGGCCCTCGACGACCTTCCGGTACGGCGTCTCGATGAAGCCGAACGGGTTCACGCGTGCGTAGGAACACAGCGAGCCGATCAGACCGATGTTCGGGCCTTCCGGCGTCTCGATCGGGCACATCCGGCCGTAGTGGCTGGGGTGCACGTCGCGGACGTCCATGCCGGCGCGCTCACGGGACAGACCGCCGGGGCCGAGCGCCGAGAGGCGGCGCTTGTGCGTCAGGCCCGACAGCGGGTTGTTCTGGTCCATGAACTGCGACAGCTGGGAGGTTCCGAAGAACTCCTTGATCGCGGCGACGACCGGGCGGATGTTGATCAGGGTCTGCGGCGTGATCGCCTCGACGTCCTGCGTGGTCATCCGCTCGCGGACGACGCGCTCCATGCGGGAGAGACCGACCCGGATCTGGTTCTGGATCAGCTCACCCACGGTGCGCAGTCGGCGGTTACCGAAGTGGTCGATGTCGTCGGTCTCCACCGGGACCTCGACCTCGCCCGGCTTCATCATCTCCTCGCCCGCGTGCAGGCGCACGAGGTACTCGATGGTGGTGACGATGTCCTCTTCGGTCAGCGTGCCGCTGTCGTACGGCAGGCTGAGGCCGAGCTTCTTGTTGATCTTGTAGCGGCCGACCTTGGCGAGGTCGTAGCGCTTGTCCTTGAAGAACAGGTTCTCCAGGAGCGTCTGCGCGCTCTCCTTCGTCGGCGGCTCGCCCGGGCGCAGCTTGCGGTAGATGTCGAGCAGCGCCTCGTCGGTGCCTGCGGTGTGGTCCTTCTCCAGCGTCGCCAGCAGCGTCTCGGAGAACGAGAACCGCTCGCGGATCGCCTCGGTGGTCCAGCCGAGAGCCTTCAGCAGGACGGTGACCGGCTGGCGCCGCTTGCGGTCGATACGCACACCGACGGTGTCGCGCTTGTCGACGTCGAACTCGAGCCACGCCCCCCGGCTCGGGATGATCTTGACGCTGAAGACGTCCTTGTCGGTCGACTTGTCGATCGCCTGGTCGAAGTACACACCCGGCGAGCGGACGAGCTGCGACACCACCACGCGTTCGGTGCCGTTGATGATGAATGTGCCCTTGTCGGTCATCACGGGGAAATCGCCCATGAAGACCGTCTGGCTCTTGATCTCACCGGTGTTGTTGTTGACGAACTCGGCGGTGACGAACAGCGGCGCCGCGTACGTCATGTCCTTGTCCTTGCACTCCTCGACGGAGGCCTTCACCTCGTCGAAGCGCGGGTCGGAGAAGGACAGGGACATCGAACCGGAGAAGTCCTCGATCGGGGAGATCTCGTTGAGGACCTCCTCGAGACCACCGACCGGATTCTCCTCACCCTCGTCAACGGCGCGTTCGTACCACGCCTCCGAGCCGGTGAACCATTCGAACGACCGGATCTGCACGTCCAGTAGGTTGGGAGTACTCAGCGGTTCGCGGATCTTCGCGAACGACACGCGCTTCGGTGCTCCGGGAATTCCGTTTGAGGTGGTCGCAGCAGTGGCCTGGTTCGCGGGAGAGACTGCCAAGATGCGTCCTTCCGGGGACATAGCGGTTGAGCAGACGCGTTAGCAATGAGCAACACGTACTGTCAAGGGTGCGGTGTTGCCGACCATCCTAGCTCCCACAGAGGGACAGCCTGAAAGTGGGCAGCGCAAAGAAGCAGTCTAGCCCCGAAGACGGTCCTTGTCGAGGGGGCACGCCCAACCGGGGCCCAGCCTCGCCCGTTCGCCTTCAGCTCGCCTCCCGCAAGGCTCGCCGTTGCCTGTAAGCGTGAACCCCCGGAGACGCTGAGTCAAGCGCCGACGCGGTGATGCCAACTGTTGGCGCAGTGAGGCATGCTCACACTCCTGCTCGTCACCGTCAGTTCCCGTTACGGCCGGGTGCCTGACCAGGGCTGTAGGTGTCCATGTCCGTCACTTTCCACCTGCCGTCACGCTTCTCCGTCACGAACCACAACGCCGCCCCGCCTGCCGAGGTCTGGTTGTCGGCGGCCCGGGTGGCTGTCTGGTCGATGTACACCATGACCTTGGCCCGGTCGCCGTTCAGCAGCACCACCGCGCTGCGCGTGGCCTTGACGGTCACCACGATCCGCTGCTCCGGCGCGAGCCGCTTCACCTCGCCCATCAGCACGTTGTACTTCTGCCTGACCTCGTCGTTGACCAGCAGGTCGTTCGCGGCGCGCTCGGTCTTGCCGATGTCGTTGTAGTCGATCGAGAACAGCGATTCGGCCGCCGTGCTCATCTCCTGCTTGACCTGTGCGGTCCCGGCGACATCGAGCAGCGCCGTGTTCTGCGTCCGCGCCGATACCTCGCTGTGCTGGAGCTGCAGGACCACCGCCAGGGCAGCGAACAGCACCCCGGTCACCAGCAACGCCGCGACGAGTGAGTACGACGAGCGCCGTGGCGTTTCCGCCTCGGGCCCCGCGGCCTCGGGTTCGGGAGGTACGTCCCCCAAGGCCACCTCGGTTCCGTTCAACACAACCAAAGTGCCCTCGGCGTCCTCGGCGGGTGGTTCCGGCCGCGGGCGTGGTGGGCGCTCCCCCGGGGCGTCGGGCCGGCGCAGTCCGGCCACGCGCGGACGCCGGGACGGTGGCGTCGCCGGTGGAAGGCGTCGGGAAGGTGACACAACTGACTCCGATCCTGCTCGCGCTGCGGTGGGGGTTACTGGCTCGTCGCCGCGACCGGCACGTCGCCGATCTGCGAGACCTTCCAGACCTGCTCACCGTTGTCGTCCACCCTGGTCAGCTGGACCTCGAGACGCAGCGTCTTCGACCCCTGGTCCTCACCCCGTGTCACCTCGGTACGCACCGTGGCGAGCGCGCTGGCTACGCCCTCCCGCTCGTTCAGTTCCTCGACAGCGACGTCCTGCACCGTCGACACCACCTTGGTCCTGGCATCGGTGATCAACTTGCCGTAGGTCTGCTCTGCGCTGCTGATCTGCGCGCGCAGGTCCTCGGTGGCCAGGGACTTCTGCAGGCCGAAGTACCCGTCGAGGTCTTCGTAGTCCACCTCGGTGAACGCCGTGACGGCCTGCCCGGCGACACGCACCACGTCCTCCCTCGACGCGGCCACGCCCGCGTCGCCGTCGGCGCCTGCGACCCACCACAAGATGCCGAACACCGAAGCCGCCACGAAGCCCGCCGCGGCGAACGCGGCACTGCCCAGCACCAGCCAGCGCGGGGGTTCGACCGGCCGCCGCCGCAGACCGCCCTCGGGTTCCTCGTCCGAACTCATAGCGCTCCAGTGGTAGGTGGGACGTGATCTCGGAAGGTCAGCCCGGCAGACCGAGCAGCTGCCCGAGGCTGGTGATGCTCAGGCCGGGACTCCCGGCGACACCGGGAACACCGCGCAGCGACGCCAACTCCTCCTCGTCCCGGTTCGAGTTGGCCTGCACCTGCTGCGCGGTCGGAGCCGTCGGCACGCCGTTGTACGGCGCGTTCTGCGACCCGCGCACGCTGATCGGGCTGCCCGGCGGCTCCGCGCAGTAGGCGTCCTCGTCGGGGGCGCGCGGCGTGGTGTCATCGCCCGGCCGGTACTCCCCCGGCGGCCGGTACCCCTTGGTGCACGAGGGCGGGTTGAACAGGTTCAGCGCCAGCCCCAGGTGCGCGGTCCCGTCGCCGGGCGTCACGGAGAACGCACCGGTCGACACGACCGGGTAGGTCACCAGGGCCTGCTCGAGCCCGTCGAGCCGGGTGACGAACACGTTCGACGTCGTCAGCAGGTTCGCCACCAACGTGCTCAAACCGGGGCCCGTCTCGGCGAGCACCTCGCTGAGCTGCGTGGAGACCTGCGGGGTGATGTCGATCAACCGCCGGATGTCGCCGTCGGACTCCTTCAGCGTCTCCGACAGCGCGGCCAGGTCACGGCTGAACGACCGCATCGATCCGGACAACTCGTTCTGCGTACTGAGCACGACGTTGCCCTGCTCCAGCAGCTGCACCGTCTGCGGCAGGTACTGCTGCGCGACCCTGGTGAACTGCCTGGTCGTGTCCAGTAACACCTGCAGGTCGCCACCGGTGCCGCTGAACGCGTTGTAGGACTCGTCGACGACCGTGCGCAGCGCGTCGGTCGGCACCGAGGTCGCGAGGCTGTCCAGATCGCCGAGCACCTTCTCGGTCGGTATCGGTGTCGCCGTGCGCTCCGCCGGGATGACCGCCCCGTTCTCGAGGAAGGGCCCGTGCTCGGTGACCGGTTGCAGGTCGACGTACTGCTCACCGACGGCCGAGCGGTTGGCGACCACCGCATGCAGGTCCCGTGGCACCCGCGGGGTGTCCGGTTCGATCTCCAGGTCGGCTTCCAGGCCGGTCTGGGTGAGCCGCAGCTGCCCGACCCGGCCGACGTTGTAGCCGCGGTAGGTCACCTCGGCCCCGGTGAAGATGCCGCCGGACTGGTCGAGCTGCAGGTGGACGGTGTAGCCGCCGGTGCCGAACACCTTGCCGACGTCGGTGAAGCGCAGCAGCGTGTACACGATGGCCAGCACGGAGATCACGGCGAAGGCGATCAGCTGGAGCTTGGTCTTCCGTAGGAGCATCAGCCCGCACCCCCGGACAGGATGGAGAAGATCCCCGCAACGCCGGTCGGCTGCGGCTGTGCAGGCTGCCCCGCCTGCGCGGGCGCGCTGTGCTGGGTGCCTGCGGACTCCGCACCCGGCAGCGGCAGCGGCAGCGGTGGCGGGCTCGCCTGCCCGCCCTGCTGCCCGCCGGTGAGCTGCCCGACGATCGGCACGTCCTGCAGCGGGTTCTGCCTGCTGCGGCCCAGGTTGGCCAGCACCTCGCCGAGGTTGAGGTCGATGGTGGCGTAGAGGTTGAAGTAGTCGCCCTTCGCGCCCGCCACCGCCGCGTCGCTGAACGGGTAGGTCAGCAGCAGTTCGAGCGCTCTCGGCAGGTCCGAACCCGCCTCACCGAGCTTGCGCAATGTCGGCAGCAGCGCCTGCAGGTTCGCCACGAGGTCCTCCTGTCCGGCGTTGACGGTTCGCACCGCCACCCCGGAGAGGTCGTCCAGTGCCTGCAGCATCGTGACCAGCTGGCCGCGCTGCTGCTCAAGCACCTGTAGCCCGGGACCGAGGTTGTCGATCGCACCGGCGATCTGGTCCTTCTGCGCGTTGAGGGTGCTGGCGAGCCGGTTGAGCCCGTCCAGCGCGCGGGTGATGTCACCGGACTGCGCGTCCAATGTGGTCACCAGCTCCTCGGCGTTGTTCAGCAGCGCCCGGATGTCGACCTCGTTGCCGGCGAGAGTGTTGTTGAGCTCCTTGGTGATCGTGTTGAGCTGGTCGACACCGCCACCGTTGAGCAGCATCGACAGCGCACCGAGGACCTCCTCGACCTCGACGTTGCGGTTGGTCCGCGCCACCGGGATCAGGTCGCCGTCGGCGAGCCGGGCCTGCGCCGGTGCCTCCGCCGGCGCGGTCAGCTCCACGTACTTCTCCCCGAGCAGGCTCGATTGGCGCAGGTTGGCAATGGCGTTGGCCGGGAGCGCCACGTCGCCGTTGACGAGCACGGTGACCTCGGCGGTCCAGCCGTCCTCGGCGAGGCCGATGTGCTCGACCCTGCCCACCGGCACCTCGTTCACCCGAACCCCCGACTGCGGCACCAGGTCCAGCACGTCGCGGAACTGCACCCGAACCTGGTAGGGGTGGTCGCCGAGGTCGGCGCCGCCCGGCAACGGGACGTCGTAGATACCCGTGAACCCGCACCCCGGCACAGCCAGCAGGGTCGCCGCGCACCCGGCGGCGAGTGTTGTCCTGAGGCGCCTCATCGGCCACCTCCCGAACCGAGCAACTGGTCGACAAGGGGCACCGGCAGCGGGGGCAGCTTCCCCTGGTTCAGCGCGTTGACCGACTGCGCAAGCGACGGCAGCGGCACCAGTCCGTCGAGCAGCGGCGCCACCGACTCGCACAGGTCGCCGAGCGCGTCGAGCGCATCGGGGGTCTGCCCGAGGAAGCCGCAGATCATGGCGATGGGTGGCTGGGTGAGCTCGTTGAGGTTGGCACGCGCGTCGAGCGTTCCGGAGGCGCCGTTGTAGGAGTTGGCCAGGTTGCCCAGCGCGAGCGGTGCGATGTCGAGTGTCTCCGCCAGCGCCGCACGCTGGTCGACGAGCACCCGCGTGACGCTCGCCAGCTTGTCCACATTGGACTTCAGGCGGTCGCGGTTGTTCTCGATGAAGTCACGGACTGCGTACAGCGTCGTCGACAGCTGCCGCACTGTCGCGGCGAGATTGTCCTTCTCCCCCGCCAGGAACGAGCTGACATCGGCCAGCTGGGTCTCGAACTCCCGGACCTGCTGATCGCTCGCCGCGAACGTCGCGGACAGCGAGGCGAGGTTCTCCACGGTCTTGAACAGGTCCTCGGAGTTGCCGGACAGCGTTCCCGCCGCCTGGCTCAGCCTGGTGATCGTGTCGTGGAGCTGCGTGCCGTTGCCGTCGAGGTTGGCCGCGAGCGTGTTGAGCAGATCCGACAGCGAACCGTCGGCGTTGGCACCGTTCGGGCCGAGCGATTCGGACACCTGGTTGAGGCTCTTGGTGAGCTGGTCGATCTCCAGCGGCACCGCGGTGCGGCTCAGTGGGATGATCGCGCCCTCAGGCAGCTGCGGGCCACCCGTATGGGCCGGCGTGAGCTGGACGTACCGATCGGAGACGAGCGCCGGCGCGACGATCACGGCCTGCGCGTCGGCCGGAACGGGCACCGCGCGGTCGTAGGTCAGCTCCACCCTGACCCGCTCGCCCTGTGGCTCGACAGCGGTGACCTCACCGATCTCGACGCCGAGCACCCGCACGCTGTTGCCGACGTAGAGGCCGATCGCGTTGGTGAAGTAGGCCGTGACGTGCTTGCGCCCCGGGTCCTTGAGTGTCCACCACAACCCGCCTGCGATGACGAGCCCCAGCACACACGCGATCGTCACGCCACGCTCGAGGCTCTGGCCGAAGCGGGTGTCCCTCATTTCGCGTTACACCCCTCTTCGTTGAGTGGGCCGACCGAGGGCAGCAGCAGCCCGCAGATGTAGTTGTCGAACCAGCGGCCGTTGCCGATCGTGTTGTTGAAGACCCGGATGAACGGCGCGAACCGGCGGATGCCCTCGGCCAGCGACTCCTGGTTGCGCTGCAGCATGCTGGTGAGCTGGTCGAGCTGGGTGAGTACCGGGTCGAGCTGGTCGTTGTTGTCGTCGATCAGGCCCTGCAGCTGGGTGGTCAGCTCGCGGCTGCCGTTCAGCAGTGCAGTGATGGCCTCCTCGCGGCGGTGCAGCTCGTCCAGCAACAGGTTGCCGTCGGCCAGCAGCGCGGTGAGCTCGGCGTCGCGATCGGCGAGCGTCTGGCTGACCTGCCGGGTGTTGGCGAGCAGGGTGGAGAGCTGCTGGTCGCGCGAGGCGATGGTGTCGGAGAGCTCGGACAGCCCGTTCAGCGCGCCGCGTACGTCGTCGGGCGTGTCGGCGAAGGTCTGCGAGAGTACGTCGAAACTCTCCGCCAGCTGCTCGGTATCGATCGCGTCGACGGTCTGCGAGAGCCCGCGGAACGCTTCGAGCACGTCGTAGGGCGCGACCGTGCGCTCCCGCGGGATGGTGGCGGACGGGTCGAGTGCGGTGTTCCCGACCGGGTCGAGCGCGAGGTACTTCTGTCCCAGCAAGGTCTTGATCTTGATTGCCGCGGTGGTTCGGTCGCCGAGCCAGGCGTCGGAGACCTTGAACGACACCCGCACCACCGCGCCCGCGAGCTCGATGTCGGTGACCTTGCCGACCTTGACCCCGGCGATACGGACCTCGTCGCCCGTCTCCAGGCCGGCGGCCTCGCTGAAGTCCGCGCTGTAGGTGGTGCCACCGCCGATGATCGGCAGGTCGTCGGAGTTCAACGCGGCCAGGGTGCCGAGCAGCATGACCACCAGGCCGACGACGGCGATGGGCAGCGGGTTGCGCTTGCTGAAGCTCGTCATGATGTGCTGCACCGCTGCCTGCCGACGGGCGCGATCGGCACCTCGACCGGTGCACTCATCAGCCCGGGTATCTGCACACTGCCCTCGGCCGAACACAGGAAGAAGTTGAACCAGGAGCCGTAGTCGGCGGTCGAACTGAGCCGGGTGACCTTCTCCGGCAGGAACTGGATGAAGTGCTCCACGATGGGTTCGCTGTCGTTGAGGTTGCCCACCAGCACACCGAGGGCGGCGATGTCCTGCGCGAGCGGTTCCCGCGCCTCGTCGAGCAGACCTGCCGTCGTGGTGGTGAGCTCGCCGAGCGACTCGATGGCCTGCCCGATCGGCTCACGGTCGGCCGCCAGCCCGGAGACCAGCTGCTGCAGCTGCACGATGAGGCTGGACAGCTGCGGCGTGCGCTGGTTGATGGTGGTCAGCACGCTGTTGAGGTTGTCGATCACCTCGCCGATGACCTGGTCCTTCTCGGCGATCGTGGTGGTGAGCGATGCGGTGTGGGCCAGCAGGCTCTCCACGGTGCCGCCCTCGCCCTGCAGGACCTGGATGATCTCGTAGGACAGCGTGTTCACGTCCTCAGGCGACAACGCGCGGAACAACGGTGTGAATCCGTTGAACAGCTCGGTGAGATCCAGCGCGGGTCTGGTGCGCTCGAGCGGGATCGCGCCGCCCGGCACCAGCTCGCCCGCCGGGTCGCCGGTGCCGCGGTCGAGCGAGACGTAGCGCTGGCCCACGAGGTTGCGGAACTTGATCGTGGCGGTGACGCTCGCGGGCAACCGCCGCCCGGCGTCGATGTCGAACGAGACCTCCGCCTGTCTGCGGTCCGCGATCCGCACGTCGGTGACCTGGCCGACGCGCACGCCGGCAATGCGCACGTCGTCGCCGGGCACGAGCATCGCGGCGTCGGTGAACCGGGCCGTGTAGGCGTTCGTGCTGGTCAGGTTCACGTTGGCGATGCTGAGGCCAAGTATCGCCGTGAAAACGATGGTGACCACGGCGAAGATCGTCAGCTTGGTCAGCGGTCCGGCTACCCCTTTCATCGCACCGTCACCTCCGCCCCGCGATACAGCGGACCGACCAGTAACGCACCCCACCCGGGTACGTCGGACGGACTCAGCCCGACCTGCGGACCGATGAGCTGCGACAACAACGCGTACTCCCCCGGGGTGTTGGCCGGGTTGCCGCCACTGGCGCCATTGCCGTTGTAACCACCGGCGTTGGCTGCGTTGGCCGCTGAGTTCAGCCCGTCGTTCTGTGTGCGGGTGGCAGGCGGTGGCGTGCTGCCGTCGCGCACGGGACCGTCCGGCGGGTACTGCGGCACCGGCTCGGCATACTCCTCCACCGCATAGCAGCGTGGCCCGCGCTTGTCGTCGTACTCGGGCTCGTCCTGTCCGGGCAGGTACGGCCCGCGGTTGGTGGTGATCTCGATCGTGGCATGCAGGCCGGGCCTGTCGGTGCCCTTGCCGAACGCCTCGTCGATGCGCGGCAACAGCTCGGCCATCTGCCCGATGAAACACGGGTACTGCGGTGCGTACTTCGCGAGCAGCTCAGCCGTTGGCCGGGCGGTCGCGCCGAGGCTGATGATGTTGGCGGAGTTGGCCGAAAGGAACGACTGCAAATCCGTCGAGGCGGTGGTCAGCGTGCCGTAGAGCAGCTGCAGGTTCTGCTGCTGGTCGACGATCGTGCGGCTGGTGGTGGTGAGGTTGTCCAGTGTCCGCACCAGGTCCGGGGTCACGTCGGAGAGGTTGTCGGAGAACTCCGCCAGCTGGCGCAGGTTCTCCTGCAGCTGCGGCAGGTGCGGGTTCAGGTCGGCGAGGTAGGCACCGAGCTCGGACAGCGTCTCGCCGAGCGGCTCGCCGCGGCCCTCCAGTGCCGTGGCGATCGCGGTGAGCGTGCTCGACAGCTTCTGCGGCTGCACGGCCTGCAGCACGGGCAGCAGATCGGCGAGTGCCGTCTCCAGCTCAATGGCGCTCGAAGTGCGGTCCTGCGGGATCACGTCGCCGTCGCGCAGGCTCTGCGGCGAGGGGTCCGCGGGGATCTCCAGTGACACGTACCGTTCCCCGAACAGCGTCTTCGGCAGGAACCGGGCGGAGACGTTACTCGGCACGAGCGGCGTCTGCTCGGGGTCGAGGTTCAGCGTCAACCGCGCGCCGCTCTCGGTCGCCACGATGTCGGCGACACTGCCGACGATCAGCCCGCGCACCTTCACGTCGGAGTGCTCGGTGAGCTGGTTGCCGATCGTGTCGGCTTCGAGGGTGACCCTGACGAACGTCGAGAAGCTCTTGTTGTACACCGCGATGCTGAGCAGCACCCCGCCCGCGAGGAGCGCGACGAGCAGCAGGCCGAGGAGCCTGCGGCGCAGCGTGACCAGTGCCCCCCTCGTCATCCGGCGATCCTGACTGTCGTATCGGTGCCCCACAGCGCGAAGCCGATGAAGAAGTTGAGCACCGCCACCGTGACGATCGACAGCCGCACGGCGCGGCCGACCGCGACGCCGACGCCGGCCGGGCCGCCGGTCGCGCGGTAGCCGTAGTAGCAGTGGGTCAGGATGATCACCACGCTGAAGATCAGCACCTTGACGAACGAGTAGAACACGTCCTGCGGCGGCAGGAACATGTCGAAGTAGTGGTCATAGGTGCCGGCGGACTGGTCGTAGACGTAGATCACGACCAGTCGCGCGGCGAGGTAGGAGCTGAGCAAACCGATCACGTAGAGCGGAATCACCGCGACGAACCCGGCGATGATCCGCGTGGTCACCAGGTAGGGCAGGCTCGGCACGCCCATCACCTCGAGCGCGTCGATCTCCTCCGAGATCCGCATGGCACCCAGCTGCGCGGTGAACCCTGCGCCGACCGTCGCCGACAGCGCGAGCCCCGCCACCAGCGGCGCGATCTCCCGCGTGTTGAAGAACGACGTGAGGAAGCCGGTGAAGGCGGAGGTGCCGATCGAGTTCAGCGCCGAGAAGCCCTGCAGGCCGACGAGCACGCCGGTGAACAGGGTCAGGCCGACCATCACGCCGACCGTGCCGCCGATGATGGCCAGCGACCCCGACCCGAACGTCACCTCAGCGAGCAGGCGAAGCACTTCCCGGGTGTACCGGCGGATCGTTCGTGGCGCCCAGGCGAGCGCGCGCAGGTAGAACGACATCTGGTCGCCGAGCAAGTCCAGCGTCTCCAGTGGCCGTTTCGCGATCCGCTTCGCGTTCTGCGACATCGATGCCATCTGTCTAGTCCAACTTCGCCGGGACGAGCTGCAGGTAGATCAGCGTGATCACGAAGTTGACCACGAACAGGAGCAGGAACGTGATGACGACGGACTGGTTGACCGCATCGCCGACACCCTTCGGTCCCGGCGGCGGGTTCAGGCCACGGTGCGCCGCGACGACGGCCGCGATGAACCCGAAGATCAGCGCCTTGAGCTCACCCACCCACAGGTCCGACAGCTGGGCCAGCGCGGAGAAACTCGCCAGGTACGCACCCGGTGTGCCGTCCTGCAGCACGACGTTGAAGAAGTAACCGCCGAGGACACCGATGACGCTCACCATGCCGTTGAGCAACAACGCCACCAGCATGCAGGCGAGCACCCTTGGCACGACGAGCCGCTGCACCACCGAGACGCCGAGCACCTCCATGGCGTCGATCTCCTCGCGGATCTTGCGCGCGCCGATGTCGGCGCAGATGGCCGAACCGCCCGCGCCCGCGACGAGCAGGGCCGTCACCAGCGGGCTGGCCTGCTGCACGGTGGCGAGCACGCTGCCCGCACCGGTGTAGGACTGGGCGCCGAGCTGGCGCGCCAGCGAGCCGAACTGCAACGAGATGACCGCGCCGAACGGGATGGCGACCAGTGCGGTCGGCAGGATCGTGACACTCGCGATGAACCACGACTGCTGGATGAACTCCCGCAGCTGGAACGGCCGCTGGAAGATGCCGCGTGCGACGTCGAGGCCGAGCGCGAACAGCTTGCCGGTCTCCCGCAGCATCCCGAGCCCGGGAATCCTGGCCGTGGAGGCCCCAGAGCTCATGGGCGTCCTTGGTCGTGCGGTGGTCGCATCGGGCGGGTGGCGGGACTCTGGCTCGACGCGGGCTCCTGCCAGCCGGAGCCGGGCAGGTCGGCGACGTCCTGCGCGGGCAGCTGCCCACGCTGCGCCCCGACCAGGCTGTGCATGCCGACACCGTAGTGCCGCCGCTCCTGGAGGGTGAGCGACTCGATGATCCCCTCCTGCGCGGCCGGCGGCAGGGTGTGCAGGATGCGCATCACCCGGTCCTTGCGGCGGCGGGCGCCCTGCCTTTCCGGCAGGCCGGGGGTCGGTTGCAGCTGGGGCACGACGCCACGCAGGTCCTCGGTCGAGCCGTCGTGGTGGCCGGCGTCGGCATACGCCTGCTCCAGCGCCATCTGCGCCTGGTCCTTCTCCTCGCTCATCCCGATAGGACCGAGGCGACGCCCGTTGAGGAACTGCTCCACAACGGGCTCGTTACTGGTGAGCAGCACCTCCCGTGGACCGAACATCACCAGTTCCTTGCGGAAGAGCATGCCGATGTTGTCCGGCACCGTCCGCGCCAGGTTGATGTTGTGCGTGACGATCAGGATGGTGGCGTCGATCTGGGCGTTGAGATCAATCAGCAGCTGTGAGAGGTAGGCGGTGCGCACCGGGTCCAGACCGGAGTCCGGCTCGTCGCACAGGATGATCTCGGGATCGAGCACCAGGGCTCGTGCCAGTCCGGCGCGCTTGCGCATACCACCGGAGATCTCGCCGGGAAGCTTCTTCTCCGCCCCCGAAAGTCCCGTCATCTCGAGCTTCTCCAGCACGATCCGGCGGATCTCGGCCTCGGACTTCTTCGTGTGCTCGCGCAGCGGGAAGGCGACGTTGTCGTAGAGGTTCATCGACCCGAACAGGGCACCGTCCTGAAACAGCACCCCGAACAGCTTGCGGGTCTCGTACAGCTTGCGCTCGGAGCAGGTGACGATGTCGACACCATTGATGACGCACTTGCCGCGGTCGGGTTTGAGCAGGCCGATCATCGACTTGAGGAACACCGACTTCCCGGTGCCAGAGGGGCCCAGCATCACCGACACCTCACCGGGCGGCAGCGTCAGCGTCACGTCCCGCCAGATGGCCTGCTTACCGAAGGACTTCGTCAAGCCCTCGATGACCACCTCGGCACCCATTGCACCTCCCCGGAGCCTCTTCGCGGGCAGCACGCCCCAAAACCTGCGTCACCACCCAACGAGTTGCGCCGATGTGGGTTACTCACCGGTTCTGACCAACTGGACCGGACCAGGGCGACTCAGTAGTGCAGCAAGGTAACGCACGCGCGGTCGCAACGCACAAAAGGGCGGGCACCCAAGAACTGGGTGCCCGCCCTGTGCAGGTGGAGCCAGGTTGCCTTACTTGACGGAGACCTTGGCGCCGGCGGCCTCGAGCTTGTCCTTGGCGGCCTCGGCGGCGTCCTTGTCGACCTTCTCGAGCAGGGCCTTGGGGGCACCCTCGACGAGCTCCTTGGCCTCCTTCAGGCCCAGGCCCGAGACGACCTCGCGGACGACCTTGATGACCTGGATCTTCTTGTCGCCCGCACCCTCGAGGATGACGTCGAACTCGTCCTTCTCCTCCTCGACCGGGGCGGCGGCAGCGGCGCCAGGGGCGGCCGCGACGGCGACCGGGGCGGCGGCGGTGACGTCGAAGGTCTCCTCGAACTTCTTCACGAAGTCGGACAGTTCGAGAAGCGTCAGCTCCTTGAAAGCGTCGAGCAGTTCGTCAGTGCTCAGCTTCGCCATGGTGGCGTTCCTTCCTTGATACGGACTCGCTGGTCAGCGGGTGTGGGTGGTCAGCTCTCGGCAGCGTCGGCTGCGCCGTCGCCGGACTCGGACTGGCGCTTCTCCTCGAGCGCGGCGGCCAGGCGGGCGACCTGGGACGCCGGCGCCTGGAACAGCGCGGCGGCCTGGGACAGCTTCGCCTTGAACGCGCCCGCCGCCTTGGCGAGGAGCACCTCACGGCTGTCGAGATCGGCGATCTGCTCGATCTCGGCGACCGTGAGCGGACGGCCGTCCATGTAGCCGCCCTTGATGACGAGGGCGCTGTGGTCCTTCGCGAAGTTGCGCAGAGCCTTCGCAGCCTCGACCGGCTCACCCTCGATGAAGGCGATCGCGGTCGGACCGGCGAAGAGCTCGTTGAGACCCTCGATGCCAGCATCCTCAGCGGCACGCTTGACGAGGGTGTTCTTCGCGACCCGGTACTTGGCGGTGTTGCCGAGAGCGCGGCGCAGCTCACCGAGCTGGGACACGGAGAGGCCGGAGTACTGGGTGACAACGGTTGCCGAGCTGCTGCGGAACTTGTCCGCGATCTCGGCGACGGCCGCCACCTTGTCGGGCTTCGCCATGGTCGCCTCCTCTCTTGGCTGGTGACCACTGGCGCGCCCGGACCCCAAACACGACAAACGCCCCGGCGCAGCAGGCGCGGGGCGTCGTGACACGCGAGCAAGTCGCGTGGCGATCCTCGTCCTCCTGCGCAGGCCGCCCGCCATACTGCGGACCTTCGTTCCCGGGGCGGGTGCCCCGGAAAGACCAGCGGTCTTCGGTAGAACCGCTGACCAGCATACGTGACCACGCATGCAGCGTTGCGCCTGCCCCCTTTTCGCGGGGCGATCGCCGCGCCGGGGGCAACTTTCGGTGCACGAGCAGGCATCATGGGTCACGTGGTGGAGCAGCGATCGGATGGACAGCCCGGCCCCGAGCAGCGGCCCGGATCGGAGATCCAGCCTGCACAACCGGCGACCCCACAGCAGTTCGACCCCGAACAGCAACGCCAGTTCGAGCAGTTCCAGCAGTTCCAGGACTTCCTGAGCTTCCAGGAAGCCCAGCGAAGCAGTGGCGAACTGGTCCACAGCGGGCAGTACCCGCCCGCTCCCGCAGCCACGCAGCAGCTCGTCCCGCAACCGCCGGCGCCGCCGCGCCGCAAGGTACCGGGCTGGCTGCAGTGGCTTGGCAAGAAGATCATCGGCTGGCTGATCTTCTTTCTGCTGCTCGCCCTAGCGCTGACCTGGGCATACAACTATTTCTTCGGCAGCGGCGACGGGGATAGCAGCGAGTCGGCGGCGAAGATGGGTGGCGGTACTTACCACACGAATGAGGTCTTATCGACCAACCCCTACGTAGCAGTTCAGAAGATCTACCTATTGGTCGCAGAGGGCAGCTACGAAAGAGCCTGTGTCCGATTCGACAACGAGCGCGGGATCGAGCGGAAGTTCGCGCAAAACCTTGGCTACAACGGCTGCCAACAGGCTGTGCTAGAGATGCAGAAGCAGGTCAGTCACGTCACCGACTACTCGAGGTCCATCTACTCGCGGTACTACGACCCCCAAGCAACGACCTTGCGGATCGACTCCTGTGAGTTCGACATCGAGGCGGGTCCCGCGCTCGGCACTTTCACCCTTACCAAGGTGGAGCGGGGGCAATGGCTGATCACCGACCACGAAGCAGGCCGGACAGCCTGCCCGGCACCGAGCTCCGACACGTCCACTCCGCCGTCCCCCACACGCTGAACCGGGGCTGAACAGCACGAGGGGCGGCCAACCCAACTGGGTGGCCGCCCCTCGTCGCTGAGACAGCGTTACGCGCTGGCGTCCTCGGCAAGGAGGTCACGCGTGCGCGACGGGTCGACCGGGATGCCGGGGCCCATCGTCGTGGAGAAGGTGACCTTCTTCAGGTACCGGCCCTTCGCCGCGGACGGCTTGGTCCGCAGCACCTCGTCGAGCGCGGCGGCGTAGTTCTCCACCAGCTTGTCGGCATCGAACGACGCCTTGCCGATCACCAGGTGGAGGTTGGCCTGCTTGTCGACGCGGAAGCTGATCTTGCCGCCCTTGATGTCGGCAACGGCCTTGGCCACGGCCGGCGTCACCGTGCCGGTCTTGGGGTTGGGCATCAGGCCACGCGGGCCGAGGATGCGGGCCACACGGCCGACCTTCGCCATCTGGTCCGGAGTCGCAATCGCGGCATCGAAGTCGAGCCAGCCACCCTGGATGCGCTCGATCAAGTCGTCGGAGCCGACAGCGTCAGCACCGGCGGCCTCGGCCTCGGCGGCCTTGTCGCCGACGGCGAAGACAATGACGCGGACGGTCTTACCCGTTCCGTGCGGCAGGTTCACGGTGCCGCGGACCATCTGGTCGGCCTTACGCGGGTCAACGCCGAGGCACATGGCGACCTCGACGGTGGCGTCCATCTTGATCTTGGACGTCTCCTTGGCGAGCCGCGCGGCCTCGAGCGGGGCGTACAGCCTGCTCCGGTCGATCAGCTCGGCGGCCTGGCGGTAGGCCTTGCTGCGCTTGGTCATGCTCTGTCCTTCGAAAAGTAGTGGTGGATCAGTTGTGGTGCGGGCCAGCGCTTGGCCCTTCCACGACGGGTGACAGTGTCGCGCTCGCGCGTCCACCAGGGGTGGACGGTCCGGGCGACGGGGTCAGGCCCTACTCGACCGTGAGACCCATCGACCGGGCGGTGCCGGCGATGATCTTGGCGGCCTGCTCCGTGTCGTGAGCGTTGAGGTCGCTCTTCTTCGTCTCGGCGATCTCGCGCACCTGGTCCCAGGTCACCTTGCCGACCTTGGTCTTGTGCGGCTCGCCGCTGCCCTTCTCGATCCCGGCGGCCTTCAGCAGCAGCCTCGCTGCCGGCGGGGTCTTGAGCTTGAAGTCGAACGAGCGGTCCTCGTACACGGAGATCTCGACCGGCACGACGTTGCCGCGCTGCGACTCGGTAGCCGCGTTGTAGGCCTTGCAGAACTCCATGATGTTGACGCCGTGCTGACCGAGCGCGGGGCCAACGGGCGGAGCCGGGTTCGCGGCACCCGCCTGGATCTGCAGCTTGATGATCGCTGCAAGCTTCTTCTTCTTGGGTGGCATTCCTGTTTCCTGTTCAGCGTTGCTCTTCCCGCGCACCTGCCGTGGCGCGGGGACCTTCCGGCCGCCTCAGGCAGCCGTCAGCCTTGGTGTGCTGCCGCACTGTTCCGCGACGTCATCAGATCTTGGAGACCTGGTTGAACGACAGCTCGACCGGTGTCTCCCGGCCGAAGATCGACACCAGGACCTTCAGCTTCTGCGCGTCCGCGTTGACCTCGCTGATCGTCGCGGGCAGCGTCGCGAACGGGCCGTCCATGACCGTGACCGACTCGCCGACCTCGAAGTCGACCTCCACGGCACGTCCCGCGGCCGGCGCCTCCGCCGCGGCGGCCTCGCCCTTGCCTGCCTTCGCCGGGGCGGCCTTCTCGACCTGCGGGGCGAGGAACTTCAGCACCTCGTCCAACGTCAGCGGTGATGGGCGCGAGGTGGCACCGACGAAGCCGGTGACGCCAGGGGTGTTGCGGACGGCGCTCCACGAGGCGTCGTTGAGCTCCATCCGGACGAGGATGTAACCCGGCAGTACCTTGCGCTGGACCTGCTTGCGCTGGCCGTTCTTGATCTCGGTGACCTCTTCGGTGGGCACCTCGATCTGGAAGATGTAGTCCTCGACGTCGAGGGTCTGCCGACGGGTCTCGAGGTTGTTCTTGACCTTGTTCTCGTAACCGGCGTAGGAGTGCACGACGTACCACTCGCCCGGCAGCGACTGCAGCTCCGCACGGAGCTTGGCCACGGGGTCCTCGTCGTCGGCCTGCTCAGCTTCGGCGGCGGTGTCGGCCTCCGTGTCCTCGACGACCTCGGCCGGCGCCGCGTCGGGCTCGACATCGCCCGAATCCGCCTCACCGGTGGCCGCAAGCACCTGCTCGTCGGAAAGGCCGGTCAGGTCCTGACCGGCTCCTGAGCCGTTCTCGGAGGTCACTTTCCGTCCTCTCAGTTGATCGCGTGTGGTGGTCGCGGGCGTCTCGTCGACCCCCGCCACCCGCGAGGTCACGTGGCCGCTCAGCTGCCGAATACGAAGTCGACACCCTGCAGGAACAGGAAGTCGAGGACGTACACAAGGGCAATCATGAACGCCACGAACACCAGCACCACGATGGTGTAGGTGACCATCTGCTTACGCGTAGGCCAGATGACCTTGCGCAGCTCCGCCCAGACCTCGCGGACGAACCGCACGAACCGCGAAAACAGGTTCCCCCGTTTCGTGTCCTTGCGAGTCCGCTTCGGCGTCGGCCGGTCCTTCCCAGCGGGCTTGGCGGCCTTGTCCGAAGTCTTTCCCTTCGGCGCGGGACGCTTCTTCGCCTCGGCGCTCGTCCCGGCCCCCGCCTCGGATTCGGCCTCGGTACCAGCGCCGGCAGGACGCGCGGAGGCGCGGCGCTCACGCCGAGCCGCGGCGGTGACCGGACGGGAAGGACGCTTCGACGTCCTCTCCTTGTCCTTCTCGCCGTCCTCGCTCACGAGCCACTCCTCCGCTCCACCTGACACGTCAACGCAGGGGTGACAGGACTTGAACCTGCAACCTGCGGTTTTGGAGACCGCTGCTCTGCCATTTGAGCTACACCCCTTCGAGCGGGAGCCCCGCTCAGTGGACGCACTTCACTGACCCCGTTTCAGGCACGGGGCCGGGTGTCGAACGTTCCAAGTTCGGGAGTCTACGGCAAGCCGGATGGGGGCTCGCAACCACGCCCTGTTGTCGGCCATGGGGCAGCGTCCACCGGCCAGAGCGAGCGTGAAAAAATGTAGACATGGCCACACCTGGAAGTACTGTCACCAGCCCTCGATCCCGCGTGTCCGCCCGCATCGCCGGCATCACGCCGTCCGCGACGCTCGCCGTCGACGCGAAGGCGAAGGCGCTCAAGGCGCAGGGCCGCCCGGTGATCGGCTTCGGCGCCGGCCAGCCCGACTTCCCCACCCCCGACTACATCGTCGAAGCGGCTGCGGCCGCGGTACACGAGCGGAGCAACCACGGCTACACGGCCGCGGCCGGCCTGCCCGAGCTGAAGGAAGCCATCGCCGCGAAGACGCTGCGCGACTCCGGTTTCGAGTGCGACGCCTCGCAGGTACTCGTGACCAACGGCGGTAAGCAGGCCGTGTATTCCGCGTTCGCCACACTGCTGGACCCGGGCGACGAGGTGCTGCTGCTCGCGCCGTTCTGGACCACTTACCCGGAGTCGATCACGCTGGCCGGCGGGGTTCCCGTGCAGGTCACCGCCGACGAGTCGACCGGCTACCTGGTCACCGTCGAGCAGCTCGAGGCCGCCCGTACCGAGCGGACCAAGGTGCTGCTCTTCAACTCGCCCTCCAACCCGACCGGCGCGGTGTACCCGCGCGAGCAGGTGGAGGCGATCGGCCGCTGGGCTTACGAGCACGGCATCTGGGTGATCACCGACGAGATCTACGAGCACCTGGTCTACGACGGCGCCACGGCCGCCTCGATGCCCGCCGTCGTGCCGGAGCTCGCCGACCAGACGCTGATCCTCAACGGTGTAGCGAAGACGTACTCGATGACCGGCTGGCGGGTGGGCTGGATCGTCGGTCCGCAGGATGTCGTCAAAGCCGCGTCCAGCTTCCAGTCGCACCTGTGCGGCAACGTCGCCAACATCTCGCAGCAGGCCGCGCTCGCCGCGGTGGCCGGGCCGCTGGACGCCGTGTACGCGATGCGGGAGGCGTTCGACGCGCGTCGCAAGCGGATCGTGTCGCTGCTGTCGGCGATCCCGGGGGTCGAGTGCCCGACCCCGGAGGGCGCCTTCTACGCCTACCCTTCGGTGAAGGCCCTGCTCGGCAAGGAGATCCGCGGCGAGCGGCCCACCGACACGGTGGCGCTGGCGGACCTGATCCTGCGCGAGGTCGAGGTCGCCGTGGTTCCCGGTGAGGCCTTCGGCACCCCCGGGTACTTCCGGTTCTCCTACGCCCTGGCGGAGGCTGACCTCGTCGAGGGTGTCAGCCGCGTCGCGGAACTGCTCTCCGAAGCGAAGTAACCACCCACTCGCGTCACTTCTCACGGCCCCCAAGGTCACCGCCTTGGGGGCCGTTTCGCATGCGCCTGAACTTTCGTGCATTTGTTCTAGTAGAGTTAGAACTATGTTGGTCCGTATCGATCCGAGTTCGACGGTTCCGCTCTTCGAGCAGGTCGCCGCGTCGATCCGCCGCGCGCTGGCCGACCGCGACATCGCCCCGGGCGAGCACCTGCTTCCCGCGCGGGAGCTCGCGGCCTCGCTGGACATCAACGTGCACACCGTCCTGCGCGCCTACGCCGTGCTGCGGGACGAGGGGCTGATCGAGCTGCGGCGCAGGCGGGGAGCTGTCGTCACCGGCAGCGCCGACCTGCGGTCGCGGCTGCACACACTGGCCGGCGAGCTGGTCGAGGAGGCGCGCCGCGCCGGGGTACATCCGGACGAGCTCGCCCAGATCGTGAAGGAGAAGTACGCATGAAGGTCGCCGCCACCCGGGCGCTCCTCACCACACTCGGCGTGCCCGCACTGGCCGCCGGCGCGGCCTGGCTGCTGCAGCGTGCCTGGTCGTCACGCCTGCCGGAGCCCATCGCGATCCACTGGGGCCCCAGTGGGCCTGACCGTACGGCCTCGCTTGGTGGTTTCACCGCGGCGACACTGGGCAGCAGCGCCGCACTCGCCACGGCCGGCGCAGTGCTGGCGCTGGTCATTCTGCGCCACGGCAACGGGGTGCTGCGCGGCGTCCTCGCGTTCTACGCCTGGCTGGCAGCGTTTCCAGCCGCACTCCTGATCGCCGTCCTCACGAGCAACCTCGACGCCCCGGGATGGCAGCAGGCCGGATTCAACGGTGGCTCCGTGGCCGCACTGGCGGCCAGTGCGCTGGCCGCGCTGCTCGGCGCCGTCGTGGCAGGGCCGAGCGTCCCGCCCGCCCGGCAGACCGAGGAGCTCGCTCCGGGCGACCTCTCGGTGGGCCTGGGAGCGGACCAGCGCGCGACCTGGGTGGGTAGCGCCAGCAGTCGTGTCGCGCTGGTCGTGTTCGTGCTGCTGCTCCTCGCGCTGGCCGTGCTGCCCGCGCTGACCGGCGCCGCGTTGCCGGTAGCCGTGTACCTGATCATGCTGATCCCTCTCGCGGCCGTGCTCGTAAGCACTCGGCTACGTGTCGTGGTGACTGGAGCCGGCGTGCAGATCCGGTTCGGCGCCTTCGGCATCTGGCGGCGACGGGTGCCGCTCGCGGACATCGCAGGCGCCACCGTCGAGCGGGTGACGACCTGGGGTCATAGCGGCTTGGGCATCCGGGTGAATCCCATCACCGGCGACATCTACTACAAGGTGCGCGGAGGCGAGGCGCTTGCGCTGCGGTTACACAGTGGCCGCACGATCGCGATCACCGTGGACCGGCCCGAGCAGGCTGCCGGCCTCGTGAACGATCTGTTGCGCCAGGATTCGCCGCAGCGCAGCTGAGCCTGAGGCGAACTCTGTACCGCTCCTGCTCCCCACGGGGTCACCGCGCGGCTGAGGCCGCTGCAGCCGACGCCCGCGGGGAGCCGTGTGGTCAGCTGAGGCGGACGATGGCCTGTGACTTGCCGAGCACCGTCTTGCCGTCGAACTTCGCGGTGATGTCGATCCGCGCCGTGCCGTCCTCACGCACCTCGCCGACCTTGCCGCTCAACTCCACGAGCGCGCCCTCGGCGTCATCGGGGACCACCACGGGCCGGGTGAAGCGCACGCCGTACTCGACGATGCGGCCGGGGTCCCCGAGCCAGTCGCTCACCAGGCGGCTGCCCAGCGCCATGGTCAGCATGCCGTGCGCGATGACGTTCGGCAGGCCGACATCCTTGGCGAAGCGTTCGTTCCAGTGGATGGGGTTGAAGTCCAGTGACGCGCCCGCGTAGCGGACCAGCTGGTCACGGGTGACGTGCACGGACAGCGCGGGCAGCTCGTCTCCGACATTCATGGTCATTCCCCCCGCACCACGAGTTGGGCGTGTGTCGTGCAGACCGGTTCTCCGTCGACGCTGGTGATGTCGGCGCGAACGCTGAGAAAGTCGTTGCCCGCGCGGAGGAAGATGTCCTCGATGTGCGTGCTCAGCTGCAGCAGGTCACCTGCGTGTACGGGACGGTGGTGGGTGAACCGCTGGTCGCCGTGCACCATGCGGGAGTAGTCGAGGCCGAGTTCGGGGTCGGCGACGATCGCGTTGATCGAGGCCAGGTTGATGATCGTGAGGAACGTCGGCGGCGCGATCACGTCCGGGTAGCCAGCGGCCCGCGCGGCGGCCGGGTCCCGGTACAGCGCGCTGCCGTCGCCGATGGCGTCGGCGAACTCGGCGATCTTCTCCCGGCTCACCTCGTAGCTGCTGGTGGGTGGATAGGTACGGCCGATGAATGAGGGGTCCAGTGGCACTACAGCAGGTTACCGGTCATCCGGGCACGAAAAAGCCGCCCCCGGCGAGCGGGGGCGGCTTCCGTAAACGAGCGTTGGCTCAGCGGGTTTCCTTGTGCGTCCGGTGAGCACCACAGTTCGGGCAGAACTTCTTCATCTCCAGACGATCCGGGTCGTTACGCCGGTTCTTCCTGGTGATGTAGTTACGGTGCTTGCACTCCTCGCACGCCAGCGTGATCTTCGGTCGCACGTCGGTGGCAGCCACATCGGCTCCTTCTAGCTACTCGGTACCCCACCGTTCGGGGGGTCCGGGGGGCCAGGGCCCCTCCGGGCGGGGTTTGGGGGTCGCACCCCCAAGGTAATCACGGAGCGAGGTGGTTTGCGCTCTCCGCAGACACAACCCGCTCACTCGCGTAGCGGTGGCCGGACTTGAACCGGCGACACAGCGATTATGAGCCGCTTGCTCTGCCAACTGAGCTACACCGCCCCACACGGCCAGGGCCGCGATGCCAGTTTACGCATCACAGCCCAGACCACCGAGCCCCTTTACGGAATCGAACCGTAGACCTTCTCCTTACCATGGAGACGCTCTGCCGACTGAGCTAAAGGGGCGTGCTCAACGAGCCTCGAAAAGATTACCTGAGCCGCGCGGACACCCCGCAACCGGGGGCCCGTTCCTGCGAACCCTCAGGTCAACAAGGTCAGCACCGTCTCGGACTGATGTCCGAGCGAGCGTGCGGTGCGCGCCTGCAGCCACGCTTCGAGCCGTTCCTCCGACAGCGGTCGCGAGATCAGGTAGCCCTGCGCCACATCGCAGCCCATCGCCTCGAGCTGGTCGCGGGCGACGTCCTCCTCGACACCCTCGGCCACCACCGTGAGCCCCAGCGAGTGGCCGAGCTCGACGATCGAACGGACGACGGCGAGGTCGCCGAGATCAGTACCCATGCCGAGCACGAAACTCTTGTCGATCTTGACCTGGTCGACGGGCAGCTGGCGCAGGTAGGCCAGCGAGGAGTAGCCGGTGCCGAAGTCGTCCACCGCGAGCACGATGCCGAGCCCGTGCAGCTCGCGCAGGATCGGCAGCGCCCGCTGCGGATCGGCCATCACACCCGACTCGGTCAGTTCGAACGTCAGCAGCTCGGCCGGCACCCCGAAATGGTCGAGCGCGGCTGACACCTTGGCCGGGAAGTCCTCGTCCGCAAGGTTGCGCACGGAGAGGTTGACCGCGACCGAGATCCGCAGGCCCTCGTCCAGCCAGCGGCGAACCCGCAGCAGGGCTTTGTCGAGCACGAACGACGTCAGCGCGCCAACGAGGCCCGCGGCCTCGACGGCGGGCACGAACTCGTCGGGATCCACCCTGCCGAACTCCGGATGCTGCCAGCGCACCAGCGCCTCGACCCCTAGCACCTGCCTGCCGGGCAGCGACACCTTCGGCTGGTAGTGCACGCTGACCTGACCGTCCTCCAGCGCCTGCCGGAACTGGGTGACCATCTGGAAGCGGCGCAGGAAGATCTGGCCCATGCTGGGCACGTAGCCCCGCACCTCCTCGCCGCTGCGCGTTGCGCGCACGGCCATGTCGGCGCGTTGCAGCAGAGTGTCCACATCGGTCCCGCGGCCGTTCTCCTCGACGCCGGCGGTGGCGTAGCCCACGACGGCGTTGGCCTCGACCGTGAGCCGGTCGACGGGGTACGGCAGGGACAGCTGGGTCCGCAACCGCTCGGCGATCTCCTGCGCCTGCGCGGGCGTGTAGTCCACCAGCAACGCGGCGAAGGAGCCGCCTTCCAACCGGGCCAGCGGCACGTCCTGCCCGAGCACGTCCCGGATCCGCCTGCCTGCGGCCATCACCATCCGGTCGGCCCATGCGTAGCCGAGTGCATCGCTGACCGTGGAGAAGACGTCGAGATCGATCCGCAGAACCACCGATTCCGCGCGCTCGCGCAGCGGCTCGCCTGCCACCCCACGGAAGCCGGGCCGGTTCAGCAGCCCGGTCAGCGGATCGTGGTAGGCGTCGTGGCGCAGCGTGGCGAGCAGCCTGCGATTGTCCAAAGCGGTCGCCAGATGGCTGGCCATCGTGCCGAGCAGCTGGACGTCGTACTTGCCGAAGCCGCGCCACCGCGAGAGCCGGTCGTGTGCCTCGACCACACCGAGCAGCTGGTTGGCACTGCGCAGCGGGACGACGAGCGACTCCTGCGCACCGCGGTCGAGTAACGCGGACCGCACTTCAGGATTCGCCTCGGTGATACGGAAGTGGCGGACGTGCGCTCCGGGCAGCCGCAGCAGCGGATCATCCGGCCGGACCGAACCAGTGGACAGCAGCTCACCGGCGACGACCGGGCGCATGGGCTCATCCGGTTCGAGCCGCAGGCGCAGCACGACCCTGGCGGCGGCGAGCTGATCCTTGATGCGCTCGGCGATCGTGGACCATTCGCTGAAGTCCGTGTCCGCGCCGATCTCGTCGTCGCGGCTGGCAGGCCGCGCCGCGGCCTGCTGACCGGAGCGCGCCACCATCAGACTGACGTCGGAGAGCGCTTCCATGTCGCGCTGCTCGCGCAGCAGGTCCGAGTAGGCCCAGTACAGTGCTGCCAGGCCGAGGCTGACCGCGAGCACGATCGGCCATGCCTCTGGCGTCTTGGAGATGACGAGGTAGCCGGTGAGGCCAACCGACGCGTTGACGAAGCCGACCACCAGGATGCGGCCGGCCAGCCGCAGCACGGTTCCCACGCGCATCCGCCGCCGCAGAACCCGCACGGCGGCCATGGCGAGCAGCGTGCTGGCCAGTGGTGCGGTCAACGTGCCCGCGAGTGCCGCGAGCCACGGCATGCCCTCGGCGCCGAGCGCCTGCTTGACCACCCCTGCGACGGCGAACGCACTGGTGACCTCAATGAGGAAGGCACCGGCGTTGTAGAGGACCCGGCCGGTGACCTTGCGCGCGACCAGGGTCGTGACCCCGGCGGCGACGTGCGCGCCGAGGACGACTTCGAACGGCGCCACGAAGAAACCGATGACGAGCGGGACCTCGGTGAACGAAATGGTCTAGGAGATTCCGCTGCGCACGTCGACGTTGACACCGAGCTGTTCAGCACCGAGGAAGGCGATCGCGAGCAGTGGTCCGATCCACCAGAGATGGATCGAACCTTCGAACGGCAGCCAGGCAGACACCGCGGCGACGGCGAGCAGACCGACGGTGAGCACAGCGAACGTATAGAGGCGGAACCGGCTCTCATCGGCACGTGCTTCGGAGGTGGTTGAACCAGGCTGGGGGGAGGTTGGTACTTCGGCTGCAGCCGCACTGGAACCGACGGATTCGTCGTGTGCGTCCGGCATGCAGCCTCCCTTCCGTCACGCCTGCCACGCGGCACCCCGGCCGCGAACGAGGCATTACTGTACCCCGGAGGGCGTATCAAGGCCCCGATCTGAACACCATCGGATCACCTCAGGGTTAACGCCTCACCAACGTGGGGATACACGAGCGTCGACGAGGGTGACTTCGCCGTGGTTGTCGTTGCCGCCCGTAATCGCATCCCGAGTGACATACCTCATACCACGTCCGCTTGGATATCGCTATGGACATCGACGTCATCGTCGCCGAGCACACGAAACGGCTCGCCGCCGCGGACGCACTGTTGCCTAAACCACAGTCGTGGGCCCCCGGCGAGGGCACCCGACTGAGTGCTCGCGACGGTGTCGCGCTCGCCACTCGGTCGCGGATCGCGGCTGGCGCGCGGGAGGCACTGTGGCGGCCGCTGACGGAGTACCAGCTCGACGTTCGGCTCGCGGGTGCCGACCCCGGGGTCCCACTCGGCGCGCTGCTGGCCGAGTGGGAGGAGCTGCTCTCCGAGGCAGCAGACGAACCCGACAGCGCCGCGGCGGTCACCAGGCCGAGCCGTGACACTGTCGGCTGCGCCGAACTGCTGCGGCACGGTTTCTCCCCGACGAGGGTGCTCGCGGTGCGCCCCGCCGACCGGCTCGGCAGCGGTCCGCCCGCGGTACCCGGCGTCCGGATCCGCCGTGCCGAACCCGCCGACCTCAACACCCTCGTCCGCCTGCGCCTCGAACTACGCCGCTACGACGCCCAGTTCGCCGTCGTCACCCTGCGCCCCGGCGAGGAACGAGTGCTCACCGACGCCACGCGGGAGCTGATCGGCACCGTGAGCTCCGGCGTCCCCGCGCTGTGGATCGCCGAGTTGTACGGCAAACCGCTGGGCTTCGTCCACGTGCAGCTGCCGCCCCGGTCCGACTGGGCAGGCGAGTACGTCGCCGCCGAGCGCGTCGGCTACCTCGCCGTGCTGCACGTCGCCGAGGAGGCACGCAGCACCGGTGTAGGCACCGCACTCGCCGGGCACGCGCACCAGCTCTTCGACGAGGAGGGCATCGAGGCGGTGCTGCTGCACCACGCGCTGGCCAACCCACGCTCGACACCGTTCTGGTACGCGCAGGGCTACCGCCCGCTGTGGACGACCTGGTACCGGCATCCAGCAGCACGGGGTTGATCGCTCGCGGCGAACGCGACATGGGAATGCGCACCCGCTCCACAAAGTTGAGTCAGGTGTACTCAAGAGAACGGGAGCGTATCGATGACCCAACCACAGCTCCTCCCTGTACTCCCCGTCGACGACGACGTCGTGTTCCCCGGCATGGTCGTTCCGTTCGACCTGGGCGCGGAGGAGACGCGTGCCGCGGTCGAATCGGCACAGGCCAGGGCGCCGGGTGCCGTGTCGCTACCCGGCATCCGCTCGGCGCAGCCCGCCAAGGCCGAGGTGCTGATCGTGCCGCGGATCGAGGGCGAGCCGGCCGAGATCGGCACCGTCGCCACGGTTGAACGCATCGGGCGGGTGCCCGGTGGCGCGACGGCCGCGCTGCTGCGCGGCACCCGTCGCGCGTTGGTCGCCGACTCCGCCGATGGCCCCGGCGACGCACACTGGGTGCGTGCGGAGACCGCCGCCGACCTACCGTTGGACGAGCGTGCCGGCGAGCTGGCGACCGAGTTCAAGGCCGTCGTGGTCTCGCTGCTGCAGCAGCGCGGCGTGTGGCAGATGCTCGACGCCGTGCAGCGTCTCGACGATCCGTCGGCCATCGCTGACCTCGCCGGCAACGCGCCGTACCTCAGCACCGCGCAGAAGCTGGACCTGCTGCGCGCGCTCGATGTGACCGCCCGGCTGGAGACCGCGCTGGAGGCCAGCCAGGCCTACCTCGCCGAGCTGCGGGTGAATGACACCATCCGCAAGGACGTCGAGCAGGACATGGAGAAGCAGCAGAAGGAGTTCCTGCTGCGCAGGCAGCTGGAGGCCATCCGCAAGGAGCTCGGTGAGCTCGACGGCAGCGGCGAGTCCGACGACTACCGCACCAAGGTGGAGGCAGCGGACCTGCCGGAGCACGCCCGCAAGGCGGCGCTCGCCGAGGTGGACAAGCTGGAACGGACCTCCGACCAGTCGCCGGAGGCAGGCTGGATCCGGACCTGGCTCGACACCGTGCTGGACATCCCGTGGCGGACCAGGACCACCGACGTGCACGACATCGCCGGCGCGCGCCGGGTGCTCGACGCCGACCACGCGGGGCTCGACGACGTCAAGGAACGGATCATCGAGTATCTGGCCGTGCGGCAGCGGCGCGCGGAATCCACTGTGGGCGGACGCCACTCGGGTGCGGTCCTCGCGCTCGCCGGCCCGCCCGGGGTCGGCAAGACCTCGCTGGGTGAGTCGATCGCCAGGGCGATGGGGCGCAAGTTCGTGCGGGTGGCGCTCGGCGGTATCCGCGACGAGGCCGAGATCCGCGGCCACCGGCGCACCTATGTCGGCGCGCTGCCCGGCCGGATCGTGCGCGCCATCTCCGAAGCCGGTTCGATGAACCCGGTCGTGCTGCTCGACGAGGTGGACAAGGTCGGCGCCGACTACCGCGGTGACCCGACGGCGGCGTTGCTGGAGGTGCTCGACCCCGAGCAGAACCACACGTTCCGCGACCACTACCTGGAGATCGAGCTCGACCTCTCCGATGTGGTGTTCCTGGCGACGGCCAACGCGCTGGAGACAATTCCAGGGCCGCTGCTCGACCGGATGGAGCTGGTGACGCTCGACGGCTACACCGAGCACGAGAAGGTCGTCATCGGACGCGATCACCTGCTCCCCCGCGAGCTGGAGCGCGCAGGGCTCGGCCAGGGCGATGTCGTGTTCACCGACGAGGCGCTGCGCCGCATGGCGGCGGAGTACACCCGCGAGGCCGGCGTGCGCGAGCTCAACCGCACGCTCGCGAAGGTGCTGCGCAAGATCGCGACGAGGCTGGCACTCGGCGAGACCGAGCTGCCGGTGATGGTCGGCGTGAGCGAGCTCGAGGGTTACCTCGGCAGGCCCCGGCACGTGCCGGAGTCGTCGCTGCCGGCTGGAGCGCAGCGCACGGCGATGCCGGGCGTCGCGACGGGGCTGGCGGTGACCGGCGCCGGTGGCGACGTGCTGTATGTCGAGGCGTCGCTGGCGGATGCGGAGACCGGCGGCACGGGGCTGACGTTGACCGGCCAGCTCGGTGACGTGATGAAGGAGTCGGCGCAGATCGCGCTGTCGTACCTGCGGTCGCGGGGTGCCGAGCTGGAGCTCCCGGTCGGCGATCTCGCCGAGCGCGGGGTGCACATCCACGTGCCGGCGGGCGCGGTGCCCAAGGACGGACCGTCGGCGGGCGTGACGATGACGACCGCGCTGGCGTCACTGCTGTCCGGGCGGCTGGTGCGGGCCGATGTCGCGATGACCGGCGAGGTGTCGCTCACCGGCCGGGTGCTGCCGATCGGCGGGGTGAAGCAGAAGCTGCTCGCCGCGCACCGGGCGGGGCTGCGGACGGTGATCATCCCGCAGCGCAACGAGCCGGACCTGGACGACGTGCCCGCGGAGATCCGCGCGCAGCTCGACGTCCACCCGGTGAGCAGCGTCCGCGAGGTGCTGGAGCTGGCCCTCGAACCAGCGGCGGCGCCACTCGCCCACGCCGCCTGAGTGGCCCCCCAAGGCCACCTTGGTTGCGCCCACCCGTCTCCCACCACCACCCAAACGGAGACGCTTCGCGCCACAGTGTTCGATTCCACGCAACCAAGGTGGCCTTGGGGATCGTTTTCACTACCGTTTCATCACTGCTTGGCGGGGGTTCGGTTGCGGAGACGGTTGACCACGAAAAGGGTCACGGCGACGGCGGCGAGTGCGATCACGACGATCTGGAAGATGCCGGCGTATTCCTCCACGATGTGCCAGTTGGCGCCCAGCGCGTAACCGGCCACCACGAACGCGGTGTTCCACAGCAAGCTGCCCAGCGTGGTCAGTACCACGAACTTCGCCAGCGGCATCCGCTCGATACCCGCCGGCAGGGAGATGACGCTGCGGACCAGCGGAACCATGCGGCCGAAGAAGACCGCCTTGGTGCCGTGCCTGGCGAACCACTCCTCGGCACGGTCGAAGTCCTCGGCCTTCAGCAGCGGCAGTTTGATCATCAACGCGCGGGTCCGCTCACGGCCGAGCAGACGGCCGAAGAAGTAGACGATGATCGCGCCGAACACGGACCCGGCCGTGGTCCAGAGCAGTGCCTCGAGGAGCGAGAACGTTCCGCTGGCAGCGCTGAAACCCGCCAGCGGCAGTACCAGCTCGCTGGGGATCGGCGGGAACAAGTTGTCCAGACCGACGATGATGGCGGCACCTGGTCCGCCGAGTGCGTCCATGATGTCGACGGCCCACCCTGCGAGTCCCCCGAGCTCCTCGCCCGTGCCCTGGGCCAGCTGAACGTTCATGAACTCCCTTTCACAGTCGGCACGCAATCTCCCCCGACGCTACGGATGCCGCGCGGGCGGCGCCATGAAGTGCAGCGCTCGATCCGACTGGTGGACACCACAGTCCGACACTGTGGAAATCCTCAATAGCAGCGAGTGGTCAGCCGTTTAGCCTCGTGTGGTGTCTGGTCCTACTTCGGCATTCGTTCGCAAGGGGTTGCGCACGACCGCAGGCCTGGCCATCGGCGGGCTCCTGGCGTTCGCCGAGCTGGCCTACGTCGTGCTCGCCGTCCCGGTACTTGTGGTGCCCGCCGCCCGGCCACACGTGTTCGCGGGCGCGCGCAGGCTCGCCGAGGTGGAACGCCTGCGCCTCGCGCGGCACCTGCGTAGTGAGAACTCGGCCGACTACAGCGGACGGCGCGCACTGGAGTACCTCGCCATCCGCTGCATCGTCGGCGGGCTCGGCGCGGGGATCTTCCTGCTGATCGCGGGGGGCGGGCTGTCGGCACTGGTCATGGCCGGTCAGGTGTTCACGGGTACCCCGATCGGCACGGACCACGACTGGTACGACGTCCCCGCGGTGCTCCTCTTCGGAATCCTGCTCGTGTTCCTTGCAGTGCAAGGGCTCATCGGCGTCGCCGCACTGGAACGCAGGCTCGCGCACGGCTTCCTCGGACCGAGCGAGCAGGACCTGTTGCGGCGCAGGGTGTCCCAGCTCGCCACCAGCCGCGCCGAGGTGATCGAGGCGGTCAACGACGAACGCAGGCGCATCGAACGGGACCTGCACGACGGCGGCCAGCAGCGGCTCGTCGCGCTGGGGATGGTGCTGGGCAGAGCATTGCGCAGCAGGGATGCGGAGCACGCCGCCGAGCTGTTGCGCCAGGCACACGCCGAGTCGCAGGAGGCGCTGCGGGAGCTGCGCGAGGTCGCCTGGCGGGTGTACCCGATCGCGCTGGATTCCGGTGGACTTGATGTCGCGCTGGAGTCGCTGGCCGAGCGGTCGAGCCTGCCGGTGGAGCTGGAGTACACACTCGCCGGACGACCGGACCCGGCGACCGAGACCGTCGCCTACTTCGTGGCCTCGGAGGCGATGACGAACGCGATCAAGCACGCAGGCGCTACCCGGATCCGGATCAGCGTCCGCGGCGATGTCACGATGATTACCGTGCGAATCACCGACGACGGCGCAGGCGGCGCGCAGGCGACGGGTGGCGGGTTGTCCGGCCTCGCCCGCCGGGTCGCCGCGGCCGACGGTGTGTTCACTGTGGACAGCCCGGTCGGCGGACCGACCGTGATCACAGCCGAGCTGCCATGCGCCTGATACTGGCCGAGGACTCGATCCTGCTGCGGGAAGGGCTGGTGCGTCTGCTCGCCGAGGAGGGCCACGAGGTGGTGGCGGCCGTGGGCGACGGCACCACGCTCGTCGAGGAGACCGGGCGGCACCGGCCGGACGTGGTGGTCACCGACGTCCGCATGCCCCCGACGCACAGCGACGAGGGGCTGCGCGCGGCGCTGGAGATCCGCAAACGCTGGCCGGAGGTCGGGGTCCTGGTGCTGTCGCAGTACGTCGAGAAGCGCTACGCCACCGAGCTGATCACCGACGACGCGGGCCGGGTGGGCTACCTGCTCAAGGATCGGGTCGCGCAGGTCGGCGAGTTCCTCGACGCGCTGGAGCGGGTCGCCGCCGGTGGCGCGGCCTTCGATCCGGATGTGGTGCGCCGCCTGCTCGCGCGCACCACCCACGTCGATCCGCTGACCCGCCTCACCGCGCGGGAGCGGGAGGTGCTCGAGAAGATGGCGCAGGGGCACACGAACGCCGGTATCGCCGCACAGCTCTTCGTCTCGCAGAGCGCGGTGGAAAAGCACGTGAACGCGATCTTCGACAAGCTGGATCTGGTGCAGACGGCGGGTTTCAGCCGCCGGGTGCTCGCGGTGCTGCGCTTCCTCGGCTCCTGAGGCGAAGCCACAAAGTCTTTCAGTGGGTGAAAACCGGCGTGGTCACCGACCCGTGGCTGCCCGCACAGTAAGGGCACCTCCCGCCAGTCACGCCAAGGAGCGACGTCAATGACGACCTTTGCCCGTAACCAGTGGTACGTGGCCGCCTACAGCCGCGAGATCGGTCGTGAGCTGTTCCCCAGAACGATCCTCGGCGAGCCGATCGTCTTCTACCGCACCGAAGCCGGTGCCGCCGTCGCGCTCGCCGATCGCTGCGTGCATCGCCGCTACCCGCTGTCGGAGAGCCGCCTCGACGGCGACAAGATCGTGTGCGGCTACCACGGGTTCACCTACGACCAGGGCGGCTCGTGTGTGTTCGTGCCCGGCCAGACCCGCATCCCACGCACCGCGCGCGTGCCGAGCTACCCGCTGGTCGAGCAGGACTCGTTCGTCTGGGTGTGGATCGGTGACCAGGACAAGGCCGATCCCACGCTGATCCCCCGCGCGCCGTGGCTGGCCGACCCCGCATACACGACGGTGTCCGGGATGGAGCCGTTGCGAGCCCGCTACGAGCTGCTCGTGGACAACCTGATGGACCTCTCCCACGAGACGTACCTGCACGGCGGGTACATCGGCACCCCGGAGGTGGCGAACACGCCGATCACCACCGAGGTCGACGAGGAGAAGGAGATCATCTACGTCAGTCGGCACATGGCCGATGCGGAATGCCCGTCGTTCTACGCCAAGTCGACCGGCATCGAGGGCCGCATCACGCGCTGGCAGGACATCGAGTACCACCCGCCGTGTTTGTACCTGCTGCACAGCCGGATCGCGCCGGTCGGGATGCTGCCGAACGAGGACGGTACCGACCCGTACGGTTTCCACGTCGAGGTGGTGTACGCGATCACGCCGGAGACCGAGCACAGCACACACGACTTCTGGGCGGTGGCCCGTGACTTCGCGCTGGACGACGAGGGAGTGTCGGCCTTCCTGGCCGAGAGTAACCGCACCGTCGTGCTGCAGGACGTCCGTGCGCTGGACATCCTGGAGCAGGTCATCCAGTCCGAGCCCGAGGGCTACCAGGAGCTGAGCATCAACATCGACACCGGCGGGCTGGCCGCGCGCCGGTTCCTCAAGCGGATGATCGAGCGGGGCCTGCAGGGAGCCGAGCAGGCCGCCGCGGTGCGGCGATGACGGACCGGGTCGCCATGCTGCACGGCGACACCGTGTTCCGCATCCACTGGGTACTCAACACCGACCTGCTGCTCGGGGTGTGCCACTGCGGCGCCGAGCACGAGTCGGAGGATCCGGTGGAGCTGTGGGACTGGCTGCTCGCCCACCCCGAAGGGCATGAGCCGCCCGCGGCTGTTGACACGCCGTCGCCGGTGCTCGCGACCGTCGGCGGGGGCCGGTGATGGACGAACTCGACCTGGTCCTGGGCCGCAAGGAGCCCGTGGCCGACGGCGTCGTGTGCCTGACGTTGCGCCACCCGAAGGGCCTGCCGCTACCAGCGTGGGAGCCGGGTGCGCACCTGGACCTGCTGCTCGGCGAGGGCAGTGGCGGCCTCGAACGGCAGTACTCGCTGTGCGGTGATCCAGCCGACCGCAGCGCGCTGACGGTAGCCGTACTGCGGGAACCGGAGAGCCGCGGCGGCTCGGCGTTCGTCCACGAACGGCTGGCCGAGGGCGACACGGTGCGGGTGCGCGGGCCGCGGAACAACTTCGCGCTCGTGGAGTCGCCGCGTTACCTGTTCATCGCGGGCGGCATCGGCATCACACCGATCGTGCCGATGGTCGCCGAGGCCGACGCGAGCGGTGCGGACTGGCGGCTCGTGTACGGCGGCCGGACACGCGCGTCGATGGCGTTCGCCGATGCGCTCACCGGCAAGTACGGCGACCGGGTCGACCTCCGCCCGCAGGACGAGACCGGGCTGCTGCCACTGGCCGGCCTGCTCGGCACCCCGCAACCGGGCACCGCCGTGTACTGCTGCGGGCCCGAACCTTTGCTGGGCGCGGTCGAAGAGCAGTGCAGGCCGTGGGACGCCGGCGCGCTGCACGTGGAACGGTTCGCGCCGAAGGAGGACCCGAACGCGGGACCGCGGGCGGAGTTCGAGGTGGAGCTGGCCCTGTCCAGCAGGACCTTGCGGGTCCCCGCCGACAAGTCGATCCTGCAGGTGGTGGAGGAGGCCGGGGTGCCGGTGCTGTCCTCGTGCCAGGAAGGCACCTGTGGCACCTGCGAGACCGAGGTCCGCGAGGGCGAGCCCGATCATCGCGACTCGCTGCTCACCGAGGAGGAGCGCGCCGCGGGTGAGACCATGATGATCTGCGTGTCCCGCTCGTGCGGGCCGCGCTTGGTGCTCGAGTTGTAGGTCTTGCAGGTCAGGAGTGGCCAGGTGGGCGAAGCTGCCCGGTCGGTGACGTCGAAGGTCCTCGCCATGCTCGAAGCCTTCACGCCCGCGACCCCGGACCTCTCGCTGAGCGAGCTGGCACGGCGCGCCGGTGTGTCGCTGCCGACGGCCCACCGGCGCGCGGCGGAGCTGGTCGCCTGGGGCGCGCTGGAGCGCGGCGCGGACGGGCGGTACCGGATCGGCCTGCGGCTGTGGGAGGTCGCCTCGCTCGCGCCGCGCGGGCTCGGGCTGCGGGACGTGGCGATGCCGTTTCTGGAGGACCTCTACGAGGTCACCCACGAGAACGTCCAGCTCGCCGTGCGTGAAGGACTCGAGCTGGTGTTCGTCGAACGGATCGCGGGCAGGCACGCGGTGCCGGTGCTGACCCGCGTGGGCGGACGCTTCGTCCTGCACGCGACAGGAGTGGGCCTTGCGCTGCTGGCACATGCCCCGGCGGACGTGCAGGAACAGGTGCTGACGGCGCCGCTGCAGGCCTATACGACGAAGACGATCACCGACCCGGACCGGCTTCGCGAGGTACTGGCCGCGGTGCGCCGCAACGGCTACGCCGTCAGCGACGGCCAGGTCACGCTCGACGCCCTGTCGGTGGCCGCGCCGATCCGCGGGCGCGGCGACCAGGTCGTGGCAGCCGTGTCACTGGTGGTCAGGACCGACACGGCCGAGCCGATCACCCTGGCACCCCTCGTCCAGGCTGCCGCCCGCGGCATCTCCCGCATGCTCGCCCCCCGTTTCTCGGGCTGACCCGGCGTACGGTGGCCGGTGGCGGAAGGAGATGTCCATGTCGGACGACACCACGATCGCCAGGATCGACGCACTCATCGCCGAGGAGCGCGGACTGCGCTCGCACACCACCGGCAGCGGCCTCGACGAGCAGGGCCGGGCCCGGTTGCGTGAGCTTGAGCGCGAGCTCGACCAGTGCTGGGACCTGTTGCGGCAGCGCCGGGCGCGTGCCGAGTTCGGCGACGACCCGGCCGGTGCCCAGGTCCGCCCGGTCAGCGAGGTCGAGTCCTACCAGCAGTAGCACAGCCTGATGCGCCGGGCGCGTGGCAGGTCTACCGTAAGTCGTGACCACCTCGGGCCCGTCAGGACGAGGGGCTCGGGGACGCACCACCACGGTGGAGGCGCGCCTTGGACACTCCTGCCGGTCTGCGACCGACACGAATCCAGCAGCCTGCCCCACGTATCGGCAAACGGGGCCAGGCAGTCCTAGGGCTGCTGCGGACGACCGATCACAAGAAGATCGGGATGATGTACCTCGTCACCTCGATGGCCTTCTTCATGATCGGCGGGATACTCGCGCTGCTGATGCGCGCCGAGCTGGCGCGGCCGGGCCTGCAGTTCCTGTCGCAGGAGCAGTACAACCAGCTTTTCACCATGCACGGCACGATCATGTTGCTGCTGTATGCGACGCCGATTCTGTTCGCCTTCGCCAACCTGGTGCTACCGCTGCAGATCGGGTCACCGGACGTCGCGTTTCCGCGGCTGAACGCCTTCTCCTACTGGCTGTTCCTGTTCGGCGGCACGATCGTGGTCAGCTCGTTCGCGACACCGGGCGGGGCGGCGGACTTCGGCTGGACGGGCTACTCGCCGCTGGCCAGTGCCGAGTACTCACCAGGCGTCGGTGGCGACCTGTGGATCATGGGCCTGATCGTGTCCGGCGTCGGCACCATCCTCGGCGCGGTCAACATGATCACCACGATCGTCTGCCTGCGCGCTCCCGGCATGACGATGTGGCGGATGCCGATCTTCACCTGGAACATCCTGTTCACCGGGGTGCTGGTGCTCGCCGCGTTCCCGATCCTGACGGCGGCGTTGTTCGCCCTCGCGGCCGACCGACATCTGGGGGCCCATGTCTTCGACCCCGCCAACGGGGGCGCGATCCTCTGGCAGCACCTGTTCTGGTTCTTCGGCCACCCCGAGGTCTACATCGTCGCTCTGCCGTTCTTCGGCATCATCACCGAGATCATTCCGGTTTTCAGCCGCAAACCGTTGTTCGGCTACCGGCTCATGGTGTTCGCGACAATGGGCATCACCGCGCTGTCACTCGCTGTGTGGGCGCATCACATGTTCGCCACCGGCGCGGTGCTGCTGCCGTTCTTCTCCATCATGACGTTCCTGATCGCCGTACCCACCGGCATCAAGTTCTTCAACTGGATCGGCACGATGTGGAAGGGCCAGCTGAGCTTCGAGACGCCGATGCTGTGGGCGATCGGCTTCCTCGTGACGTTCCTGCTCGGCGGCCTCACCGGTGTCCTGCTGGCCGCGCCACCACTGGACTTCCAGGTGACGGACACCTATTTCGTAGTCGCGCATTTCCATTACGTGTTGTTCGGCACGATCGTTTTCGCGACTTTCGGCGGGATCTACTTCTGGTTCCCGAAGTTCACCGGCCGCATGCTCAACGAACCGCTGGGCAAGCTACATTTCTGGCTCACCTTCGTTGGTTTTCACATCACGTTCCTCGTGCAGCACTGGCTGGGTTCGGAAGGGATGCCCCGCCGTTACGCCGACTACCTGCCGTCGGACGGCTTCACCACGCTGAACACGGTGTCGACGGTCGGGGCTTTCATCCTGGGGCTGTCGATGTTGCCGTTCCTGTGGAACGTCGTGCGCAGCTACCGCTTCGGTGTGGCGGTGACGGTCGACGACCCCTGGGGTTACGGCAACTCGCTCGAATGGGCCACGAGCTGCCCGCCGCCGCGGCACAACTTCACCGAACTGCCGCGGATCCGCTCCGAGCGCCCCGCGTTCGAACTGCACTACCCGCACATGATCGAGAGAATCCACGACGAGGGGCACATCACACTGACCGGCAAGGTCATACCGCAGGAGCCGCAAGCGGTGTCCGGGTCGTCGAGCCACGACAGTCCCGCCGAGTAGTACGCGTGGCAGACTCGCAGAGTGGCTGATCGCGACCGGGACAGCGAGGGCCGTGCCCTCAATGCGCGACCGAGGGACGGCCTCGGCAGGCCGCTGCCCTACGGGGCACCTGGTGTCGCGCGCGCTCCCGAGGGTGTCCTGCGTTCGGCCGAGGAGTCGCTACGGGAGGCGCAGCGCCTGCTCGATGACGGTATGCCCTTCCACGCGCACGAGGTGCTCGAGGACGCGTGGAAGTCGGGGCCGGTCGAGGAGCGGGAGCTGTGGCGTGGCCTTGCCCAGCTCGCGGTCGGGGTCACGCATGCGGCGCGCGGCAACCGGGCCGGAGCGGCGGCACTGCTGAGCCGCGGCGCGGACAACATCGCACCCTTCGCCGATGCCACACCGCACGGTATCGACGTCACCGGGCTGTGCGAGTGGGCCCGCACCCTGGCCGCCGGTCTGCACGGACACGAACGGCCACCGACGGCTGCCGAGATCGCGCCGCGGCTGCGGTGACGTCAGGCGGGTTCGAGAAGCCGGGTGCGCAGCGCGTCGACGTCCGCGCCGACCATACCCACGCGCAGGCAGTACGCCTCGGCGTCCAGTGAACCGGTCAGCGACAGCAGCGTGTCGCGAGCGGAGGTCCCGCGCTCGGCCAGGATGCCCGCGAGAATCGGCTCCAGGTCAGGCATCCCAGCGCCGCGTACCGCGCGGGCAGCCGGGCGATGCTGACCTCGTAGTCGTCGGCGATCGTCTCGCCGGGCACTCCGGCAAGTGCGAGCAGGAGCAGCGTCACCAGCCCTGCCCGGTCACGGCCGAGCGAACAGTGGACGAGCACCCCACCGGGACGGGCTCGAGCCACCGTGGTGAGCACCCTGACGACGAGATCGGGGCGGTGGTCGAGCAGCGGCTGGTAGTACAGCGGCGTGCCATACACCCCGGTGCGCTGCAGGGGCTCCCAGAACTCGGGGTCGTCGACGGGGTCGAGCGGGACGTGGCAGGTGTGTACTTCGGCCGGCCGGGGCGCAGCGTCCGTGCCGCGCTCCTCGGGGTTACGCAGGTCGACCAGGGTGCGGACGCCGTGCTCGACGAGCGCCGACCAGCCTTGTTCGCTGAGCCGGTCCGGCGCGTCGGAGCGGACGAGGGCACCCCAGCGCGTCCGTCTGCCGTCCGCGGCGCGCAGGCCACCGAGGTCTCGAGTGTTGAAGCACCCGTCCCAGTCCAGTTCGCGCTCCATGGCTGAGCAGACGCCCTGGCGGGGCGAACGTTGCGCAGGACACGGGGCTCGTGCCACGCACGAGCCCCGTGCTGGGGTGACTGCCCGGGCTAGGCGGCAACCATCCCATGCGGGTCGAGCACGAACTTCTTGGCGGCGCCGCGGTCGAAGTCCTGGTAGCCCTGGGGGGCGTTGGACAGCGGGATGACCGTGGCGTTGACGGCCTTGGCGATCTGCGCCTTGCCGCTCAGGATCATGTTCATCAGCAGCCGGTTGTACTTCTTCACCGGGCACTGACCAGTGGTGAACGAGTGCGACTTCGCCCAGCCGAGCCCGATGCGCACACCGAGCTGACCGACCTTGGCGTTGGCGTCGACCCCGCCCGGGTCACCGGTCACGTACAGGCCGGGAATACCGAGCGAGGCGCCGGCACGCGTGATCGTCATGATGTCGTTGAGCACCGTCGCCGGCTGCTCTCCGGCATCGCGGCCGTGCCCGCGCGCCTCGAAGCCGACCGCATCGACGGCGGCGTCGACGACCGGCTCGCCGACGATCTGCGCGATCATGTCGCCGAGCTCAGCGGTTTCCCTCAGATCGACGGTCTCGCAGCCGAAGCTGCGTGCCTGCTGGAGCCGTTCCTGGATCAGGTCGCCGACGATCACCACGGAGGCACCGAGCAGTTGCGCGGCGTGCGCGGCGGCGAGGCCGACCGGCCCGGCGCCGGCGACGTACACCGTCGACCCCGTGGTCACATTCGCCGAGGCCGCGCCGTGGTAGCCGGTCGGGAAGATGTCCGACAGCATCGTCAGGTCGAGAATCTTCTCCAGCGCCTGATCGCGGTCCGGGAACTTGAGCAGGTTGAAGTCGGCGTAGGGCACCATGACGTACTCCGCCTGGCCGCCGATCCAGCCACCCATGTCGACGTAGCCGTACGCGGCACCGGGCCGCGCGGGGTTGACGTTGAGGCAGATGCCGGTCTTGCCCTCGTTACACATGCGGCACCGGCCGCACGCGATGTTGAAGGGTACTGAGCAGATGTCACCGGGTTTGACGAAGAGTACGTCCTCACCGGCTTCGACCACCTCCCCAGTGATCTCGTGCCCCAGGGTTTGCCCGACGGGTGCGGTGGTACGACCACGCACCATGTGCTGATCGCTACCGCAAATGTTGGTTGTGACGATCTTCAGGATTGCCGCGTGCGGAGCTTGCTTCGGCAGACCCAATCCTTTGACGACATCATCGGGAAGCTCGAGCCTGGGGTAATCGATCGACTCGACCGAGACGGCCCCCGGCCCCTTATAGACAACAACGTGGTTATCCGGCATTTTCAAACCCCTTTGTCTGATCGCCGGTAGGTTCTTGGGCGTCTTTTGAACGTAGCTCGTGACGGGACGCAACACCAGGGACCGCGCCAGTTGATCAGTCGCGCTGAAACGGCCGTTCGAACTCCAGGTCAGGGGCGGGTGTGGCGGCGTGAGCGGCCCGGACGGCCCGGGCGCGAGTCCCCCGCCCAGGCACGCGAGTCCCCCGCCCAGGCACGCGAGTTGCCCACTCAGGCACGCGAGTTGCCCACTCAGGCTCGCGAGTGGCTCCCTGAGCTGCCGCCAAACGCCCGGCCGGACAAAGCGGGCGCAATCCGACAGCGCTTGCCGCATACAAGCTCACCGTCAGCCGCCAATCCAATAAGGCCGACCATCCATTGCAGACTCGGCAGCGCGGGACGTAAATCGTCGAGAATGGACAATTGAAAACCGCGTTCCCGAGCTACTCGGCAACCACATTCTCGGCGTGCTGTACCGCGTGTACGCGCAGTGGCTCGCTGGCGGCTGAGCCGTGGCCGTACACACGACCCACCCTACTGACCTGCATGTTTGTCAGGTTCGCCGGGTTCGTCGACACGTATTCGACAGAACGTCCAGCAGCTCGCCGCCGCAGGCCGACCATGAGACCCTGGTAGCGAAGTCGACGGGAAGTGTAAGCGATGACTACCGGCCACGGCCACGCGGATCACGCCGACGATGACCTGCCCCTGTTCCTCGATGGCCCCGAACTCGCAGACGAGCTCGCCCGCCGCAAGGACGTCCAGCCGATTCGCTCGGCAGACGACCTCGCCTGCGAGGGCATCTTCGACACCGACGAAGAGCTGCACGAGTTCATCGAATACACCTACGCCACGCGGCGCGCGAACCTGACATAGCCCGTGGAATCCGTCGTCCTCGACACCGACGTCGCGTCACTAAGCTTCAAGCAGCACCATGGTTCGGCACCTCATCGGCAAACGCCCTTTCATCACCTTCACCACTCTCGGCGAGCTGACCAAATGGGCGGACCAGCGCGCCTGGGCCGAACGCAGACGCACCCGCCTCAATCAGTGGCTCTCTGCCATCCCAGTCCTGCCAGGTACCGAACGCGTCGCCCGAACCTGGGGCGAGATCTCCGCCTACGCCGCCCGTCGCGGAACACCACGCTCGCAAAACGACACCTGGATCGCCGCGTGCTGCCGTGCTGCCTGACCTTTGAAATGCCCTTGGCAACGCTCAACCTCAAGGACTTCGAGGACTTCGCCGAATGCGAAGGCCTGGAACTCGCGGGCCGGCAAGCTCATTGACCGGACCGCGCGGGAACGCCGGTGGCCAAACCGCTTCTGACCTGCATGTTCGCGAAGCACAGCGCCTCATGGGGCGCCTGGGGGCGGGCCGTCCACCCGGGCAACCTGTAGCAACTTTGCAGACTCAGCCTGTCACGTTCTGTAGCACGCGGCGTTGCCGGTCGGCCCCATAGTTGCAATTCTGACCACTACGACAACGTATCATCGGCGCGCTATTGAGCATAGATGTTCGTATTCAACAAGAGTTAAGACTTGACATTTATTAGCCAGCACAAAGGTGCTGCTTTTAGCATTCCTTGCCTCATTTCCACCATTCAGTGCCCAACACTGCACACAGCAAAATGCCCCACTGACCTGCTCGTGCAGGTCAGTGGGGCATTGTTGCTGGTGTGGCGGGAGAGGGATTCGAACCCCCGAAGGCAGTGCCGTCTGATTTACAGTCAGATCCCTTTGGCCGCTCGGGCATCCCGCCGTGGCCGGGCTGGCCCGGCCGAGCTACAGAGTACCCAATGCCCGTAGCCGGGCTCCCGGCAGGGTTCGCCATGACTAGGGTGGAGCCACCCAACCAGCAGACAACGAGGTGTATGTCGTGGCGGATCCGTCGTTCGACGTCGTGAGCAAAGTCGATCACCAGGAGGTGGACAACGCACTGAACCAGGCCAGCAAGGAGCTGTCCACCCGGTTCGACTTCCGGAACACCGGCGCCAAGGTCGAGTGGGCCGGCTCCGAGGCCGTCGTGATCGAGGCCGAGACCGAGGAACGGGTACTTGCCGCGGTCGAGGTCTTCAAGGAGAAGCTAATCAAGCGGGGCATCTCGCTCAAGGCCTTCGAGGCCGGTGAGCCCGCCATCTCCGGCAAGATCTACAAGGTCAATGGCAAGATCATCGACGGCATCGAGTCCGACAAGGCCAAGCAGATCGCCAAGTACATCCGCGACGAGGGCCCCAAGGGCGTGCAAGCACAGATCCAGGGCGACCAGTTGCGGGTGTCCGGCAAGAAGAAGGACCACCTGCAGGACGTCATCGCCGTACTGAAGGAGAAGGACTTCGGCATCGCGCTGCAGTTCACCAACTATCGCTGAACCAGCTACACACACGCAGCTACCGTTAGTCACCGCCTTGGCAGCATGGTGTAATCCCTCGGTCACAGTCCGAAGGGGGACGCCATGCGCAAGGCGCTCGTCATGCTGCTCTGCCTACTTCTGCTCGACGGCATCGTCGTGCCGGCCGGGGTTGCCCGTGCCGCGGAGCGCACGCTGCTGTTCGACGGCATGGGCGCCTACCCGCGGCTGATCCGGATCGAGCACGGCGGCCTGCTGCGTGACGGGCGCATCCTGGCGTCGATCACCAGCCGCGACGCGAACGGACATTTCACACCGATCTTCGAGAGCCTTGACGAAGGCCGCACGTTCACCAAGGTCGGCGAGGTGCGCGACCCGGCCGGCGCGCTGGGCATGTGCTGCGGCACCCTCTACGAGCTGCCGCAGCGCATCGGCAGGCTGCGTGCGGGCACACTGCTCTGGGCGGCGAGCTACCGGCAGCAGGCCGGCCCGTCCCGGCGCATCGGCATCCGCATCTGGGCAAGTCGAGACCTCGGCCGCAGCTGGACGTTCCTCGCCGAGCCGGTGCGCTCGCACAACCACGACGGCGTCTGGGAGCCGGAGTTCACCATCGACGCGGGCGGCAACCTCTGGATGCACTACGCCGACGAGACCGAGGCCCCCCAGCATGCCCAGGTCCTCAACCGCATCGCCAGCACCGACGGCATCACCTGGGGCACCAAGCAGCGCACAATGGCCATCCCGCCGCATCGTGTCCGCCCCGGCATGCCGATCGTGCGCACACTGCCCGACGGGCGGTACTACTTCGCCTACGAGATCTGCAACTACCGCGACCGCTTCTGCGACCCGTACTTCAAGATCTCCCCCGACGGCGCCAACTTCGGCGACCCGAAGGCGCCCGGCACCCGCGTGGACACCGCGACCGGCAAGCACTTCCAGCACGCGCAGACGATCACGCTGTTCCCCGGCGGACCGACCGGCACCCGCATCCTCATGGTCGGCCAGATCTACGTCGACCGTAACGGCAAACCGCTGCCGGGCAACGGGCGCACACTGCTCGCCAACGACCACCTCGGCGCCGGCGACTGGTACGAGGTGCCCGCACCGGTGCGCATCACCAAGCCCTACGACAACTGGTGCCCGAACTACAGCTCCACGCTGCTACCCGTCGACGGCGGGGCCGGCGTGCTGCAGATCGCCGCGGACTACACCGGCGGCGTGTGCAAGGCCTACTTCGCCACAGGCCCGGCCACCTGACACCCGCGATACCCTCTGGCCTGGAGCCAGATCCACGATCGAGTGAGGGGCGGTACACGGATGAAGGGCATCGTGCTGGCGGGCGGTAGCGGTACCCGCCTCCACCCCATCACCCAGGCCGTCTCCAAGCAGCTGCTGCCCGTCTACGACAAGCCGATGATCTACTACCCGCTCTCGGTGCTGATGCTCGCCGGGATCAGGGAGATCATGATCATTTCGACGCCCACCGACCTGCCGAGCTTCCGACGCTTACTTGGCGACGGCAGCCAGTTCGGCATCGAGCTACGTCACGCGGAGCAGCCAACGCCCAATGGGCTCGCCGAGGCATTCCTGATCGGCGCCGACTTCATCGGTGACGACGACGTGGCGCTGATACTGGGCGACAACATCTTCTACGGCCGCGGCTTCTCCCGCACGCTGCAGGAGGAGGTCGCGACGCTCGACGGCTGTGTGCTGTTCGGCTACGCGGTGAAGGACCCGGAGCGCTACGGGGTCGGCGAGGTCGACGCTGCGGGCAGGCTGCGTTCGATCGAGGAGAAGCCGGCGCAGCCACGGTCGAACCGGGCCATCACCGGTCTGTACCTCTACGACAACCAGGTGGTCGACATCGCCCGCGCACTGACCCCGTCCGCGCGCGGCGAGCTGGAGATCACCGATGTCAACCTGGCCTACCTGAGGCAGGACCGTGCGCGGCTCGTGGAGCTGAGCCGCGGGTTCGCCTGGCTCGACACCGGTACGCACGACTCGCTGCTTGAGGCGGCCCAGTTCGTGCAGGTGCTGGAGCACCGCACCGGCGTGCGGATCGCCTGCCTGGAGGAAGTGGCGCTGCGCATGGGATTCATCGACGCCGACGAGTGCTACCGGCTCGGCGCCAAGCTCGCCAAGAGCGGCTACGGCGACTATGTGATGGACGTCGCCAGGGCCGCCGGGGCCGCAGGCTGACGGCCAACGGGCCTCAGTAGAGGCGGCGGGCCATTTCCTCGAGCCTGCGGATGCGGTCCTCGATCGGCGGGTGGGTCGAGAACAGGCTCGACACGCGGTCGCCGGGCCGGAACGGGTTGGCGATCATCAGGTGCGACTGCGAGACGACTTTCGGTTCCGGCACCAGCGGTGCCGCTCTGGTGCCCCGCTCCAGCTTCCGCAGCGCCGACGCGAGCGCCAGCGGGTCCCCGGTCAACTCGGCCCCTGAGGCGTCCGCCTGGTACTCCCGTGACCGGCTGACGCTCATCTTGATGATGCCTGCGGCAATCGGGCCGAGGAACACCAGCAGCAGCGCCGCCAGCGGGTTGCCGCCCTCGCGGTTGCCCCCGAAGAACAACGCGAAGTTGGCCAGCACGCTCACCACGCTCGCCAGCGCGCCCGCCACGCAGGAGATCAGGATGTCCCGGTTGTAGACGTGGGAGAGCTCGTGCCCGAGCACGGCACGCAGCTCGCGCTCGTCGAGAAGATCCAGAATCCCGGTGGTGCAGCACACGGCGGCGTTGCGAGGGTTGCGCCCGGTCGCGAACGCGTTCGGTGCGTGGGTCGGGCTGATGTAGAGCCTCGGCATCGGCTGCCGCGCGGTGGTCGCCAGCTCCCGCACGATCCGGTACATCGCCGGTTGCTGTGCCTCCGACACCGGCCGCGCGCGCATGGCACGCAGTGCGAGCTTGTCGGAGTTGAAGTAGGCGTAGGCGTTCATGCCCAGCGCGATCAGCAGCCCGATGATCAGTGCCCCGCGGCCGAAAATCCCGCTGATCCCGATGATGATGGCACTCAGCAGGCCGAGCAGCATCGCCGTCTTCAGCCCGTTCCGGTGCCTGTGCACGTGCCCATGCCTCCTTCCGAGTGCAGGCCATCCGGGTGAAGGCCTCCATTGGATCGAACGCGGTTCCGGTGAGCGAAGTTCCTGGTCAAAGGTTACGGTCCAACGAACACGTCCCGCCGGTTCGTGGAGGACAAACGGGGAGGCTGCCGTGCCGGGGTCCAGGTGGAAGCGCCGGACAGTGCTGGGTACGGCCCTGGCCGTGCTGGCCGCCGCACTGCCCGCGGGCCGGGCCGCCGCGACCGACGTGCGCACGGTGCGGGTGAGCGGCTCACCCACGGCACTCGCTGTGAACGACTTCGCCGGAACGGCCTACGCGGGCTGCGCGGACGGGAGTGTGTACCTGATCGACGGCCGCACCGGCCAGGTGGGCGGGGCGGTACAGATCGGCTCGACCGTCACCGATCTCGCCGTGCACGGGAGCGCGGGCCGCGTCTACGCCAGCAACAGCCGCGCCGGAACCGTCGCCGTGCTCGACGGCTGGACCGGGCGCGTGCTCACCACCATTGCCGCGGGCGCCGGAGCCGCGGCGGTCGGAGTGGACGAACTCACCGGCGCCGTCTACGCGGGCAGCAGCACCACGGGCGCCGTGAGCATTCTGGACGGCGTGGCCGGTGCCGTGCGGCAAGAGCTGGCCGGCCCCACCGGATCGCTGGACGGGTTGAGCATCGACCCCGGGCGCAGGCTGGCCTATTTCGCCAGCCCCGACACAGCGAGCGTCGAGGTCCTCGACCTCTCGACGGGGACGTTCACCGGATCCATCCGCGTCGGGAAGGCGCCGGCCACGGTCTGCGTCCACCGCGCCAGCAACACGATCTATGTCGCCAACTCCGGCATCCACCACCTTTCGGTGCTCGACGGCGGCACCGCCACCGAGACGGCCACGATCCTGCTCGACAGTGCCGCCTCCGCGGTCGCCGTGCATCAGCGCAGCGGCTCGGTGTACAGCAACGGCGGCCCGAACGGGCTCATCAGGATCGACGGCACTCGGGGAACGCGCTCCGGTGAGCTGGCGCTCGGCAGCAACCCGGGCGCCGTCGCGGTCGACCAGCGCACGCACACGGTGTACGTGGCAGACCCGGTGCAGCACGCCGTCCACCTCGTCACAGGGTTCTGAACCAAGCAGCTGGAGTCGCTCCGGAGTTACGGTCGGAACCATGAAACTCGGACTGCAGATTCCCGACTTCACCTGGCCGAACGGGCCCGCCAAGCTCGGCACCGACCTCGCCGGTATCGCGCGCAGGGCCGATGAGGCCGGCTTCGAATATCTCTCGGTGATGGATCACTTCTTCCAGATCCCGCCGGTTGGTCCTGTCGGCCGCGACATGCTGGAGGCCTACACGACATTGGGCTTCCTCGCCGCGAACACCAGCAACGTCAAGCTGTTCACCATGATCACGGGCACGTTCTACCGGCATCCCGGTCTGCTCGCCAAGGCCGTGACGACGCTCGACGTGCTCTCCGGCGGGCGGGCGATCCTCGGCATCGGCGCGGGCTGGAACGAGCAGGAGGCCCGCGGGCTCGGCTTCCCGTTCCCGCCGACCGCGGAGCGCTTCGAGCTGCTCGAGGACGCCGTGCAGTACTGCCTGCAGATGTGGTCGGACGACGACGGCCCGTTCACCGGTACCCACGTCCATGCCGATCGCCTGCTGAACGTGCCGCAGGCGCTGTCGAAGCCACATCCGCCGATCATGATCGGCGGCGCCGGGGAGAAGAAGACGCTTCGCCTGGTTGCCCGCTACGCGCAGGCATGCAACATCTTCAACTCGCCGGAACTGCCGCACAAGCTCGACGTGCTGCGCAGGCACTGCGACGCCGAGGGCCGCGACTACTCCGAGATCACCAAGACCGCCCTCGTCATTCTGGACATCGGCGAACGCGGCGAGAAGGCCGGCGCGCTGATCGACGAGCTACGCAGGGTCGCCGGGCTCGGTATCGACGTCGCCATCGGCGGGGTGCCCGGTGTCCAGGACCCGGGCAAGCTCGAGATCTTCGCCAACGAGGTGATCCCCGCCGTCGCGGAGTTCTGAACCGGTACGAACCACACAGTCCATTCTGGACCTTTCCACCAGCTAGCCCACGGGTGCGTTGTTCACTGACCACCACGCCCATGTGCAGGCGATTTACCAGGCAAAACCCGGTAACGGCACTCCCCCTGTCAACGAATCACGAAGTGAGTCGCGAGCGGCCGAACATGGCTGCGGCGGGAGGAGAGCCAGATGAAGATCAGTGTCTTCGGGCTCGGCTACGTGGGATGCGTGTCCGCCGCATGCCTTGCCAGCCGTGGCAACGAGGTCATCGGTGTCGACGTCAACCCACTGAAGATCGACCTCGTCCGCCGTGGCCGCGCACCGGTCGTCGAGGAACGGATCGGCGAGCTGACCGCACGAGTGGTCGAGTCCGGAGCGCTGCGCGCCACCGACGACGTGGTCGAGGCCATCGCGGGCAGCGAGATGTCGCTGGTCTGCGTCGGCACCCCGTCCGCACCCAACGGCAGCCTCTCCACGGTGCACCTGGAGCGGGTCACCGAGCAGATCGGCACCGCGCTCGCCACGCATCCTGGCAGGCACACGGTGGTGTTCCGGAGCACGATGTTGCCCGGCACCTGCCTCGAACTGCTGGTTCCCATACTGGAGAAGGCCTCCGGCCGCACCGCAGGCGTCGACTTCGGGGTGGCCGTCAACCCGGAGTTCCTGCGCGAGGGCAGCAGCGTCCGGGACTTCTTCGATCCACCGAAGACGGTCATCGGCGAGTTCGACGCGGCCAGCGGCGACGCGGTGGCCGCACTCTACGAAGGCCTGCCCGGCGCGGTGTTCCGGGTGCCGATCCCGGTCGCCGAGATGACGAAGTACGCCGACAACGCCTTCCACGGCCTGAAGATCGGCTTCGCCAACGAGCTCGGCGCGATCTGCAGGGCGCTCGGCCTCGACTCGCACCAGGTGATGGACGTCTTCCTGGCCGACCGCAAGCTGAACGTGAGCCCTGCCTACCTGCGTCCTGGGTTCGCGTTCGGCGGCTCGTGCCTGCCGAAGGACCTTCGTGGCCTGGTGCACGCAGCGCAGCGGGCCGATGTGTCGGTGCCGATACTTGCGCACATCCTGCCGTCCAATGAGGAGCATCTGCGGCGGGCGTTCGAGCTCGTCGCGCGTACCGGCAAGCGACGCGTTGGCCTGTTCGGGCTCTCGTTCAAACCGGGTACCGACGACCTGCGCGAGAGCCCGCTCGTGGAGCTGGCGGAACGGCTGCTCGGCAAGGGGTACGACCTCAGGATCTACGACGCCAACGTGAGCGTTTCGCGGCTGCTCGGCGCCAACCGCGAGTACATCGAGGGCAGGCTGCCGCACCTCGGCCAGCTCCTCGCCGCCTCGGTGGACGAGGTGCTGGCGCATGCCGACGTGGTGCTCGTCGGCAGCACCGAGCCCGCTGTGCTGCAGGCACTGCCGAACGGTGGCGGCCCGGTGCTCATCGATCTCGTCCGGCTGCCCGACGCGCAACGGCGCCGCACCGAGGAAGGGTACGTCGGCCTTGCCTGGTGAAGTGAGCGCAGGATCGCGCAGGGCGCTGATCCTGGTGGAGAACCTGTCCGTCCCGTTCGACCGTCGCGTGTGGCAGGAATGCACAACACTGCGCGATGCGGGCTGGGAAGTGCACGCCATCTGTCCACAAGGGAGCAAAAGGGACACTGAGCCCGAGATCGTGCTCGACGGAGTGCACCTGCACCGCTACCCGTTGCGAGCGGCGACCGGCGGCCCGGCCGGGTACGTCCGGGAGTACGGATCCGCGCTGTGGCACACGTTCCGGCTCGCCCGCAAGGTGCGGCGGCTCGGCCCGATCGACGTCGTGCACGCGTGCAATCCGCCCGATCTGCTGTTCCTCGTCGCGCGCATGCTGAAGCGGCGCGGTGCCCGGTTCGTGTTCGACCAGCACGACCTGGTTCCCGAGCTGTACCTGTCCCGTTTCGATCGTGGTGAGGACCTCCTCTACCGGGGCGTGCGCGCGCTGGAGCGGCTCACCTATCGGGCGGCGGACGTCGTCATCGCCACCAACGGGAGCTATCGCGACGTCGCGCTCACCCGCGGCGGCAAGGCACCCGGCGACGTGTTCGTCGTGCGGAGTGCGCCCACTGTGGACAGATTCCGCGAGGTGCCGCCGGAGCCGGATCTCAAGCACGGCAAGCCACATCTTCTCTGCTATCTCGGCGTGATGGGCCCGCAGGACGGCGTCGACTACGCACTCCGTGCACTCGCCGCGCTTCGGGACGATCTCGACCGCACCGACTGGCACGCGGTGTTCATCGGCTCCGGTGACACGTTCGACGCGATGGTGCGGCTCGCGGGCGAGCTGGGGCTCACCGGCCAGGTGGAGTTCACCGGCCGTATCCCCGACGCGGACCTGGTGCGCTATCTGTCCACAGCAGATGTGTGCCTGTCGCCTGACCCGCTCAACCCGCTCAACGATGTGTCCACAATGAACAAGATCATGGAGTACATGGCGATGGGCAGGCCGATCGTCTCCTTCGACCTGAAGGAGGCGCGGGTGTCCGCCGGGGAGGCCGCCCGTTACGTGCCGGCCAACGACGTCGCGGAGTTCGCGAAGTCCATCGCCTGGCTGCTGGACAACCCCGACGAGCGCAACCGGATGGGTGCGCTCGGCCGTGCACGCGTCAGCGGCGCGCTGTCGTGGGAGCACTCGGCGGCGGCGTTGCTCGCCGCCTATGCCGCCGCCTGCCGGCAGGGAGGCTGACGACGGTGCACGACGATCCCGCGCGGCTGTCGCTGGTCGGCCAGGTCCTGCGCAGGCGCTGGCGGCTGCTCGCCGTTCTCGCGGTGGTGGGCGCGCTGGCCGGTGCCGGCGCCTCGCTGCTGTTCTCGCCCGGCTACCGGGCCTCGGCAACGGTCCTGCTCCAGGGCCCGCGGCAGGATGCCGAACTGCGGACGGAAGCACAGGTTGCGGTGAGCACGGTCGTGCTGGACCGGGTCGCCGCGGCACTCGGCTGGAACGTCACCGCCAACGCCCTGAGCGATTCGGTGACCGCTGACGTCGCGGGCGGCAACGTCGTGCGGATCACCGGGACCGCCGCCACCCCGGAACAGGCCCAGCAGCTGACCGACCGCGTCGCCGAGGAGTACGTCCAGTTCTCCACCCAGCTCATCAGCAACACGGCGGGGTCGGCCGCCCAGGTGGCGAGGGAGCAGCGGGAGAGCCTGCGCAGGCAGGTCGCCGACGCGGCGCGCCGGATCGACGAGCTGCACCAGTCGGCGACGGAGGGCCTGACGATCGACAGCGTCGCCGTGCGCACGGATCTCGAAGCGCTGCGGACCCAGCTCGGGCAGGCGATGACGAGGCTCGACGAGGCCGACGCCGCCGCGGGCCGGGCGAACCTGGTGATCATGGGGCCCGCGCCGCGGCCGGTGAGCCCGGCGAGCCCCACGATGACCCAGCTCGCCGCCGGCGGGATGCTGCTGTTCGTCGTGCTCGGTGTGCTCGGGCATCTCGTGGCCGCACGCGGTGACCGGCGGATGCGCGACGAAAGCGAGATCGCCGCCGCACTCGCCACGCCGATCCTGGCGAACGTCGACCTGCCGGACACCGCCAGCGCCCACGGGCACCGCCTGTCGCGGTGGCTGCTGGGCGACGCGCAATGGAACCAGCCGCGCCTGGCGAGCTCCGGCGAGGCGGGCCGCGACATCCGGCTGCACCGCGTGGTCAGCAGGATTCTGGCCGCGGATCCACCACCGCGCCGGGTGCTGGCGCTGGTCGCCGACGACGATCCGCTGGCGCAGGAGGCGGCCACCCGGCTGGCGGCTAACGCAGTCTTCGAGGTTGTCCAGTACGCGGTGGCCCGGCCGACCGTGCCGGACGCGGCAGGCGGATCGGCGGTACTGGTGGTACTCACCGCAGGCACGCGTACCGCGTGGGAGCTCGTCGGCGTCACCGAGGCCTACACCGACGCGGGGCAGGCCATTCTCGGCGCCGTGGTGACCTACCGCAGCGCGCCCGCCGGCGGAAGTACAGCGCCAGTACAGCAGGCACGTAAGGACAACGCGATGGTGAGTTCAACGTGAGCACACCGCTGCTTGACCTGCCCCGCCTGGCGACGACGATCCGCAGACACCGGCGCTTCTGGCTCGGCCTCGGCCTGCTGGGGCTCGCCGCCGGGGCGCTGCTGACCTTCGTCCTGCCGCCCGCGCCGTCGGCGCTGGCCCGGGTACTGGTGATCCACGAGAACGATCAGCCCTCCGACGGCGGTGCACAGATCCAGACCGACATCGCGTTGCTGGAGACGACCCGGATCGCCGCGGCGGCCCTGGAGCGGCTCGGTACGCCGGAGGATCCCGAGGAGTTCCTGGCCAGCTACTCCGGCACCGGCATCACCAGCAACGTGTTGCAGGTGACCGTCACAGGCAGCAGCGACGCCGACGCGGTCGCCAAGGCGACGGCACTCGTGGAGGTGTTCATCGCCGATCACCTGCGGCGCCTTGACCAGGCGGCCGACGCGCAGGCGCAGGCACTACGCGATCAGCGGGGCCAGGCCGAGGACGAGCTGGCCGGCATCGACCGCTCGATCGCGGAACTGTCGCAACAGGACAGCACCGCATCGGCGGCACAACTGCAGTCGCTCTACGGCCGCCGTGCCGAGCTCGCCCAGCAGATCGCCGACCTCAGCCGCCGCGCCGACGAGGCCGCGATCGGCTCACCGTCCGTGGCCGCGGGTACCCAGGTCGTGGACGCGCCGCGCCCGGTCAGGGAACCACTGTTGCGGACACTCGGCACCAATGCCGGGTTCGGCCTGGTGCTGGGGGTGGTGCTCGGCCTTGCCCTGGTGGCCGTGCGTGGTGTGGTGCGGGACCGCCCGGTGCTGCGCCGTGATATCGCCGATCACCTCGGTGCGTCCGTGCTCGCCCAGTTGCCCAAAGGTCGACGGCACTCGGTCGCGGCCCGGGAACGCAAACGCGTTGCGCTGACGCTCGCCCGGCTCATCCGCAACGGCTCCGGCGGGGTCTCGCTGTTGGAACTCGGCTGCGCCAGAACCACCGCCGCGCTGGCACTGAGCCTGGCCGAGGAGCTGGCCATCGACGGCAGGGTGATCCTCCTGGACGGGCTGCCCGGCAGGCAGCTGAGCGCACTCGGCGGCCGGACCGAGCGGCCGATCAGCATCGTAGAGCCGGAGAAGCTGCCACTCACGGTGTGGCCGGAGGAGCACAACATCGGCGTCGGCTCGGTCGGCCCCGGCACGGCGTGGACGGATCTCGGCGCCCTCGGCAGCGAGACCGTGCTCGTTGTCCGTGCCGGGTACGCGGACACCCGGTGGCTGCACACGGTGGCCCGCCAGCTCGCCGACGCGGCTATTCCCGTGATCGGCGTCGTGCTCGTCGACCCCGACCCGAAGGACCGCACCGACGGGACGCTGTGGGACGCGCTGCACACGGCGTTGCGGGGTCGCGCCAACCACGCCGAGCGCACCGCCAACGGCAACGGTCACCAGCTCGCCGACCTACCCACCACCCGGTTCACCCCGGTCCGCGCAGCCGAGGGAGAGGGGTCGTAACCGTGTGCGGCATTGCCGGAACCTACCTGTGGCCGGACGGCGGTCCCGTGACCGACCGGCTCACCAAGACGCTGGCGCATCGCGGCCCGGACGGCATGGGCCGCTACAGTCACCAGGCAGGCCCCGGCGAGGTCCACTTCGGACATCGCAGGCTCGCGATACTCGACCTGTCGGACACCGGTGCGCAACCAATGGTGCGGGACGGGCTCGCGCTGACCTACAACGGCGAGCTGTACAACGCGCCGGAGCTGCGGGCCGAGCTGGCGAGCGCAGGCGTGCGTTTCCGCGGCACGTCCGACACCGAGGTGCTGCTGGAGGCGTGGCGGCGCTGGGGAACCGACTGCCTACCGCGGCTGCGCGGCATGTTCGCATTCGGCGTCTTCGACGAACGCAGCGGCGAGCTGGTGCTGGCCCGCGACCAGCTCGGCATCAAACCGCTCTACCTGATCCGCCGGGATGGTGGCGTCGTGTTCGCCTCCGAACTCAAGGCGCTCGCGAGCGAGCTGGGTGGCTCGCTGCGGATCGACGAGGCCGCGCTCGTCGCCTCACTGCTGTACTACTGGGTGCCGGACAGCCGCTGCGCCTACCGGGAGGTCGAGAAGCTGCCGCCGGGCACCTGGCTGCGCTGCCGACCGGACGGCGAGGTGCAGCGGGGCAGGTTCTACTCGATCGCCGAGGTCGCCGCCGAGGCCGCGCAGGGCCCGCCTGCGGACCTTGCCGCCGTCGTTGCCGAGTCAACCCGCAAGCACCTGCTCTCCGATGTCGGAGTCGCGACGTTCCTGTCCGGCGGGCTTGATTCGAGCTACCTCACCGCGCTCGCCGCGAGAGCCCAACCCGGGATCTCCGCCTACACCATCGGTTTCCGCGCGGAGGACGCCAGGTTCGAGGCGATGCCCGACGACCTGCGCTACGCACGGCAGGTGGCCGCCCGCTTCGGTGTCGAGCTGCACGAGATCGAGATCGCGCCGCGGGTGCTGGATCTGTTGCCGCGTATGACGTACCACCTTGACGAGCCGATCGGCGACCCCGCGGCCATCAACACCTTCCTGATCTGCACTGCCGCCCGGGAAGCCGGGGTGAAGGTGCTGCTGTCCGGGATGGGCGCCGATGAGCTCTTCGGTGGGTACCGCAAGCATCTGGCGAACCTGCTCGCGCTGCGCTACCAGCGCATCCCGGGACCGGTCCGCCGCCCACTGGAGTCCATTGTGGATCGGTTGCCCGTCGCAACGGCCCGGCGTGGCCTGCGCACGGTCCGTTTCGCCAAGCGGTTCCTGTCGTTCGCTGCGCTGCCGGAGGAGACCGCGTTCCGGCGTAGCTACACCATGTACGACCGGCAGGACCTGCTCGCACTGCTCGGCCCCGATCTCGCGCCCACCGTCGACAATGTGCTCACCGAGCACGCGGACACCTACAACGACAACGCACTCGACGACTTCGTCAACCGGATGTGCCTTGCCGATGCCCGGCTCTTCCTGCCGGGCCTGAACCTCGCCTACACCGACCGGTCGAGTATGGCCGCCGCAACCGAGGTACGCGTGCCGTTCGTCGACGTCGAGGTCGTCAAGGCCGCGTTCAGCATTCCAGGGCGGGCCAAGATCGCCGGGCGGCAGGGCAAGCTCGCGTTGAAGAAAGCCGCGTCGGCGGTTTTGCCGAAGGAAATCGTCTACCGGCCCAAGGGCCTGTTCAGCGCACCGCTGCGGGCGTGGATGAGCCGTGATCTGGCACCGCTGGTCCGCGAGGTCGTGCACGAGGGCGAGCTCGTGAAGTCCGGCTTCCTGCGCCGCGAAGCCCTGCAACGGCTCGTCGCCGAGGACGCCTCCGGCCAGCAGGATCGCGCCAAGCACCTGTGGCACGTCCTGACCCTCGAGTACTGGTACCGCAGCGCCACCACCGCGTCCTAAGGGGAGTCCGAAGTGTTGCAAGTCGTGCAGAACTACAAGAGCGGCGAGCTCGCCCTCCTCGACGTTCCGGCCCCGGCAGCGAAGCCGGGCGGTGTCCTCGTGCGCACCCTCTACTCGCTGATCTCCGCCGGAACCGAGCTGATGAAGGTGTCCGAGGCGAGCATGTCGTTGCTCGGCAAGGCCAAAGCACGGCCCGACCAGGTCGCCAAGGTCATGCAGAGCGTCGCCACCAACGGCGTCGCGGCCACCTACCGCAAGGTGACCAGCAAGCTCGACTCCTACACCCCGCTCGGCTACTCCCTGTGCGGTGTGGTGGAGGAGGTCGGGGCCGGCATCGAGGACGTCGCGGTCGGCGATCTCGTCGCGTGCGCCGGCAACGAGCACGCGCTGCATGCGGAGCTGAACTGGGTGCCGAAGAACCTCTACGCACGTGTGCCTAAGGAGGTGGAGCCGAGGCAGGCGGCGTTCGGCACGGTCGGCGCCATCGCTATGCAGGGTGTGCGGCGGGGCGAGCCGCAACTCGGTGACGTCGCGCTGGTGATCGGGCTCGGCCTGATCGGGCAGCTCGTGGTGCAACTGCTCAGCGCGGCCGGTGTCCGGGTCGTCGGCGTGGACCCCGATCACGACCGCTGCGCGCTGGCTGCCGGCCTCGGCGCGCTGGCCTGTGGGGAACCGGGGTCCACTGTGGTCGATTCCGCGATCGCCGAGTTGACCGGCGGGCACGGTGCCGACCAGGTGTACCTGGCAGCGGGCGGCAGCAGCAACGAGCCCGTCGAGCTGGCCGCCCGGCTTGCCCGCGATCGCGGCACGGTCGTCGACATCGGCAAGTGCAGCCTCGACCTGCCGTGGAACGCCTACTACGAAAAGGAACTCGACGTCCGGTTCTCCCGCTCGTACGGGCCGGGCCGCTACGACCCCGAATACGAGCTCGGCGGCAGGGACTACCCCATCGGCTACGTCCGCTGGACCGAACGGCGCAACCTCGAGTGCTTTGTGGACCTGCTCGCACGCGGCCGGGTCGACGTCGAGCCGCTCATCTCACACGTTGCCGATTTCGCCAGCGCAGTGGAGACCTACCAGCGGCTCAGCGACGGCGAGCTGAAGGCTCTCGCCGTACTGTTCCGCTACCCGCGGCGGACGGCCGCACGGACCGAGCCGGTTGTGTCTGTGGCTGCGCCGGAGCCGGGCACCCGGCAGCGGCCGCTGCGGAACACCGTGCGGGTGGGCTTCCTCGGCGCCGGCAACTACGCGTCCTCGATGCTACTGCCGCACCTGGCCGAACGACCGGACGTCGAACTGCGGCACGTGGTCACCACCTCGGCGCTCTCCGGTGCCAACGCCCGGCGCAAGTTCGGCTTCGCCGAGGCATCCACCAATGTGGACGCCCTGCTCGCGGACCCCGTTATCGACGCGGTGTTCGTGGTGACCCGGCACAGCTCACACGCCGAGCTGACCCGGCAGGCGCTACTCGCCGGCAAGGCCGTGTTCGTGGAGAAACCGCTCGCGCTGAGCGAAGCGGAGCTGGAGAAGGTGCTCGCGGCGATCGCCGAGTCCGGCAACGACCGGCTGCAGGTCGGGTTCAATCGCCGCTTCGCGCCGCTGCTGCGCCAGGCCAAGGGCCGCTTCGGTACCCGCGTCGGTCCGGCGTCGGTGCGGTACCTGGTCAATGCGGGACGGCTGGAACAGGGCAGCTGGTACAACCAGCGCGACACCGAGGGCTCCCGTTTCGCCGGTGAGGGCGGGCATTTCATCGATACCGTCAGCTGGCTGCTCGGCATGGACCCCACCTCGGTCTACGCGTGTGCGACCCCGGGCCAGGCCGACCTGCAGATCCTGCTCGGCTACCCGGACGGTTCGACCGCGGCGATCAGCTACACGACGTCGGGCGCGGCGAGTTTCCCCAAGGAGACCCTCGACGTCGTGGCCGACGGCAAGGTTCTGCGTTTCGACGACTTCCAGCGCGCCTCGCTGTACGCGCGCAGGCGTTCGATCAGCCCCCGGGCGCCACACGGCAAGGACAAGGGACAGGCCGCCGAGCTGGCGGCGTTCATCGAGGCGGTGCGCACCGGCGGCCCGCTCCCCGTGCCGGTGTTCTCGCTGGTGGCGACGACACTGGCGACACTGGCCGTGCACACGAGCCTGGCCACGGGCGCGCCGGTGCGGCTGGGGAACCCGCGATGACCAGCCCGGCCTGGTACCTGAGGCGGTTGTCCCGGATGGAGCCCGCCGAGCTCGTCTGGCGCACGCAGGATGCTGTCCACAAGCGACGGTGGCGACGGGTTCTCACCAAGCCGGTGACGGCGGAATGGTTGCCAGACCGGCAGTTCACCGCGACGTTGCCCGGCGGCACGCTCGCCACAGTGACCTCCGGAGCCCGGCAACGGTTGCTCGCCACGGCCGACAGGCTGCTGGACGGCTACGCCGACTACTTCGGACTGGCCCGGGACGACCTGGTGAGCCCGGACTGGGCCCGCGACCCCAGGACCGGACGGCGGGCGCCGGCAGATGCCTACGCCTTCGACGTGCCGTACCGCAGCGAGGCGCAGATCGGCGACATCAAGCAGATCTGGGAACCGTCCCGGCACCAGCACCTCACCGTGCTCGCGGCGGCGTACGCCTGCAGTGGCGAGCACCGCTATGCCGAGCGGGTCGCCGACCACCTGAAGTCGTGGTGGGCTGCGAACCCGCCGATGCGGGGCGCGCACTGGGTGAGCGGGATCGAGCTGGGTATCCGGCTGCTGTCGTGGGTGTGGGTGCGCAGGCTGCTCGACGGCTGGCCGGGCGCGCGCGGGCTGTTCGAGGACAATCCCGAGGCACTGCACCAGATCTGGTACCACCAGCGCTGGCTGGCGACGTTCCGCAGCCGGGGCTCCTCGGCGAACAACCACGTCATCGCCGAGGACGCCGGGCAGCTGGCCGCCGCGTGCGCGTTCCCGTGGTTCGGCGAGTCGTCGCACTGGCGTGCGACGGCACTACGCTCACTGGACGAGCAGCTGGGGCTCAACACGTTCGACTCTGGACTCAACAGGGAACTCGCCACCGAGTACCACGGCCTGGTGCTCGAACTCGGGTTCGCCGCCGCAGCAGAGGCGAGCGCTGCCGGGCTGACGGTGCCGACGTCGACCTGGCTCGTGCTGCGCCGGATGACCGACGCACTGGCGGCCATTGTGGACTGTCGGCTGCGGCCACCACGGCAGGGCGACGCCGATGACGGGTTCGGCCTGGTCCTCGACGGCACCGGAACCGACCGGTGGGCGAGCCTGCTCGGCACCGGCGCGGCGCTGTTCGGGAGGCTCGACTGGTGGCCGCAGGTGACAGGCGGCGCGGTGGCCACCACAGCGCTGGCCGCCGTGGCTCGCCCGCCGGCCCTGCCGCCCGATCGTCCGGCCGACCGCCCCGCGCAGTTCCCCGATGCCGGCCTGACCATCCTGCGCAGGCAGTTGGCACGAGACGAAATCTGGTGCCGGTGTGATGGCGGGCCGCACGGGTTCCTGTCCATCGCCGCGCACGCTCACGCCGACGCGCTCTCGATCGAGGTCCGGCACGGCGGGGTGGACATCCTCGCCGATCCGGGCACCTACTGCTACCACGGCGAGCCGGCGTGGCGGTCCTACTTCCGCTCCACCGTCGGCCACAACACCCTGGAGCTCGGCGGCCGGGACCAGTCCGCCAGCGGTGGCCCGTTCCTGTGGACGCGGCACGCGCGCAGCCAGGTGAACCTCGCGCACACGCCGCCGTCCGGCGCGGTGCGCTGGCGTGCCCAGCACGACGGCTACGCCGGCCGCCGCAACCGGGTGCTGCACCGTCGCAGCGTCGAACTCGACGACACGGACGGCGAACTGCGTGTGTGCGACGAGGTGCTGGCCGCCACCCCGCAGGACTGCCGGCTCGCCTTCCACCTCGGCCCCACGGTGACCGCGGAGCTCGACGGGTGCACCGCCCAGCTGTCCTGGACCGCTGGGAATACGCCGCAGCGTGCGCTACTCACGCTGCCATCGGAACTGCTGTGGTCAGCACATCGCGGCGAGACCGACCCGCCGCTGGGCTGGTACTCCCCCGGCTTCGGACGGCGGGAACCGGCAACGACCCTGCTCGGTACCGGGCGCGCCGGGCGCGGGCAGGTACTGACCACCATCCTGCGCTTCACCGGCTGAATCACCGAAAGGTCCCGCCACTGTGGACGCTCGTTCGTCGCGACAGGCCCGCCTCGCCGTGGCGCTGCTCGGCGTGCTCGCCGCCCTGGCGAGCGCGTGTGCACCGGCGCCTGCCGATCAGACGCCGGTGCCACCGCCCAAGGCCGCCGTGTGCGACAACACCCGGCCAGGGCCACAGGAACCGCCCCGCGGGGCGGTGGTCGTCGACCCCGGACGCGACGGCGACCTCGCCGACAAGACCGCGGCCAGCCCGCCGGGAACCACGTTCTGGCTGGCACCTGGACTCCACATGCTCGGGCGCGACCGGTACGCGCAGGTCCAGCCGAAGGACGGCAACACCTACCTCGGCGCGCCAGGGACCGTTCTCGACGGACGGCGGATCAACCAGTACGCCTTCGCGGGCACCGCGCATGACGTCACGATCCGACATCTCACCGTGCAGAACTTCGTGGCACCGCGCGACGAAGGCGTGGTCAACCACGACTCGGGCGATGGCTGGGTCATCGAGTACAACACCGTCCAGCACAACGGCGGCGCCGGGCTGATGGCAGGCGCCCGCCAGCAGGTCCGCGGCAACTGCCTGCGCGCCAACGGCCAGTACGGCATCAACGCCTACCAGGGCGCCGGGCGCATCACCGGTCTCGTCGTGGAGGGCAACGAGATCGTCGGCAACAACACCGACGACTGGGAGTCGCAGGTCGAAGGCTGCGGCTGCACCGGCGGTGTCAAGTTCTGGGCGGTGAACGGTGCGGACGTGCGCGGCAACTGGGTGCACGACAACCGCGGCACCGGGCTGTGGGCCGACACCAACAACAACGACTTCCTCATCGAGAACAACCTGATCGAGAACAACGACGGCGCCGCGATCATCTACGAGACCAGCTACAACGCGGTGATCACGAACAACACGATCCGGCGCAACAACTGGGTCGAGGGCCGGATGTTCGCCGACCGCGGCGACAACTTCCCCGCGGCGACCATCTACATCTCCGAATCCGGCGGCGAACCCCGGGTACCCGCTCGCACGGGCACGCTCGAGATCGCCGGCAACCTCCTCCAGGACAACTGGTCGGGCATCACGTTGTGGGAGAACGCCGACCGGTTCTGCAACAGCCCGGCCAACACCTCGACCGGGAACTGCACCCTGCTCGTCCCGGACACCGCGCGCTGCAGCCGGCCGGGCATCGCGACGGAACCGCTGCGCAGCGACTGCCGGTGGAAGACCCAGCGCGTCGACATCCACGACAACCGGTTCGAGCTCGACCCGCGCACCGTCGGCTGCGAGACCCTGTGCGGGCGGATGGCCGTGCTCGCCAACTACGGCACGTACCCGGACTGGTCGCCGTATCACGGCGATGGCGTGCAGCGCGCGATCACGTTCGAGCAGGGAAACCGCTGGCGCGCCAACACCTACGCAGGCCCGTGGACGTTCCTGGCAGGGGACACCGGCACCGAGGTCTACTTCGGACACTGGCAGGCCGCGCCGTACGAACAGGACCAGGACAGTACCTACTCCCCGGACAGCGGTGGCCGATGACACTGCTGGGTACCAGGGTCACCGCACCACCGATGCTGGGTGCGGTATGGACACTGCTGGTGATCAACACGCTGGGCTCGCAGGGCGCGGTGACGGTGGTGACGCTGCCGCGGACTGTCGTGCAGATGATCACGATGGGCTCGGTGGTGCTCGCGTTCGCACTTGCCATCGTGCTCAACCCACGGCTACGCATCCGGCCGAGTGCCTTCCTGCTCCTGCTGAGCCTGCTGCTGGTGGTGAGCGTCGTCGCAAGCGCCCGCCTCGAATCCGGGTACGGCGCGCTGTTCCGCTGCGGCAGGCTGGCCTTCTTCGTCGCGACACTGTGGCTGATCAGCCCCTGGTGGGACGACGCGCTGGCATTCGTGCGGCACCACATCAAGGTGCTCGGCGCGGTGCTGCTCACGGTGGTCGCCGGTCTGGCGATCGCACCGGGGCTGGCGTTGCCCGACATATACGGTGGCAGGCTCACCGGAGCGATCTGGCCACTCACGCCGCCGCAGGTCGGCCAGTACTCCGCCGTCATCATCGGGCTGGCGTTCCTGCTGTGGCTCGGCCGGCACATCGACCTCCGCAGCATGCTCGTTGTCGTCATCCCGGCGGTGGCGGTGCTGCTGGCGACCCACACCCGCACCGCGACGATCGGCCTCGTCATCGCACTCGGCGCCGCTGTGCTGTCGCTGGTGCCTGCGTCCGCGCGGGCGCGGCGCGCGTTCGCCGTCGGCGTGGCCGTCGCCGGACTCGTCGCGGTGGCGCTCGGGCCAGCGGTGCAGACCTGGTTGCGGCGTGGGCAGAACGATGAGAACTTCGCGAACCTCACCGGACGGCAGAAGGTGTGGGACGCCTTGCTGGCCGCGCCACGGGACACTGTCGAGCAGCTGTTCGGCGTCGGGCTGACCAACAAGTCCTTCGACGGGCTGCCCATCGACAGCAGCTGGCTTGCCGTCTACCAGGACCAGGGCTATGTCGGTGTCGTCATCGTCGTGGTCATGCTCGCGACACTGGTGGTGGTCGCCGCGCTGCGTCCGCCCTCACCGGCCAGAGCGTGCGCACTGTTCTTGATCGGGTACTGCCTCATCGCCTCCTACACCGAGGCCGGGCTGGGCGATGCTTCGCCGTACCTGCTGCATCTGACCGTTGCCGCCGCTCTGTTGTCCGTCGGGGAGGCGCGTACATGACCACGTCCACGCTGCGGATTCTCGTGGTGCACAACCGATATCGCTCGGGACAGCCGAGCGGCGAGGACCGTGTGGTCGACCAGGAGATCGCGCTGTTGACCGACGCAGGGCACGAAGTGACGACGTTCCTGCGGCACAGTGACGACATCGCCGGGCTGCCGCTGGCGGCGCGCGCGGCCGTTCCGCTGCGGGTGCCATGGAACAGGGCCGTCCGCGCCGAGCTCACCTCCCGGCTGCGGCGCGAGCGTCCCGACGTGGTGCATGTCCACAACACGTTCCCACTGCTGTCGCCGTCGGTGCTCGCCGCCTGCGGCGACGCCGGCGCGCCCGTGGTCGCGACGCTGCACAACTACCTGCGGGTGTGCCCCACCGGCACGCTCTTCCGCGACGGCGCGCTGTGCACCGACTGCGCCGGGCGGCTCCCGCTGCCCGCGGTGCGGCACGGCTGCTATCGCGACTCCCGGCTCGCGACCGTTCCGCTGGCGGTCAACCTGACGGTGAACCGTCACCGCTGGGCGAGTGGTGTGGCCCGTTTCCTGTGTATTTCCGATGCGCAGCGACAGCTGCTGATAGCCGCGGGAATGTCACCGTGGCGGCTCGCGGTGAAGCACAACTTCGTGCCCGATCCGGGAAAGTACCGCAACGGGGCCGGCGAGCACGTGCTGTACCTGGGCCGGCTGGCCGACACGAAGGGCGTGCCGCTGCTGATGGCGGCGTGGGACGCGCTCGCCGCAGCGGGTGGCATCGGGGTGCCGCTCGTGCTCGCCGGTGGCGGGCCGCTCGCGGAGACCGTGGCCCAATGGGCTGCGGGCCGCGCCGATGTGCGGTACGTGGGCCTGCTCGACAGGGACGCCTGCCGCGAGCTCACCGCGCGCGCGTGCGCGGTCGTCGCGCCCTCGACGTGGCCGGAGGCCTTCGGGCTGGTCGTGGTGGAGGCCATGGCGGCGGGGGTGCCGGTGGTGGCCGCGGCGCATGGCGCGTTCCCCGAACTCGTCGACGACGGTGAGACCGGGCTGTTGCATCGTCCCGGCGATGCGACGGAACTGGCGTCGGCATTGCGCCGCGTGACCGTTCCACAGTGGAATCTGCAGCTCGGCGAGGCTGCCCGCCGCCGCTACGAGAAGGACTTCACCCCCGCGGTCGCGCTGGACCGGTTGTTGTCGGCCTACGGTTCGGTGCTTGCATGAGCGTTGTGTCCGGGCCGACGGCGCTGCCCACGACGATCCGCCGCCCCCTCGGCGTGGCGGCGGCGCTGGCCGCTCTGCTGGTCACCTGGCAGGCACTGGTCTACGCGGGAACCACCGGCGGCGAATGGGTCGCGCCACGGAGCGGACCGAGCGGGCTGTGGCTGCCCATCGCACAGGTGGTCGACTTCGTCGCGGAACCGGTCGGCGCGCCGATCGTGCTCGGGGCGTTGGCGGTGCTGTGCCTGGCGTTGCGGCAGCGGAGGTCCGCGGTGCTGCTCGTAGTCGCCGCAGGCGTGACGGTCGCGGCGACGACACTGCTCAAGCCGCTGGTGGCCCGCACCATTCACGGCGACAACCTGTCGTTTCCCAGTGGCCACACCGCTTTCGCGACCACACTGGCCCTCGTCATGGCCATGGTCGCCGTGCAGCGGTCGCGGCTGCGCCGGGCTGCCGCGACGGCAATCGTGCTGGGTACTGGTCTGCTGGCGGCCGCGTTGATGGGCTGGGCGCAGGTCGTCCTGAGCGCGCACTACGCGAGCGACGCGCTCGGCGGCTTCGGCACCGCGCTGGTGGTGGTACCGGTGACGGCGTACCTGATCGACCGGTTCGCCGAGCAACGTCACGCGTAAGGGCGGAACACCGGTCGTACCGGGCGGCCGCCGAGCCACGGGGTGGGGTCCTGCGCGTCGAGTGCCTTGCGGTACACCGCACACGCCTGGCCGACCACCTCGACGGTCCGGTCGATGTCCCTTTCGGCGAGCGCGCTGCTGACCACAAAGGACGGTCCGAGCACCCCGCCTGCGAGCAGCTGGCGTAGGAACAGCGTCCGATAGTCCTGCGAGGGGCGGCCATTCTCGTCGAGGGTGGCGAAGACCAGGTTGCTCGCCCTCCCGCGGACCACGACGTGCTCGCCGACGCCCATCCCCGCCGCCACCTCCCGCACACCCGCGGCGAGCCGCTCGCCGAGCTCGTGCAGCCGGGCAGTGATGCCCTCCTCGACGTAGGTGTCGAGTACCGCCATGGCAGCCGCCAGCGCGTGCGTCTCGGCACCGTGTGTCGTGGAGAGCAGGAACACCCGCTCCCGAGGGTCACGCAGGCCGCCGAGCTCCATCAGCTCCCGCCGCCCTGCCAGCGCCGACACGGCGAAGCCGTTGCCGAGCGCCTTGCCGAACGTCGACAGGTCAGGGGTGACACCGTAGAGGCCCTGCGCGCCGGCAGGCGACCAGCGCAGGCCCGTGATCATCTCGTCGAAGATCAGCACGCTGCCGTACCGGTCAGCCAGCGCGCGCAGCCCCGCGAGGTAGCCGGGCGGCGGTTCCTGCTGCGTGGCCGGTTCCAGGACAAGACACGCGAGCTGCCCGTCGTGGCGGCGCAGCAGTTCCTCGACAGCTGCGAGATCCCCGTACGGGAACGACACCGTGAGCTCACTGATGCTCCGCGGAATCCCCGCCGGCATCGCCGTGGCGCCGATGAACCAGTCGTCGGTGGAGAAGAACGGCTGGTCTCGGCAGATCGCCACCAGCGACCGACCCGTGACCGCGCGGGCCAGCCGCACCGCGGCGGTGGTGACGTCGGAGCCGTTCTTGGCGAACTTGACCATGTCCGCGCCTGTCACGGTGGCGAGGAACCGTTCTGCGGCAGCCAGTTCGACGACACTCGGCCGGACGAAGTTGCTACCTCGATCGAGCTCCCGCCGGACGGCCTCCGTCACACGCGGGTGCGCATGTCCGAGGCTCACCGAGCGCAGCCCGGAGCCGTACTCGATGTACTGGTTGCCGTCGAGGTCCCAGACATGCGCCCCACGGCCGTGCGAGATCACCGGCGCCAGGTCCTGCGGGTACTGGTCGTCGCCCTTGGCGTAGGTGTGCGCACCTCCGGGGACGAGCGCGTGCAGCCGTTCGTTGGCCTCCCACGACCGTAGCAGCGGCCGGGCGGGTTCCGTCTCGCGCATCAGGGCCTCCTCGCCGCGAGTACCTCGGCCAGCGCGGGTGCGCGGCGGTCGCGTTCGGACAGCAGGGTCACCGGCAGCGGCCATGGGATGGCCAGTTCCGGGTCGTCGTGTGCGATGGTGACGTCCTCGGCGGGGTCGTGCGCGCGGTCGATCCGGTAGGACACGTCAGCGGGCTCGGTCAGCGCCTGGAACCCGTGCGCGCAGCCCGCTGGTACGTACAGCGTGACCTGCGTGTCCCCGGACAGTTCGAACGACGCCCTGTTGCAAAACGTCGGCGAGTCCGGGCGGAGGTCCACGACAACGTCGAAAACGGCGCCTGACGAGCAGCGCACGAGCTTGGCCTCGCCGCTACCCGAGCGCAGGTGCATCCCGCGCACGACACCACGGCGGGTACGCGACAGGCTGTCCTGCACGAAGCTGTCCGGATCAAGGCCTGCGGAACGTACGACGTCGCGGTCGAACGTGCGCGAGAAGAAACCCCGCTCGTCCACGTGCGGTGCCGGTTCGAACAACAGTGCGCCGGCGATGGCCGGCACCGGGCTGACTTTCATCCGTGCTCCCTGGGAAAAGGACTGCCGACAGGGCGGCGAACTGGTCCTCGGTTCGCCGCGCCAGAACCGCATTGCGTTCGGCGAGGACCCGCGACAGCTCCGGCGAGCGCAGCCGCAGCTGCGTGAACTGCACAATCAGCCGGTCGACGTCGAGTGCGTGCGCCCGCTGGCAGAACTCGCCGAGGCCCAGCTCCGCCATGAGTGCGTCATTCTTCGCGGCGTAGCCGATGGACACGGTGGGTTTGCCGAGTTTCAGCGCGCACAGCACGTTGTGGTAACGCGTCGCGACGACCGCGTCGACAGCCGCGATCTCCCGCAGCAATTCGTCCACAGTAGACGGTGACGCCGCGGTGACGGCCGGGGTGCTCAGTGCGGTGACGAGCCGGGCGGCGACCGCCTCATCGGTCCGGTCGCCGGTGAGCAGCCGCACCCGGTACCCCTCGGCCACCAGCCAGCGGACGAACCGCTCGAGCTTGCCGGCGTAGGCGGCGTGGATCTCGCCGGCGCGGGCACGGTCGGCGTTGCCGCCGTGGTAGGCCATCACCCCGACACCGACGGTGCCCGGCGCGGGCGTGGTCGCCGGCACCGGCAGGGCGAAGGCCAGGTCCGGGTACACCTCGTCGGCGGAGGTGTCCACGCCCATCTGCCGCATGGCGGCGCGGGACAGCTCGTCGCGGTACGAGCGGTAGGTGGCCAGGCGCGCCGCGGTCGTGACGACGGACCGGGTCGCTCTCCCGGCGATGACGTCGGCGCCGACGCTCACCAGCGCGACCCTCGTGCCGAAGAGGCGTCCTGCCGCACACAACAGCAGCAGCGAGTAGGGGAAACCCCACGGCCGCAACGGAAGCGTGGCTTCGAGTACCCCCATCCCGGGCACGATCACCACATCGTGACCGCGCACCCAGCGGGCCGTGCGCACGGCGTCGACCAGCTTGCCGAGCAACTTCCGGCTGACCGCCCGCGCCTCCGAAGCGGTCCTGTACTCGTCGGGGTTCCAGTTCAGCGGCGCCGCAGGGATCCGGTAACGCGAGCGGACCACCTCGGCGCCACCGCACAGTCCGTCCACAATGGCCTCAGGATGCCGCTGGCGCAGGTAGCCGAGCACGGCTTCGAGCGAGCCGTCGTTGCCGAGATTGCCGGAGCCGAGCAGCCCGAACACCCCGACCCTGGTCACGGGACACGCCCGCGTCGCCCGGCAACGATCACATCAACGCTGCGGGACAACGCGGCGAGCGTGGCTGCGTCCTGCCGCGGCGGCGTGGCCGGTTCCGACGTGCCCGGCAGCGCCCGGCTGGCCAACCACTCGGCGAGGTACCGGTAGCACTCGCGGCGGTCGGCGGAGCTGAGCGGTGCGCGGCGGATCACCCCGACGAAGCCCAGCACGTACTCGCCGAGCAGGCGCGCCGTGGGGTGTCGCAACGGGTCCGCGCGGCGCGGGTCGAGGTTGGCGCAGCGGCTGCGTTTCGTGGGATTCGCGCGTTCGGCTCGCGTCGGGTGGTCGCGCCGGAAGTACAGCAGCTCGGGCACCTGATAGAACGGGCCACGCAAGGCGATGTCGGTGACGATCGTGCGGTCGGCGTGGTGATAGCTGTCGTGCGGGGCCACCGTGCGCAGTACCGACGACCGGATCACACCGTAGAAGTCGTCGCCGCCCGGTGCGAACAGCAGTGCGCGAAACCGTTCCGGCGCATGTGGGGAATCCGTCGCCATCCGGTAGTCGAAGGGCTCCAGCACCCTGCCGGTCGTGTCGACGGTCGCCGTCCAGGCATGGGCGAGGACCATCTCCGGTCGTTCGTCGAGCGCCTCGACACAGCGGCGCAGCAGGTCCCGGCCGTAGAGGTCGTCGTGCGAGGCCCACTTGAACAGCTCGCCTCTCGCCTCGGTGAAGACGAGGTTGTGGTTCGGCGCCGCGCCGATGTTCTCCGGTAGCCGCAGGTAGCGGATCCGGGAGTCCTGCTTGAGGTAGCGGCGGCAGATGGCTTCGGTGCCATCGGTCGAGGCGTTGTCGGCGATAATCAGCTCGAAGTCCTCATAGGACTGTCCCAGTAGGGCGTCGAGTGACTCGGCGAGGTACTCCTCGCCGTTGTAGACGGGCAGGCCGATGCTGAGCCTCGCGGCGGTGGTCATGGCGTCCTCGTTTCGTCGGGAAGGTGCTCGCGCAGGCCGCGGTGGAGCTGGAACCACCACACTGCGGAGCCGAGCGTGGTCGCGGCGGCAACGCCCCACGCGGAGCCGAGTGCCCCGTTCACGGCGGCACCGACCAGCCCGCCGGTGACGTAGGCGGCCGAGGCCGCCAGCTGGGACCGCAGGCCGCGACGGGCCGCGCCAAGCGCACGCAGCCCGGTGGCGGCACCGGTGCAGAAGCTCGCACCGACGAGGCCGAGGGTGGCAGGCACGATCAGCTCCGATGCGGAGTCCCACACCGCGCCGAGCAGGAACTCACCGGCGGCATCGGGCAGCAACAACAACAGCGCCAGCCCCCAGAGCAGTGCCGCACCGGCCTGGCCACCGCCGAGCAGGAAGCAGAACTCCCGCAACCGGTGCGGCGACCGCTGCACGACGCGCGCCGCCTCGGCGACGGTGACCAGTGACAGTCCCATGAGGACGGCGAGGAACGGACCGAGCAGCAGCTCGGCGCCGCGTGCCGTGCCGACGCTGGCGACTCCCGCAATGGCACCGAGACCGTACATCCGCAGCTGCGAACCGCCGCTGTTGCTGACGTTCTCGACGAGGTAGCGCGGCCCGAGGTCCCGCTGCTCACGCAGCCAGCCGCGCGCGGCCGACAGCCGTGGGTACACCCCGGTCTGCACGCAGCCGTACCCGGCGGCGACGGCGCCGGACAAGCCCCAGCCCAGCAGGAAGGCCACGACGCTGCCATGCCAGTGGGCGAGCAGCATGGCCGGGACCAGCGCGACACCCCAGACGAGGTCGTTGGCGAACGCTTTGCGACCTTCGCCCGCGGCGAAGAAGGCGTACCGCCAGCTGTCCTGCAGCAGCAACGCGGGCAGCACCAGGCCGAGGGCGGCGAAAGCGGCACCGACCTCGCCGCCGACCACCAGTCCCGCAAGCAGGCAGGCGCCCGCGGCCGTCAGACCGACAGCGAGCGCTGTCCCGGCGGAACGGGCCGCCGCTGCCCGCCACACCACGTCCGGTACACCGCTGAAGCGGACCATGAGCGGATCGGTACCGAGGCCGCGCGAGACGTTGAGCAGGACGCCGTAGGTGACCCAGGCCAGGCTGAAAATGCCGAACGCGGTGACACCGAGCTCACGGGCGACGTACACGCCGACGACGAAGTTGGTGAGGCTGGAGACGGCCTGGTCTGCAAGGCCCCAGCTGATCCGCCCCGCCATCGCACGCCTGCCGCGGGCAGGCGTCTGCAAACGATGCCGTCCGGCCACGGTCCTCACTCCTTCAGCAGCCCGGCGCCGAGCAACGCCTGCGCCGCCGCGGCGACGGCGTCGAAGGGCAGGCCCGACCGTTCGGCCACGTCCAGCAGGGTGTGGTCGCCATCGGAGAGGTTGAGTACCCACAACAGCGCCAGCTGTGCCTGCTTGGCGTCGCTGCGCCCGCCGAGTGAGTCGTACAGCCCGCGCCTGCCGAGCTGCGGTTCGCCGTACGGGCTGGTGTTGACGTAGCGGCGGTTGCGATCCAGCACGGCGAAGGCCTCACGGCAGGTGGCCAGCGTGTCCGCCAGCGCGTCCGGCGAGACGAACCCGGGGTTGTCGGCCGAGGTGTGGTATTCGGGATAGGCCGCATACGGCGTCCTGGTCAGGCAGCCGACGCCGAGGTTGAACCCGGGCGAGCAGAACTGCCGTTCGTCGTAGCCGTAGGGCGAGAAGTCCACAATGCTGTGCTCGCGTCCGGATTCTTCCAGCACGTACCGCATGACCCGGTCGATCCCGGCGTCACCACGCCTGCTCCGCTTGTACGTCAACGGTCCCGAATCGCCCGCGCAGGCCAGCACGAGGCCGTGCTTGATCCGGTTGATCCGTTCGGCATTGCGTGCGAGCCAGGTGATCGAGCCGATCGTGCCCGGCACGAACAGGAACCGGTAGGTGTAGTACGGGCTGCGTTCGGCCAGCTCGCGGGCGAGGAATGTGGCGACCGCGATCCCGGCCAGGTTGTCGTTGGCCAGCGAAGGGTGGCACACGTGACAGGACACGATGACCTCGTCGGTGACGGCGCCGGGCACGACGTACTCGGCGTAGGTCAGGTGACCATCCTCCACTGTGGAGTCGATGTGCACTGTGTACTGCCCTTCCGGCAACGCGTCGAGCGTCTCGTGCGCAAGGCAGAAACCCCAGTCGGGCGCGTAGTAGCTCGTCCGGTACGGGATCAGCGACGGTTGTTCGGGCAGTGTGTGCAGGTGCTCGCGCAGCTCGGCGAGGCTCATCGTGGCCGACACCGGCACGCTGTAACTCACGACGTGGAGGTTCGAGTCGGCGAAGTCCACCACCCGTGCCCCATCGGGCCCGGTGATGTGCGCGCCGGCGATGTTCCATTCCCGCGGCACCGTCCAGTCGAGGACCTGTGTGCCCGTGGGCACCTCGTGTGTCCACAGTGGCAGGTACTCACCGACGATCTCCAGTGTCCGGCGCACACCGTTACCGGTGATGCTGCGGCACAACGGGTACATCCGCTCGACGAGCGCGTGCATCTCGGCGCCGACGGTCATGAGCGGCGCCGGAGGGTGTCGTCGACGGCGTGGGAGCCCATCCGGTCGCGCAGCCAGGCGAGCCGGGTGAAGCGCTCTGCGAAGTCGTCACCGGTCAGCCCGTATCGCTGGTAGGCCTCGACCAACTCCACGGCACCGTCCTTGACGGACCAGCTGCAGTCGAAGCCGGGCACGGCCGCACGGAAACGGGAGAAGTCGACGCGGTAGGAACGCGGGTCGGCACCGGCCTCACCGGTGATCCGCAACCGGGCTCCCGGTACGGCCTCCACCACCTGCTCGGCGATCTGCGCGACCGTGACGTTGTTGCGCTCGGTGCCGATGTTGAACGCCTTGGCGTGCACTGCCTCGCGTGGCGCGACGAGTGCCGCCGCGAAGGCGTGCGCGATGTCGCGGGCGTGCACGAGCGGGCGCCACGGCGTGCCGTCGGAGACCACCAGCACCTCGCCCGTGAGCACGGCGTGGCCGACCAGGTTGTTCAGCACGATGTCGGCCCGCAACCGCGGCGAGAAGCCGAAGGCGGTGGCGTTGCGCAGGAACACGGGCGTGAAGTCGCCGTCCGCCAGCGCGTGCACATCCTCCTCGACACGGACCTTCGACTCCGCGTACGGCGTTACCGGTCGCAGCGGCGCGTCCTCGTCGACCAGCCCGGCGTCCCCGGACGCGCCGTAGACCGAGCAGGTCGAGGCGTAGAGGAAGCGGCGCACTCCCGCGTCCTTGGCCAGTTCGGCGAGCCGGACTGCCGCGCGGTGGTTGATGTCGTGGGTCAGCTCGGGCGCGAGCGCTCCGAGCGGATCGTTGGACAGCGCCGCCAGGTGGATCACCGCGTCCACACCGGACACCTGCTCGGGGCCGATGTCGCGCAGGTCAACGAGATGCCCTGCCGGGTCAGCCGGCGCCGGGCCCAGCACGCAACCGGCGAAGAGCCCAGAGTCGAGCCCGACCACCTCGTGCCCCTCGGCGGCGAGGACCGGCGCCATGACGGTGCCGAGGTAGCCGAGGTGCCCGGTCAGCAACACCCGCATGTTTCAGCCCTCCAGCCCAAGAGTCAGCTTCGTTGTGTAGAAGGCCTCCGCGTACCGCGCGTGGCATTCGATGCCGCGGATCCGTGCCAGCCCGAGAAAAGCTTCCCGGTCGTACCAGGGACGGTGCCGCTGCGACGGGTAGTGCTGCTGCAGCAGCCGCACCTTGGCCTCGGCGAGTTCGGGTGACAGCGGCTGGTAGACCGCCGGGCTGCCGAGGTCGCCGTCCCACTTCACGATCTCGTAGCCGAGTGTGAGGTGGTCCCGGAAGACGGTCGGGACGAGTGTGGCGAGGCCGCGATGGTCCTGGTGCGCGTCACCGGTTCGCGGTGCCAGCACCAGATCCGGATCGGTGCGGGCACGCAGGTCCTCCAGCGCCGACTTCGCCTCGTCCCAATGCGCGGGGAACCGCCCGTCGGGGATCTTGAGCACAGTCAGCTCCAGGTCCGCGCCGCGGCAGAACGAGGCGAGCGCGGCCCGTTCCTCGTTCTCGCGTTCGGTGCCGCCGCCGCTGAGCACCAGCGCGTCCACCCGAACGCCGGGCCGGGCAGTGCAGAGGGTGAGCAGCGTGGCACCCGCGCCAATTGCGATGTCGTCGCAGTGCGCGCCGAGAACGACCACCCGCGCCAGGTGGTCCGGAAGCAGGCGGATCACGCGGTCCTCGCGACCGCTCGGTCGTTCTCCCACAGCGCCCAGGGTCGTTCGCCTCGGGCGTAGGCCTCGTCGAGCGCGGCCCGCTCCTTCACGGTGTCCGTCGGCTTCCAGAACCCGCGGTAGGGGTAGGCCAGCAACCTGCCCCGCTTGGCGAGCTCGCCGCAGCCGTCGGTCACCAGGTCGCCGCCTTCCGGTATGTGGTCGAAGATCTCCTGACGCAGCACGAAGTACCCGCCGTTCTCCCACAGTGGCATCTCGCTGACCGCGGTGATCGCGCCGACCCGGCCGCCCTCGCCCAACTCGACACAGTGGAACGACGACTGCGGCGGCACGACCATCATCGACGCCCCCGCATCGGAGGCGGCGAACCGCTCGATCATCTCCGGCAGCGGGGCGTCGGTGAGCACATCCGCGTAGTTGGCAAGGAACATCTCGTCGCCGTCGAGGTGCTGCCGAACCCGCCGCAGCCGCTCACCGATGGCCGACTCGAGACCGGTCTGCACGAAGGTGATCGACCAGTCCGAGATGTCGGTGGACAGCAGCTCGGCCTTGCCGCCCCGCAGAACGAAGTCGTTGGAGGTGGTTTCCTCGTAGTGCAGGAAGAAGTCCTTGATGTGGTGGGCACCGTAGCCGAGGCACAGGATGAAGTCGGTGTGCCCGAAGTGCGCGTAGTAGCGCATGACATGCCAGATCAGCGGGCGCGGGCCGACCAGTTGCATCGGCTTGGGCACATCGGCGTCCGTTCCGCCGCGCATGCGCATGCCGTACCCGCCGCAGAAAAGGACGACCTTCATGTAGTCACCTCGACGATTTCCAGCTGCGGGATCGGGAACACGAGCTTGCCGCCCCATTCCCCGACAAAGGACAATTGCTTCGTGAGCTCGTCCCGCAGATTCCACGGGAGCACGAAAACGAAATCGGGACGGTCGAGTGCGATCTGGCCTGTCGGCAGGACCGGGATGCGCGTGCCCGGGGTGTACCTGCCGTGCTTGTAGGGGTTGCGATCCACTGTGTACGGCAAAAGATCGGGCCGGATGCCGCAGTGGTTGAGCAACGTGTTTCCCTTGCCGGGCGCACCGTAGCCGACCACGGCCTTACCGCGCATGGACGCGTCGGTGAGAAAGCGGAGTACGTCGAGCCGCACGCGATCCACCCGCGCGGCGAACTCGGTGTAGCCGGACAGCTCGTGCAGACCGGCTGCCTTCTCGGTCGTCAGCACGTCCACCATGCGCCGGCTCGGCTCACCGGCCACGGCGGTGGGCCGCGCCCACAACCGGATGGACCCGCCGTGCGTCGGCAGTACCTCGACGTCCACAACGGACAGACCGCCGGTCGCGAGTGCGCGGCGCGCGGATTCCACCGTGTAGTACTGGAAATGCTCGTGATAGACCGTGTCGTACTGGACCTGCTCGATCAGTGTCAGCAGGTGCTGCACCTCGATCGAGACCCAGCCGTCATCGGCGACCAAAGCGCGCAGCCCGTGCGTGAAACCGACGATGTCAGGGATGTGCGCGTAGACGTTGTTGGCCACCACGAGGTCCGCCGGCCCGTGTTCCTCGCGCACCGCGGCACCGGTCTCCGGGCTGAGAAACGCGGTCAGCGTGGGGACGCCGGCGGCGCGCGCCGCATGCCCGACGTTCACCGAAGGTTCGATTCCCAGGCATCGGATGGATCGTGACACCGCGTGTTGCAACAGGTACCCGTCGTTGCTGGCGACCTCGACCACGAAGGAGTCCTCGCCGAGGCCGAGACGGCCAGCGGCGTCGTGCACGAACCGCCGGGCATGGTCCACCCAGGACTGGGAGTAGGAGGAGAAATACGCGTACTCGGTAAAAGTGTCCTCAGGGGTGATCAGCGGCGGAATCTGCGCGAGCCAGCACTGCGTGCAGACTCGCAAGTGGAGTGGGTACGTGATCTCGGGTTCATCGAGCTGCTCCTGCGTCAGGAACCGCTCGCAGGGCGGCGTCGCGCCGAGATCCACAACACCTGCCATGCTCACGGAGCCGCACAGTCGGCATGTTGTCATCGAGGGGCTCCTTGGCCGGGTGCTCGTGCAAAGCCTGATTCGCTCCGCACTGGATGGTCGTTACACCCTTTTCCCGCACAGCCACGAGCCGATTCCCAAACGAGATCTAGTTGGTTCAGACGTTTCCTGATAAGCGGAATTGTTGTTGGCTACTTACGAATCTCGCACGTGCAGCACTTCGGGCCACCGCCCGCCTTCCGCAGCTCCGAGATGTCCACGAACACCGGTTGGTACCCGCGTTCGGCCAGCCGGCCGGCGAGCGCGGTCGCCTCGACGGGAAGCACGACATTGCGGCCGTCGGACACCGCGTTCAGCCCGAAGCACTCCGCGTCGGCCGCATCGGCCAGCACCGCGCCGGGGAACAGCCGTGCCAGCACCCGTTGCGAACCACGCGAGAAGGCCTCCGGGTAGTACGCGATCTGTGCGGGTGCGGTATCGGTCGCCTCGCTCAGCACGAACAGCGCCGTGTCCAGGTGGTAGTACCGCGGATCGACCAGCCGCAGCGACACCACGGGCACACCGAGCGCCTCCTGCGCCTCGGCGTGGGCACCGGGGTCCGTACGGAAACCCGTGCCCGCCAGCAGCAGCCTGCCGGTCCAGGCGAGGTCACCCTCGGCCTCGTTGATCTGCCGCGGCATCGTGATGTCGCGGTAGCCGTGCTCGACGAACCACCGGCGGAAGTGCTCGGCCTCGGCGGCACGCTGCGGGGCGCGGAACCGGGCGCCGAGCACCCGGCCATCGATCACGGTCGCCGAGTTGGCGGCGAACACCATGTCCGGCAGCCCCGGCTGCGGCTCCACCTCCTCCACGGTGTGCCCGAGCCCCCGGAATGCGTCGCGCAGCCGCGCCCACTGGTCGAGCGCGCGCTCGGCGTCGACCGGACGGCTCGGGTCCATCCACGGATTGATGGCGTACTCCACGGCGAAGTACCGCGGCGGGCACATGAGGTAGTGCCGGGGCGTCGGAACACGTGCGGGCAGCGTGGCGGCGTCCGTCATACATCGAATGTATTGCCCACCGTTTGCGCAATCAATCGATGTTACTTGCTTCTGTACGTGCTAAACATTGCGTATGAACACGCTGGATCAGCGAATCGTTTCCTGCCTGGTGACCAACGCGCGGTCGAGCTACGCGGAGATCGGCAAGGTGGTCGGCCTGTCGGCACCCGCGGTCAAGCGCCGGGTCGATCGTCTGCTCGCCACGGGGGTGCTGCGCGGGTTCACGGCCGTCGTCGATCCGGAGGCGCTCGGCTGGGGCACCGAGGCGTTCGTCGAGGTGCACTGCCAGGGCAACGTGTCGCCCGCGCGCATCAGGGCACATCTGGAACCGCTGACCGAAGTGGTCGCCGCCTACACTGTGTCCGGAGCGGCCGATGCGATCGTGCACCTGCGCGCAGCCGACATCCATCATCTGGAATCCGCACTGGAACGCCTTCGCGGGCTGGAGATCATCGACCGGACAGTGTCGACGGTGGTGCTCTCCACGTTGCTCGAACGGCCCCCGACGCCGGACAGCTGATCCCAGAAACTGGGAAGGGCCTGGTCGCTACCTGCGGTCGCGGGTGCGCCGGATCACACCCCCGCACGGCGCCGGAAAACAACAAGTAATCTCGAAGTATTGAGCGCTGTACGCGCCAAGGCGCCGAGATCGCGAGAGAGGGATTCGCTGGCCCATGAGCACGAGTGCGAACGGCAGCGGCACAGGTGCGCTGTCGGCGACGCGACCGACGGAGGTCAGTCAGCTCGATCGAGTCGTGATCCGGTTTGCCGGTGACTCCGGCGATGGCATGCAGCTGACCGGTGATCGGTTCACCTCTGAGGCCGCCGCCTTCGGCAACGACTTGGCGACGCTGCCCAACTTCCCGGCGGAGATCCGGGCACCACAGGGCACCATCCCGGGTGTCTCCAGTTTCCAGGTGCATTTCGCCGACTACGACATCCTCACCCCCGGCGACCGGCCCGACGTGCTGGTCGCGATGAACCCGGCCGCACTGAAGGCGAACCTGGCCGACGTTCCGCATGGTGGGACGCTGATCGTCAACACCGACGAGTTCACCAAGCGCAACCTGACCAAGGTGGGCTACGGGGCCGACCCGCTCGCCGACGATTCGTTGTCGGCCTTCGAGGTGCACCGGGTGGCGATGTCCACGCTGACCCAGGGCGCGCTTGCCGACACCGGTCTCGGCAAGAAGGACGCCGAGCGGTGCAAGAACATGTTCGCTCTCGGCCTGCTGTCGTGGATGTACCACCGGCCCACCGAGGGCACCGAGGCGTTCCTGCGGGAGAAGTTCGCCAAGAAGCCGCAGATCGCCGAGGCCAACATCCTGGCCTTCCGCGCGGGCTGGAACTACGGGGAGACCACCGAGGCGTTCGGCACCACGTTCCAGGTGGCCCCGGCCAAGCTGCCCGAGGGCACCTACCGCCAGATCACCGGTAACACCGCCCTGGCCTACGGCATTGTGGCGGCCGGGCAGCGTTCCGGGTTGCCGGTGCTGCTGGGCACCTACCCGATCACCCCGGCCTCGGACATCCTGCACGAGCTGTCCAAGCACAAGAACTTCGGCATCACCACGTTCCAGGCCGAGGACGAGATCGCCGGTATCGGGGCCGCGCTGGGCGCCTCCTACGGCGGCGCGCTCGGTGTCACCTCCACCTCAGGGCCCGGTATCGCGCTCAAGAGCGAGACCATCGGTCTCGGCGTGATGACCGAGCTGCCGCTCTTGGTGATCGACGTGCAGCGCGGCGGCCCCTCCACGGGCCTGCCCACCAAAACCGAACAGGCCGACCTGCTGCAGGCGATGTTCGGCCGCAACAGCGAATCCCCGGTGCCGATCATCGCGCCCTGCTCACCGGCCGACTGCTTCGACGCCGCGCTGGAGGCGACCCGCATCGCGTTGACCTACCGCACACCGGTGCTGCTGCTCTCCGACGGCGCGATCGCCAACGGCTCCGAACCCTGGCTGATCCCCGACGTCGAGTCGCTGCCCGACCTGTCGGTGGAGTTCGCCATCGAACCCAACGCGACCGACGGCTCCGGCGAGCACTGGCCCTACGTGCGCGACCCCGAGACGCTGGCCCGTGAGTGGGCGCTGCCCGGCACACCCGGCCTGCAACACCGCATCGGCGGTCTGGAGAAGGCCGACGGCAAGGGCAACATCTCCTACGACCCCGACAACCACGACCACATGGTCCGCCTCCGGCAGGCCAAGATCGACGGCATCGACGTGCCCGACCTGGTGGTCGACGACCCCAGTGGTGGCCAGGCCCGCGTGCTCGCGCTGGGCTGGGGCTCCTCCTACGGGCCCATCGGCGCCGCCTGCCGCCGGGTCCGTAACAAGGGTGTGCCCATCGCGCAGGCGCACCTGCGCAACCTCAACCCGTTCCCCAAGAACCTGGGTGCCCTGCTGGCCGCGTACGACACAGTGGTCGTACCAGAGATGAACCTCGGCCAGCTGGCGATGCTGCTGCGCGCCAAGTACCTCGTGGACGTGCGCTCCTACACCAAGGTCGCCGGGCTACCGTTCAAAGCCGAAGAGCTCGAAGGCGTCTTCACCGACATCATCAAGGAGGTCGTGGGCTCGTGACCGCTACAGATCTGGGTCTGCCCCGCCTCGGCGGCGGGCTGGACCTGGTGCCGACCACCGACGAGCCGCAGAAAGCCAAGGACTACAAGTCCGACCAGGAAGTGCGCTGGTGCCCCGGCTGCGGCGACTACGTCGTGCTGAACACCATCCAGTCGTTCCTGCCGACGCTGGGGCTCAAGCGCGAGAACATCGTGTTCGTCTCCGGCATCGGCTGCTCCAGCCGCTTCCCGTACTACATGAACACCTACGGGATGCACTCCATCCACGGCCGCGCCCCGGCCATCGCGACCGGCCTCGCCACCGCACGGGCGGACCTGTCGGTGTGGGTGGTCACCGGTGACGGGGATGCTCTTTCCATCGGCGGCAACCATCTCATTCACGCGCTGCGCCGCAACGTCAACCTCAAGATCCTGCTGTTCAACAACCGGATCTACGGCCTCACCAAGGGCCAGTACTCGCCGACGTCCGACCAGGGCATGGTCACCAAGTCCACTCCGATGGGCTCGCTGGACACCCCGTTCAACCCGATCTCGCTGGCGCTGGGCGCCGAGGCGTCCTTCGTCGGCCGCGCGCTGGACTCCGACCGCAAGGGCCTCACCGAGGTCCTCACCGCCGCCGCCGAGCACCGCGGCTCGGCACTGGTGGAGATCTACCAGAACTGCCCTATCTTCAACGACGGCGCCTTCGACGTGCTCAAGGACTCCGACGAAGCCGCGCAACGGATCATCCCGCTCAAGCCGGGCGCGCCGATCCGGTTCGGCCCCGACGGCGAGTACGGCGTCACCGCCAGCGGCTGGGGCGGCCTGGAGATCGCCAAGGTCTCCGAGATCGGCGAGGACAACCTCATCGTCCACGACCCGGCCATCACCGACACCGCCTACGCTTTCGCGCTGTCCCGCCTCGGCGACCAGCACCTCAACCACACGCCGACCGGCATCTTCCGCCAGGTCAGCCGTCCCACCTACGACGACCAGGCCCGTGCCCAGGTCGAACAGGCAGCCGCCGCAAAGGCCCCGGACCTGCAAGCCCTGCTGACCGGCAAGGACACCTGGACCGTAGCCTGATTCTGGCTGGTTTTCCCTTTTAGCTGAGTGGGCGGAAGCCGACACGCTCGGCATCTGCTGGGGTGCGGAACCACACCTCGGCGACCATGCGCGGGAACTGCGACGAGTCCTCGGTGCAGTAACGCAGGGCCGTGACGCTGGCCTTCACCACGAACTCCTCCGCCGGCCGGCCACCGCCAGGCAACGGCATGGCCGAGCCAGGGCCGAACGGTCCGGCCGGAAGCTCGCCGTCTGACGGCGTCAGCTCCCGGGCAGGCGGAGCGCCACCCGGCGCGACGGAGGGCTCGAACAGTGAGCCGCTGAGGCCGCTGCCTTCCGGCTCGGGGTCGCGCCGCGCCACCGGACGTATCGACGGCTGGATCGGTCGCGGCGGCTCGAAGCCACCCAGCGGCGGCTTGCGCCGCTGCCGCTTCGGCAACACCTGCGTCTGCTCGATCGCCTCTTCCGGTTCGGGCACCGCATCGGGGTCACTGAACGCGTAGACGGGCGGGGTGTCGTCGGGCAGCTCGGCGTCCCGCGGTTCCGGGTCCGGCTCCTCGTCGGCGTCATAGGGCACCGGCTCGAACAGGCTTGGACCACGCAGGGTTTCCGGTCGCTCCGGCGCGGGTTCCGGCTGCGCCTCGATGTGCTGTGTGGCTTCCCCATAGGGCTCGCTGCGCATCGAGTCGTCCGGGTCGAGTACCGAGGTCACGTCCTGACGCTCGGGCTCCAGGTCCCACGGCTGGTCGGCGAGGTGGAAGTCGTCCTTCTCCTCCTCGGCAGCATCCGGCTCGGCATGCCGCGACGGCGTGCCCTGGAGGCTGTCCCGTTCCGGCCAGTCCGTCACCGGGCTCAGCTGCCGCGTCAGCTCGGCCGGCTCCGGCTCGGCCGCCTGGAACTGCCGGGTGGACGGCATGGGCGCCACCGGCTCGTCCGGCTCGGTGGGCGCGGCTGCCACACGCGGAACCGGCGCGGCCACGCGCGTGGCCATGGGCGTGGCCTCTCTGGCCGCGAGTCTGCGCTCGAGCTCACGGATGCGGCGTTGGGCCGGCCGGACCAGGAAGAGCCAGGCCAGGAAAGCGCCCAGCACGAACGCGATCGCGCTGAACACCCAGACCTGCCCGAAAATGGACATCCCGCGCTGTCCTCCCCTTAGTGGGTGCGTGCGACGAGGTAGTCGGCAACCGACTCGCAGGCGTCCCGCGCCGGAGAGGGCGGCAGCGCCGCCAGCTCCGTCCTCGCGCGCTGAGCGTAATCGGAAAGGGTGACCCGTGCGCGCTCGAGACCACGTGAGTTGCGCAGCAGGCCGAGAGCCTCGTCGATCAGAGCGTCGTCGTCCAGCGGACCGGCGAGCAGCTCGACGAGGCGGGGGTCGGACTCATCGTCGGCGAGGGCATAGAGCATCGGCAGGGTCCGGATGCCCTCACGCAGGTCAGTGCCCTGCGACTTGCCGAGCTCATGGGACGGTGAGTCGATGTCGATGATGTCGTCGGAGAGCTGGAACGCCGTACCGACGATCTCGCCGAAGCGGCGCAGCGAGTGGACGTACTCCTGAGGAGCATCGGACAGCATGCCGCCGAAGCGGCCGGCCGTGGCGATCAGTGAGCCGGTCTTCTGCGCGATGACGGACAGGTAGTGCTCGACGGGGTCCTCACCGGGGCCAGGGCCGACCGTCTCACGCAGCTGGCCGGTCACCAGCTCGCCGAAGGTCTCGGCGATGATCCGCGCAGCATCGGTGCCAAGGTCCGCGACCAGCCGGGAGGCGTGCGCGAAGAGGAAGTCACCGGTGAGGATGGCGATGCTGTTGTCCCAGCGGGCGTTCGCGCTCTGCGCGCCCCGCCGCATCGTGGCCTCGTCCATGACGTCGTCGTGGTAGAGCGTCGCGAGGTGCACGAGCTCCACCGAGGCGGCGGCCGTGATCACCGCCTCGCGTCCTCCGTTACCGAACTGGGCCGCCAAGAGCGTGAACAAGGGGCGAAAGCGTTTGCCACCGGCGTCGACCAGGTGCCGGGCCGCCTCCTTGACGGCCTGGACATCACTGTGCACGACCTCGCGGAGCACTTCCTCGACGTCATGGAGCCCGCCGACGAGCTCACGCAGCAGCTCCTCGTCCGCGATCTGCAGGCCGACTGCAGCGCGCAACTCCTCGATGGCGCCATCACGCACTGACACGTCGGGTTCCGCCCTCTCGGCACTGGGTCACGGTCGCTACCAGCCTAATGGCTGTGGCCAAGCACCCGATCACCCTCCGGACCAGCGCATCCGTGATGCTGACGACAACCGTCCCGCAAGCGCTTGCGCATGGCGCGGTTCTACAGGCCGAAGGCGCCGCCCTCGATGAGGATGGTCAGCCCGATGCCGATCAGCACGACCGGCAGGAGGATGTGTCCCCAGCGCGCGAGCGCTGTGGCAATGGCGGGGCGGGTGGCGACATACCGGCCGGCCACGATCCACGCGGCGAGCACGACGAGGAACACGACCACGTAGACGGTCATGCCGGCGAGGCCGGCGGTGACGAAGACGGGCACGTAGACGCCGATGTTGTCGCCGCCATTGGCGAAGGTGACCGCGGCGACCTCGAGGATCTTCGGTCCGCCATCCTTGGCGGCCCTCTCCTCGTCGGCGTCGTTGCGGTGGTGCCACGCTTGGACGGCGCCCTTGACTCCCAGTGCCAGAGGCAGAAGGCCGAGGTAGGGGATGACACTCGCGGGCAGGAACGTCGCGCCGAACGCCGCCGCGGCCGCGACGGCCAGGATGATCGTGAAGCCGAGGTACTGGCCGATCGCGATGGTGCGGGTCGCGCTGCGGCGCCCAGCGCCCTTGGCGAAGAACAGGGCCAGAACCAGGATGTCGTCGATGTTGGTGACGACGAACAGGCCCACGGCCTGGCCGATGACGCTGAAGCTCATGCTCGAACCGCCGACGGCCACGTCACCGTGTTTCCCGGCGAACCAGGGCAGCTGGCAACGCGGCTCGCCGCGGCCCGTACCACGCTCGACTGAGAGCCTGCCCGCGCGACAACAGTGCACCGCTGGTCACCACACACCGCAACCACGCCCGCCAACGTGAGGAGCTCGCACCGTGGGGGTGCGGGGGTCGCCCCCGCAAAGCCTCAGCTGAGCGCGAAGCCGCCAGCGCCCGCCCAGTTGAGCGCGAAACTCGGCAGCACACCGAGCAGCAGCGTCACCACCACGCCCAGCGTGATGGCGGCGGTCGTGAACGCACCCGGCACGCTGACGGTCGGCCCGTCCGGCGCCGGTTCGGAGAAGTACATCAGCACGACCACCCGCAGGTAGAAGAACGCCGCCACGGCACTGAACACGAGTGCGATCACCACCAGCGGTGCCATACCGTCAGACAGCGCCGCCGAGAACACCACGAACTTGCCCACGAACCCGCTCGTCAACGGGATACCCGCGAGAGCAAGCAGCAGGAAGGTGAACACGGCCGCAAGCAACGGCGAGCGTTTCGCCAGCCCCGCCCAGGCCGACAGATGCGTGGCCTCCCCCGACGAGTCACGAACCAGCGAGATGACGCCGAACGCGGCAAGCGTCGTGAAGCCGTACGCCAGCAGGTAGAACAGCGTGCCGGAGAGCCCGGCCTCGGTCAGCGCCATGGTGCCGACCAACAGGAAACCGGCATGCGCGATCGACGAGTACGCGATCATGCGCTTGACGTCGGTCTGCGTCAGTCCCAGCACCGCGCCGATCAACATCGAGACGATCGCGACGCCCCACAGAACCCCGCGCCATTCCCAGCTCGTTGACTCGAACGCCACCGTCAGCACGCGCAGCATGCCGCCGAACGCCGCGACCTTCGTGCAGGCAGCCATGAACGCGGTGACCGGTGTCGGCGCACCCTGGTAGACGTCGGGGGTCCAGGTGTGGAACGGGCCGACGGAACCCTTGAACAGCAGCCCGACCATCAGCAGCCCCAGCCCCGCGAACAGCAGCGTGTCCGAGCGGTCCGTACCGGCCGCGGCGTTGGCGATGTCGGCGAGGCGCACCGAACCGGCATAGCCGTACAGCAGCGCCAGCCCGTACAGGAAGAACGCGCTGGCGAACGCGCCGAGCAGGAAGTACTTGACCGCCGCCTCCTGCGAGAGCAGCCGACGCCTGCGCGCCAGTCCGCACATCAGGTACAGCGGCAGGCTGAGCACTTCGAGCGCCACGAACATCGTCAGCAGGTCGTTGGCCGCGCAGAACGCCATCATGCCGCCGAGCGCGAACAGCGCCAGCGGGAACACCTCTGTCTGCATTCCGGTGGAGCCGACCTGCGCGCGGTCCTGCACCGTGCCCGGCGCGATACCGGCCTGCGCCACGAAAGCACCGCCGGGCTCCACCGAGCGGTCCGCGATCAGCAGCAGCGCGCCCAGCGCCAGCGCCAGCAACGTGCCCCACAGGAACAGCGCGGGCCGGTCGACGGAGATCGTGCCGCTGAGCGTGGTGACGCCACGCGCAGGCGAGTCCCCGGCGTAGGCGACGAGTGCGACACCGGCGGCCGCGAGCGCGAGCAGGCTCAGCGTGACCTGCCCCGGCCACCGCTGGTGCTTGGGCAGGAATGCCTCGAACAGCACCCCCACACACGCGGCGCCGAGGATGATCAACATCGGCAGGATCGCGGCGTAGTCGATCGCCGGAGTCGCGATCCGATCCGCCTGCTGAGCGAGAAGAACATTCATCACGGCTGGAACTACCTTTCCTGCACCGCTGCGACTGTCGCGTTCACCGACGGTGTGACCGTGTCGAGCACCGGCTTCGGATAGAACCCGAGCACGACGATCAGGACGACCAGCGGTGCGAGCACCGCGATCTCCTTCTTGGACAGATCACGGATGGCCTTCTTGGCCCCAATCTCGGGGGCCGCGGCAGTGCCCGGGCCACCGCCCACCTGGCTCCCACCGCCACCCGCCACGGAGGCGCTCCGCGCCGCTGTGTTGTCCCAAACCCCGACCAATGCATCTCCACGCACGGGACCGGTCATGATGCGCTGGTACAGCCACAGCACGTACGCGGCGGCGAGCACCATGCCGATCGTGGCGACGATGGCGTACGCCGGCCGCGTCTCGAAGGCACCAAGCAGCACCAGGAACTCACTGATGAACGAGTTCGTGCCCGGCAACGACAGCGTGGACAGCCCTGCGATGAGCAGCATGCCGCCGAGGATCGGGGTCACCTTGAACATGCCGCCGTAGTCGGCGATCCGGGTCGAACCCCCGCGCGCGGCGACGATGCCGACCACCAGTATGAGCATGCCGGTGGCGATGCTGTGGTTGAGCATGTAGGTCGCCGAGCCGGCCACCGCCTGCGGCGTGAACGCGAAGATGCCGAGCGCGATGAAGCCGAAGTGGGCGATGGAGACGTAGGCGACGAAGCGTTTCATGTCTCGCTGGCCCGCCGCCAGGATCGAGCCGTAGATGATGCCCACGACGGCGAGCACGAGCACCAGCGGCGCGAGCTGCCTGCTGGCCTCGGGGAACATCGGCAGGCAGTACCGCAGGAACCCGAAGGTGCCGACCTTGTCGAGCACGCCCACCAGCAGCACGGTGACGCCGATGGGCGCCTGTCCTGCCGCGTCCGGCAGCCAGGTGTGGAACGGCACGAGCGGCGCCTTGATCGCGAAGGCGAGGAAGAAACCGAGGAAGAGCCAGATCTGCGTGCTCGCCGGCGCCTCTCGCACCACCGTCACCAGCGTGGCCCAGTCGAACGTGCCCTGGCCCAGCCGGTCGGCGGCCAGCGAGTAGGCGCCGATCGCCGAGGCGAGCATGAGGAGCCCACCGAGGAACGAGTACAGGAAGAACTTGACCGCCGCGTACTGCCGGTTGGCTCCGCCGTAGCCGCCGATCAGGAAGTACATCGGGATCAGCATGATCTCGAACAGCACGTAGAACAGGAACACGTCGGTGGCGGCGAACACCGCGATCGTCAGTGCCTCCTGCAGCAGGATCAGCGACAGGAAGCCACCCGCGGTGCGGCCCTGCGGCAGCTTGCCGGTGGAGTTCATCGCGCCGATCACGATCGGCACGAGCAGCGCGATCACGGCGATCATGATGAGTGCGATGCCGTCGATGCCGAACGAGACGTGGATACCGAAGGCCGGGATCCACTCCATTGAGGACGCCTGCTGGATCCGCTCGCCAGACGGATCGTAGGCCAGCCACAGTGGAATGATCAGTAGCAGCTCCACTATGGACACCGCAAGGGCGGCAAGCGTCGCCGTGCGGTCGTTGGCTCGCAGGCCCGCGACGAGAAGTGCGCCGACGATCGGCAGCAGGATGAGCGCGAGTAGCCAGGTCATGAGAACCTCACCAGAAGCAGTGCTGCGACGATCAGGAACGAGCCACCGAGCATCGACAACGCGTAGGAGCGGACGAAGCCGGTCTGCAGTCTCCGCATTCGCCCTGAACCGCCGCCTAGTGCGGCGGCCAGCCCGTTCACCGCACCGTCAACGCCGCGGTTGTCGAGGAACACCGCGAACCGGGTGAGCCACAGGCCCGGAGTGGCGACCAGCGCCTCGTTGAGCGCGTTGCCGTACAGGTCCTTGCGCGCGGCTCGCACCGGCCAGGACACGTCCTGCGGCCGCTCGATCGCGGTGTCCCGCAAGGCGAACAGCCGCCACGCCAGCAGCGCGCCGAGTGCGGACAGCAGCACCGTCAGCCATGGGACGAGCGCGTGCGGCACTACGCCGTGCGTACTCTCCTCCAGCACACCCACCGAGGGCGCAAGGAAGTCGGCGAGGTTGTTACCGATGATCAGCAGCGCGCCAGCGCCGACGGAACCGATCGCCAGCACGATCATCGGCGCGGTCATCACGGGCGGCGCCTCGTGCGGATGGAACTCCCGGCCGTCCGCCGACTTCGTCTCCTTCCAGCGTTGCTTTCCGAAGAACGTCAGCAGCATGACCCTCGTCATGTAGAAGCCGGTGATCCCGGCGGCCAGCAGCGCCGAACCGCCGAACACCCAGCCACGCCAGCCCTCCTGACCGAACGCGGCTTCGATGATGGCGTCCTTGGTGTAGAAGCCGGACAGGAACGGGAAGCCGATGATCGCGAGATAGCCGAGGCCGAAAGTCACGAAGGTGATCGGCATCGCCTTTCGCAGCCCACCGAACTTGCGCATGTCGACCTCGTCGTTCATGGCGTGCATGACCGACCCGGCTCCGAGGAACAGCCCTGCCTTGAAGAAGCCGTGCGCCAGCAGGTGCGCGATGCCCAGCGCGTAGCCGAACGGGCCGAGCCCCACCGCGAGCATCATGTAGCCGATCTGGCTCACGGTCGAGTAGGCGAGCACCTTCTTGATGTCGTCGTAGGCGCACCCGATGATCGCCCCGAGCAGCAGCGTGAACGCACCGATGATGGTGACGACGAGCCTGCCGTCCGGGGTGAGGTTGTAGATCGGTGCGGAGCGCGCGATCAGGTACACGCCCGCGGTGACCATTGTGGCGGCGTGGATGAGGGCCGACACCGGCGTCGGCCCCTCCATCGCGTCGGGCAACCACGCCTGCAGCGGGAACTGACCGGACTTACCGCAAGCGCCGAGCAACAGCAGCAACGCGATCGCGGTGACCACGGCTGGCGAGACGTCGCCGATGCCTGCGAACACCTGCTCGAAGGAGGTGCTGCCGATGTACTTGAACATGAGGAAGATCGCGAGCGCGAGGCCGACGTCGCCGACCCGGTTCATCAGGAACGCCTTCTTGGCCGCGGTGGCCGCCGCCGGACGGTCCTGGTACCAGCCGATCAGCAGGTACGAGGCGAGGCCGACGCCCTCCCAGCCGAGGTACAGCGTCACGAAGCTGTTGCCGAGCACCAGGATCAGCATCGAGGCGACGAACAGGTTGAGGTACCCGAAGAACCGGCGCCGGTTCGCGTCCTCGGCCATGTAGCCGATCGAGTAGAGGTGGATCAGCGCGCCGACACCGGTGATCAGCAGCACGAAGACGATCGAAAGGGCGTCGATGCGCAGGCCGAACTCCACCTGCAACGCGTCGACGGGAATCCACGAGTACAGCGTGGTGTCGGTGGCCTCGGCGAAGGAGTTGCCGAAGAACAGCACCAGGCCGTACACGAAGGACGCGATCACCGTCGCGCACCCGAGCAGGTGCCCCCAGGTGTCGGTCCGCCGGCCGCCGGCCAGCAGGACGAGCGCGCCGAGCGCGGGGAACGCGACCAGCAGCCACGATGATGCGATCATAAAATCCTCTCAACGACGCGAAGCGTCTCCGCAGGGGGTGATGGTCGGAAGCGGCCGGCCCCCTAGTACTTCAGCAGGTTCGTGTCGTCGACCGAGGCCGAACGCCGGGCACGGAAGATCGACATGATGATCGCGAGCCCGACAACCACCTCGGCGGCGGCGACGACCATCACGAAGAACGCCATCACCTGGCCGTCGACGGAGCCGTTGATGCGGGCGAACGTCACGAGCGTCAGGTTCACGGCGTTGAGCATCAGCTCGATGCACATGAACACCACGATCGCGTTGCGCCGCACGAGCACACCGACCGCGCCGATCGTGAACAGCAGCGCGGAGAGCAGCAGGTAGTAGGTCGGTGTCATTCGCTCTCCCCTTCCTTCTCGGGGCCGACGAGCGCATGCGCGTCCGGCTTCGGGTCGTCACCCGACACCTGCTTGCGCTCCGTCGAGAACTGCGCCGCCGAGGTGGACTCGATGAGCTCGGACAGCGACTCCGGCGCCACCGAGCCATCGGGCAGCAGCGCGGGCGTCGCCACCGAGTTGGATGTGGCGAACACGCCGGGCCCCGGCTTGGGCGAGGGCCGCTCGTACTCACCGCGGAACCGGGCGATGACGAGCTCCTTCTGCGAACGCTTGCCGCCCTTGGCGTGCCGCTCGGTGAACGCGAGCACCATCGCGCCCATCGCGGCGGTGATGAGCAGGGCCGAGGTGAGCTCGAACGGGAACAGGAAGTCGCTGAAGATCAACCGGCCGAGTCCACCGGCACCGCCGCCCTGCGCCGACCACGGGTCGAGCGGCTGCGCGGGCGTGACCTGGGCGATCGCGCGGGTGAGCGCACCCGCGAGCACACCGGCGACGCCGATGCCGAGCACGGCGGCGGCCAATCGCTGACCACGCAGCACCTCGACCACCGAGTCCGAGGACTCCCGCCCCACCAGCATGAGCACGAACAGGAACAGCATCATGATCGCGCCGGTGTAGACGATGATCTGGGTGAAGCCGAGGAACGGTGCCTGCTGGACGAGGTAGAGCATGCCCAGCGAGAGCATGGTGAGCACGAGCCACAGCGCGGAGTGCACCGCGTTGCGCGCGAAGATCATGCCCAGCGCGCCGGCGACCGCGAGCGGTCCGAGGACCCAGAACGCGACGGCCTCCCCGGTGGAGACGGTCGCCTGGGCACCGGCCTGGGCGAGGAACAGCGCGGTCATTGCATGGCCTTCTCTTCGGACGTTTCCACGGTCTCCCCTTGCGGGACGCCGCGGTTGCGGGCCAGTTCGGGGCCCTTGACGTAGTAGTCCTGCTCGTCGTCACCGAGCCGCATCGGGTGCGGTGGCTGCTCCATCCCCGGCAGCAGCGGGGCGAGCAGGTCCTCCTTGGTGTAGATCAGCTTCTGCCGGTCGTCATCGGCCAGCTCGTAAAAGTTGATCATGGTCAGCGACCGCGTCGGGCAGGCCTCGACACACAGCCCGCAGCCGATGCAGCGCAGGTAGTTGATCTGGTAGTCCTTGCCGTAGCGCTCACCCGGCGAGTAGCGGGCATCCTCGGTGTTGTCGCCACCCTCCACGAAGATGGCGTCGGCCGGGCAGGCCCACGCGCACAGCTCGCACCCGACGCACTTCTCGAGCCCGTCGGGGTGCCGGTTGAGCTGGTGCCTGCCGTGGTAACGCGGAGCAGCGGGCGCGCCGATCTCCGGATACTCCTCGGTGGCCACCTTCTTGAACATCATCCCGAAGGTGACGCCAAAGCCCTTCAGCGCGTCGAACATGGCGTTCCTCCGATCAGCGAGCGTGGATTGGCGCGGGGCCCTTGCTTGCGCAAGGCGGAGGCGAGCCCTCGTACCGGGTCGTACTCGGGTTTGCCGACAACGCAGCGAGGCGCCGCGCCGGCCGCGCTCGCCGGAGGGTACGCCGTGTTCGACGCGCTCCGATCAAACATTCCCATCGTCGGAACCCTCCTTCGCCGAGGTGAGCGCGGCGGTTCGCTTCGTGGCGGACTTCGCCTTGGCCTTGAGTGCCTTCCGGCGCGGCGTTGTCTCCGGCACCTTCAGATCCAGCGGCGGCACCGGGTACCCGCCGCCGGTGATCGGCACCGAGTCCTCGTCGGGAACCCGGCGCTCCGGCAGCAGCAGCGACAGCAGCACGATCACCACGATGGCGATCCCACCGATCACCAGGATCTGCCCGGTGGACACGTTGCCCTGGTTGCGGATGGCGCGCACCGCGGCGATGAGCACGAGCCAGCCGAGCGCCGCCGGCACCAGGACCTTCCAGCCCAGCTTCATGAACTGGTCGTAGCGGAAGCGCGGCAGCGTGGCGCGCAGCCAGATGAAGCCGAACAGCAGGATGAACATCTTGCCGAAGAACCACAGCACCGGCCACCAGCCGGTGTTGAGCACACCGCCACCGATCGCCGACAGCGGCCATGGCGCCATCCAGCCACCGAGGAACAGCGTGGTCGCGAACGCCGAGACGATGACCATGTTGGTGTACTCGGCGAGGAAGAACATCGCGAACTTCATCGAGTTGTACTCGGTGTGGAAGCCGCCGACGAGCTCGGATTCGGCTTCCGGCAGGTCGAACGGTGCCCGGTTGGTCTCGCCGACCATCGAGATCACGTAGATGACGAAGCTCGGCAGCAGCAGGTAGAAGTACCAGCCGCTGCGCTGGGCGTCGACGATCTGGCCGGTGGCCAGCGACTGGGCGTACAGCGCGACGCCGACGATCGAAAGGCCCATCGCGATCTCGTAGGAGATCACCTGCGCGGCCGAGCGCATGCCGCCAAGCAGCGGGTACGGCGAACCGGACGACCAGCCGGCCAGCACGATGCCGAACACGCCGATCGACGCACCCGCGAGGACGAGCAGCACGCCAACGGGCAGTTCGACCAGCTGCAGCACGGTCCGCTCGCCGAAGATCGAAACCTCCGGCCCGAACGGGATCGCGGCGAGGCCGATCAGAGCGGGCACCACGGCGATCACCGGCGCCAGGAAGTACACCTTGCGGTCGGCGGTATCCGGGATCACCTGCTCCTTGAACGGCAGCTTGATCGCGTCCGCAATGGACTGCAGCATGCCGTAAGGGCCGACCCGGTTGGGCCCCGGCCGGTTCTGCATCCGGCCGATGATCTTGCGGTCGGCCAGGATCAGGCCGACGGTCATGATCGGGCCGATGAGCATGAGCACGACGGCCTTGAGCAGGATCAGCCACAGCGGGTCGTCCGCGAGCAGCTCGGCCCTGGTCATGGGTTCCTGTGCCTGAGCGAGCAGTGGGGTCAGCGAGGTCACTGTTCACCTCCAGCCGCGATCGAGACGATGGCGCCATGCCCGGCACCGAGACTGGCGCGGACCTTCGAGCCCGCGGAGTTGCCCGGCAGCCACACCACACCGTCCGGCAGGTCGGCGACCTCGACCGGCAACGTGATGGCACCGCGAGCGGTGGACACCGTCACGCGCCCGTCCAGCCCAGCCGCGGTGGCGGCGGACATTCTGGCCACCACCGGCCGCGCGGTCCCGGCGAGGTGCGGCTCGTCCACCTGCAGCGAACCGTCGTCGAGCAACTGCCGCCAGGTCGCCAGCACCGCCTGCCCCGCACCCGGTGTCGCCGCTGCCGCGTGCGGTACGTCCGGAGGAGCAGCCCCCAAGGCCACCTTGGTTGCGTTGAGCGCAACTATGGTGGCCTTGGGGGCCAATTGCGCGAGGTCGCCGGCCGCTGCGGCGGGGGTTTGGGTGAAGAGGTCGGCGTCCATTTCGACGCCGAGGGTGTCGAGCACCCGGCAGTCGGGCAGCGCGCCGGTTCCCTCCAGCGTCACCGGGAACTCGCGGCGGCGGCCTTCCCAGTTGAGGTAGCTGCCCGTCTTCTCGTCGACCGGCGCGATCGGCAGCACCACGTCGGCGTACTCGGTCACCGCGCTGGGCCGCAGTTCGAGGCTCACCACGAAGGTCGCCGCGGCGAGCGCCTTGCGCGCCAGCTGCGGGTCCGGCAGGTCGTCGGGGTCGACGCCGCCGACCAGCAGACCGTCCAGGTCCCGCGTCACCAGCGCGTTCAGCATGCCGGTGGTGTCCCGACCAGGCTCGGCCGGCAGCGCGCCCTCCGGCAGTCCCCACGCGTGCTCGACCTCGGTCCGTGCCGCAGCATCGACGACCGCCCGCCCGAACGGCAGCAGGGCAGGCAGCGCCCCGGCCTCCAGCGCTCCTCGCTCACCGGCCCGGCGCGGGATCCACGCCAGCCGGGCCCCGGTGCGCTCGGACAACCGGTGCAGCGCGGAGAACAGGCCCGGCACCTCGGCGGCCCGCTCGCCCACCAGCACGACCGCGCCCTCGGTACGGAGCCGCTCGTCGAGATCCGGTGCGTGCTGAGCGATGCCCTCGATCGCCCCGGCCTCGCCGCCGGGTACACACGCGAGCAGCTCACCGAACGTCTTCTGCACCGCGGGGGTCGTCCACTGTCCGATGTGGACCACCTTGGTGCCGTACTTGCGAGCGCCCTTGCGCAACCGCAGGAAGACGGCAGGCGCCTCCTCCTCCGGTTCCAGCACCACGCACAGCACCACCGGCGCGTGCTCCAGCTGGCGGAAGGTGACCCCGTCATCAGGGGTGGTGTTGACGACTCGCGCGGCGAGGAAGTCCAGCTCCTCCGCCGAATGCGCGCGGGCCCGGAAGTCGATGTCGTGCGTGCGTAGTGCGACGCGGGCGAACTTGCTGTAGGCGTAGGCGTCCTCGACGGTGAGCCTGCCGCCGGGCAGCACGCCGACACCCCGGCCGTCGCGGGCCTTCGCCAGGCCCTCGGCGGCCACGCTGAGCGCCTGCGTCCACGGCGCCTCCACCAGCTCGCCGGTCTCCCGGTCACGCACCAGCGGTGTGCGGATCCGGTCGGCGGCGGTGGCGTAGCGGAACGCGAAGCGGCCCTTGTCGCAGATCCACTCCTCGTTGACCTCGGGGTCCTCGCCTGCGAGCCTGCGCATCACCGAGCCACGCCGGAAGTCGGTGCGCTCGGCGCAGCCGGACGAGCAGTGCTCGCACACACTCTGCGAGGACACCAGGTCGAACGGCCGCGAACGGAACCGGTACTGCGCACTGGTCAGCGCGCCCACAGGGCAGATCTGGATGGTGTTGCCGGAGAAGTAGCTCTGGAACGGTTTGCCCGAGGACGTGTGCGAGGCCTGGTCGTAAAGCTCTGCGGTTTCGGCGGTGCCGATCTGCTGGTGCGCACCGCGCTCGAGCAGCTCGATGAACGGGTCGCCCGCGATCTGCGCCGAGAAGCGGGTGCAGCGCTGGCACAGCACGCACCGCTCGCGGTCCAGCAGCACCTGGGTCGAGATCGGCAGCGGTTTGGGGAACGTGCGTTTGGTGTCGTGGAAGCGGGATTCCGCCCTGCCGTGTGCCATCGCCTGGTTCTGCAGCGGGCACTCACCGCCCTTGTCACAGATCGGGCAGTCGAGCGGGTGGTTGATCAGCAGCAGTTCCATGACACCCTGCTGTGCCTTGTCGGCGACCGGCGAGGTGCGCTGTGTCTTGACGACCATGCCGTCGGCGACGGTCATCGTGCAGGAGGCCTGCGGCTTCGGCATGGGCCTGCCGCCCAGCTCCACCTCCACCAGGCACTGCCGGCACGCACCCGCCGGGTCGAGCAGCGGATGGTCGCAGAACCGGGGGATGACGGTGCCGAGGCGTTCGGCGGTGCGGATGAGCAGCTCGCCCTTGGGGGCGATGACCTCCTCACCGTCGATGGTCAGCTTCACGTAGCCCTCGGGCACCGGGGTGTCCTGGGTCTCCGGCCGGCCGGGTGCGATCGTCATGATGCCTGAGCTCCCACCATTTGCGGGGTCTGGGGCGCGGCCCCGGAAGATACTGCGCGCTTGTTGCTCTCACACAGCGCCAGGAACTCGTCCCGGAAGTACTTGATACCGCTGGTGATCGGGCTGACCGCGCCGTCGCCGAGCGCGCAGAACGACCGGCCGAGGATGTTGTCGCAGACGTCGAGGAGGGTGTCGATGTCCTCCTCGGTGCCGCGACCGTCGACCATCCGCTCCAGGATCTGGGCGAGCCAGTAGGTGCCCTCGCGGCACGGCGTGCACTTGCCGCAGGACTCGTGCTCGTAGAACTTGGTCCACTTCATCACCGCCCACGGCACGGACACGGTCTCGTTGAAGACCTGGACGGCTGTCGTCCCGAGCATGGAACCGGCCTCGGCGGCGCCCTCGAAGTCCAGCGGCACATCGAGGTGCTCGGTGGTGAACAGCGGGGTCGACGAGCCGCCCGGCGTCCAGAACTTCAGCGGGATACCGTCCTTCATCCCGCCGCACAGCTCCAGCAGCTCACGCAGTGTCGTACCGAGCGGCGCCTCGTACTGCCCTGGTCGCTCGACGTGCCCGGAGATCGAGTAGATCTTCGGTCCCGGCGACTTCTCGCGGCCCATCTGGCGGAACCAGTCGGCTCCGCCGTTGATGACGTAGGGCACGCTCGCGATGGTCTCGACGTTGTTGACCGTCGTCGGCGCGGCGTAGAGTCCCGCGGCCGCGGGGAACGGCGGCTTGAGCCGTGGCTGGCCGCGACGGCCCTCCAGCGAGTCGAGCAGCGCCGTCTCCTCACCGCAGATGTAGGCGCCCGCGCCCGCGTGCACGGTGATGTCGAGGTCGAAACCCGAACCGATGATGTCCCTGCCGAGGTAGCCGGCCTGGTACGCCTCGCGCACCGCGGCGTTCAGCCTGCGGAACGGGTGCAGTGCCTCACCACGCACGTAGATGAAGCAGTGGTGCGAGCGCATCGCGTAGGAGGCGATGACGCAGCCCTCGATGAGCGAGTGCGGGTCGGCCATCATCAGCGGGATGTCCTTGCACGTACCCGGTTCGCCCTCGTCGGCGTTGATCACCACGTAGTGGGGCTTGTCCTCGTTGGGCGGCATGAACGACCACTTGACGCCTGCCGGGAAGCCCGCACCGCCGCGACCGCGCAGGCCGGAGTCCTTGACCAGCTGCACGAGCTGCTCGGGCGTGCCGGCGAGTGCCTTGCGCAGCGCCGTGTAGCCCTCGAGCTTCTCGTATGTGGACAGTCGCCATGACTGCGGCGAGAGCCACCGCTTGGTCAGGACCGGGGTCAGCGGGTCCGCACTCATTTCGCCTCCAGATCCGGCAGCGGTACGTCCTCGGGCATCGCCGGCGCCGTCCAGGCGCGCTCGGCGGCCAGCTGCGCGCCCCGCAACGTCTCCACGGCCTGCGAGGGACCGTCGACATCGATCCGGAAGGCCTCGTCGTCTTCCGGGAAGAACCCGGCGAGCTGCAGCTCGACGGACTTGAAGTCGGTCAGCGGCGCCCCGCGCGACGGCGACGGCCTTTCCCCGCGCCGCAACGAATCCACCAGCTCGACCGCGGTCTCGGGTGTCTGGTTGTCGTAGTACTCGTAGTTGACCTGCAGCACCGGCGCAAGGTCGCAGGCGGCGAGGCATTCGGCGTGTTCCAGCATGATCGAGCCGGGCTCACCCGCTTCGCCTGCGACCTCCTCGTGCCCGGCGCCGAGGTGTTCGGAGAGCTTCGCGTAGATCGCGTCACCGCCGAGGGCCGCGCACAGCGTGTTGGTGCACACGCTCACCAGGTGCTCGCCGCACGGCTTGCGCTTGTACATCGTGTAGAACGTGACGACGGCGCTGACCTCTGCTTCGGACAGGTCGAGCTGCTCGGCGCAGAACGCAACGCCCTCCTGGCTGACGTGGCCCTGCACCGACTGCACCAGGTGCAGCATCGGCAGCAGCGCCGACCGTGCCTGAGGGTAGCGGTCGATGAGCTGCTTGGCCTTGGCCTCGACGTCCGGGCCGAACACGTCGTGCTGTGCTGGGTTGTTCTGTGCGGTGGTCACCGGTCAACTCCCCCCATCACCGGGTCGATCGACGCGATGGCGGCGATCACGTCGGCGACGAGCCCGCCTTCCGACATCGCTGGCATGGACTGCAGGTTCACGAAACTCGGTTCGCGTACGTGCACCCGCAGTGGCTTGGTACCACCGTCGGAGACCAGGTGGTAGCCGAGCTCGCCGCGCGGCGACTCCACCGGCACGTACACCTGCCCCGCCGGAACCCGGAAGCCCTCGGTCACCAGCTTGAAGTGATGGATCAGCGATTCCATCGACTGGCCCATGATCTTGCGGACGTGCTCGAGCGAGTTACCCATGCCGTCACTGGACACCGACAGCTGCGCAGGCCACGCGATCTTCTTGTCCTCGACCATGACCGGGCCTGGTTCGAGCTTCTTCAGCACCTGCCGGATGATCCGCAGGGACTGGTGCATCTCCTCGACCCGGATCAGGTAACGCGCCCAGCAGTCCGCCTCTGTCGAGGTCGGCACGTCGAACTCGAACTCCTCGTAGCAGGAGTACGGTTCCACCTTCCGCAGATCCCATGGCAGACCGGCCGAGCGCAGCACCGGCCCGGTGACACCGAGCGCGAGGCAGGCGTCGACGGGCAGGTAACCCACACCCTTGAGCCGGTTGCGCCAGATCGGCTGACCGGTGAACAGCTTGTCGTACAACGGAAGCCGCTCGTCCATCACCTCGCAGAAGCTGGTGACGGCCTCGTGGAAGTCCTCGGGCATGTCCTGCGCGAGCCCGCCCGGCCGGATGAACGCGTGGTTCATCCGCAGGCCGGTGAGATGTTCGAGCAGGTGCAGTACCTCCTCGCGCTCACGGAACCCGAGCGTCATCGCGGTGATCGCGCCGAGCTCCATGCCACCGGTGGCGATGTAGACCAGGTGGGAGCCGATGCGGTTGAGCTCCAGCAGCAACACGCGCAGCAGCTGCGCCCGCCGCGGCGCCTCGATGCCTAGCAGCTTCTCCACCGCGAGGCAGTAGCCCATCTCGTTGGACAGCGGCGCGAGGTAGTCCATGCGCGTCACGAACGTGACGCCCTGGGTCCAGGTCCGGTACTCGCAGTTCTTCTCGATCCCGGTGTGCAGGTAGCCGATGACCGAGCGCAGCTGCGTGACGGTCTCGCCCTCCATCTCCAGCACGAGCCGGAGCACGCCGTGCGTCGACGGGTGCTGCGGGCCCATGTTGATGACCATGCGCTCGTCGTGCGTCGCGTCGGAGAGGACGTCTTCCCAGTCACCGCCGCTGACCGTGTAGACCCGGCCCTCGGTGGTGTCCCGGTGCTCGGCGTAGGAATCGGCCGTGGTGTCGGCTACGTGATCGCTCGCAGAGTTCATTTCGCCTCCAGCGGGAATGAGTGCTTCGGCGTCATGAGTACGACCTCCGCTGATCCGGCGGCGGGATCTCCGCGCCCTTGTACTCCACCGGGATTCCGCCGAGCGGGTAGTCCTTGCGCTGCGGGTGACCGTCCCAGTCGTCCGGCATCAGGATCCGGGTGAGTGCCGGGTGACCGTCGTAGACGATCCCGAGCATGTCCCACGTCTCGCGCTCGTGCCAGTCGGCCGTCGGGTAGACGTCCACAATGGATGGCACATGCGGATCGCCGACGTCGAGCGTCACCTCGAGCCGGATGCGCCGCCGGTACGTCATCGACGTCAGGTGGTACACCGAGTGCAGCCGTTGCGGAACGTCGACGCCATAGTCCACACCGGACACCGAGCTGCACAGCTCGAACCGCAGACCGGCATCGTCACGCAGCGTCCGGCAGATCGCGACGAGGTGCTCGCGCGCGACATAGAAGGTGATCTCGCCCCGGTCGACGGTCACCTGCAGGACGGCCTCGGCCGGGATGCCGTTGTCGGCCAGTGCCGCGTAGAACTCGTCGGCGAAGTCGTCGAACCAGTCGCCGTAGGGCCGTTCGGCCGGCGGCGGCGAGTACGCGGGCAACCGCAGCCCGCCGTAGCCGGAGGTGTCCCCCGACCCGGACACGCCGAACATGCCCTTACGCTCGCTGCCGGCGACCACGGGCTGCACAGTCCGCGCCGCCTCGGCATCGCGTGGCTCCAGCCCGGCCTCCGGCTCCTGGCCACCGGTTTCTGGCTTCTCGTCAGGCATGCCGCATCACTTCTTCTTGGCGTACTTGATGGACGAGGGCACGAGCTCGGTCTGCGCCCCACTCGCGGCACGCAGGGCGGCGCGGCCCGGAGTGAGTGGCTCGTCCTGGATCTTGGCGTGCAGCTTGAGGATCGCGTCGAGCAACATCTCGGGCCGCGGCGGGCAGCCCGGCAGGTACATGTCGACCGGGACGATGTGGTCGACACCCTGCACGACGGCGTAGTTGTTGAACATGCCGCCGGACGAGGCGCACACGCCCATCGCGAGCACCCACTTGGGCTCGGCCATCTGGTCGTAGATCTGGCGCAGTACCGGAGCCATCTTCTGGGTCACCCTGCCTGCCACGATCATCAGATCGGCCTGGCGCGGGGTCGCGCTGAAGCGCTCCATGCCGAACCGGGCGATGTCGTAGCGGGACCCGCCCGTGGTCATCATCTCGATGGCGCAGCAGGCGAGGCCGAAGGTCGCGGGCCACAGCGAGTTCTTGCGGGCCCAGTTGACGACACCTTCGAGCTTGGCCAGCAGGATTCCGTTGGGGAGGTTCTCTTCGAGACCCATGATCCTTAATTCCAATCCAGCCCGCCGCGCCGCCACACGTAGGCGTAGGCGAACCCGACGGTCCCGATGAACAGGGCGATCTCGGCGAGACCGAACAACCCGAGTGCGTCCGCGGAGACCGCGAACGGGTAGAGGAACACCATCTCGATGTCGAAGAGGATGAACAGCATCGCCGTGACGTAGTAGGCGACCGGCATCCGGCCTGCTCCCACCAGCGGCTGCGGCGACGGCTCGATGCCGCATTCGTAGGCCGACTGCTTCGCCTTGTTGTAGCGCCGTGGACCGACCAGCGGGCCGAGGAGCACCGAGAACAGCGCGAAGGCGAGCGCCAGTACGAAGATCAGCACCAACGGCAGGTAGATCCCGATGCCGGCGTCCTGGCTCTGCTGAGCCAGCACCGCTGCCGAGGTAACCGAGGAGTTCACTGCGGCACCATCCTTTCCGCGCCGCTGCGTTACGGACGTGTTCTGTGCAACTTCTGGCGGCACCCTAAGGGACCTTGGTCACACCGCTGAGGGTTAGGGCACCCTTACCGACGGTGCTCAACCGCCTCGGTCGCGACAGGCGCGCAGGCGGGAGCTTGTGAAAGTATTCACAAGCTTCCCGAAGAAGTTGTGAAGCGGTTCACAAAGCATGGGTTAAGTGTAGGACGCAACTCACACCGCTGTCGCTACTCCCAGCGGCAGAACCCCACCTGACCGCAACGACACCTGGTTGCCCAAACACGTGCTTCACACCGCCGCGACCTGCACAAAAAGGGCAGCGCCACCGACACGCCGGAGCCCAGTACACGCGTACTGTGAGCTATCCCACGATCGGAAAGGTCCTCAGGCGCTGGGCGTGACGCGTGCGAGCAACGAGATCAGTCGGTCGACGCCGTCGCCGCCCTTGGCGTCGTAGCAGCCGGAGAGGCCCTTGTAGACGAGCGGGATCAGCGGGGTGACACGCAGGCCGTACTTGGTCGCGACGCGCATGACCTTCGGCTTGCCGATGGCCTTGGCGAACAGGTTCCCGAGCCGGTAGTACCCGCCCATCAGGTCGGCGAGCGCCCTCGGGTACCCGCTCAGCGCTCGTTCCCTCGACGGTCCCTCCGGCCGGGCGAGTGCCTGGACGACGTGTTCGGCGGCCAGCTGCGCCGACTCCATCGCCGCCGAGATGCCCTCGCCGTTGAAGGGGCTCACCATGCCGCCCGCGTCCCCGAGCAGCAACAGCCCTGCCCGGTAATGCGGGGTGCGGTTGAAGCCCATGGGCAGCCCGGCGCCGCCGATCTTGCCAACCGCGTTCTCCTCGCGGTAGCCCCATTCCGCAGGCGTCGAGTCCAGCCACGACCGCAGCAGCGCCCGGTAGTCGGTGTTGCGGAACGCCGCCGACGTCGAGAGCATGCCGAGCCCGACGTTGACGGTGCCATCGCCGAGCGGGAACGCCCAGCCGTAACCGGGCAGCAGCTTCGGCCTGCGTGGATCGCTGCGATCCCACAGTTCGAGGTGGCCTTCGATGAAGGCGTCGTCGTGCTGTGGGCTCCGGTAGTAGCGCCGTACCGCCACGCCCATCGGGCGCTTGTCGTGCTTGTCGATCCCGACCGACAACGCCAGCCGCGCGGACACACCGTCACAGGCCAGCACGAGCGGCGCCCGGTAGCTGACCGGGCGCTTGTCCTCGCCGGAGCGGCCTTCGACGCCGACCACGCGGCCGGTGCGCTCGTCAGTGAGCGCGCCGGTGACCGTGGTGCGCTCCTGCAGGCGGGCGCCCGCCTTGACGGCGGTCTTGGCGAGCAGGTCGTCGAAGTCGTGCCGGGTGCGCGACACACCGTAGGGCGGGTAGCTGGTGAGGTCGGGCCAGTCCAGTTCGAGGGTCAGCTCGGCGGTGCGGATGCGCAGGCCCCTGCTGTGCATCCAGCCGGCGTCCTGGCTGGTGTCGATGCCGAGGTCGATGAGCTGCTTGACGCCGCGCGGCGTCAGGCCGTCACCGCACACCTTCTCCCGTGGGAACGTGGTCTTCTCCAGCAGGAGCACATCGACACCCGCGCGGGCGAGGTACGTGGCGGCGGTCGAACCGGCTGGGCCGGCTCCGACGACGATGACCTCGGCGTCCTGAGTCATGCGGGCAAGTCTACGGAAGGCGCCGGTTCTCACTCGGCGGTGACGGTGGCCGGTTTCCGCGCCCGGTGGATCGCGACGACGCCGAACGTGAGGTTCATCCACTCGACGTTGGTCCAGCCCGCCGAGGCGATGATCTCGCCGAGCGCGCGCTGGTCGGGCCAGCTGAGCATCGACTCGGCGAGGTAGCCGTAAGCCTCCGGATTCGACGAGGCGCGGCGGCCGAGCCACGTCATCACGCGCAGGACGAGCTTGCGATACAGGAACCGGATCGGCGGGAACGTGGGCGTCGACACCTCACACACCACCAGCCGTCCGCCGGGCCGCACCACCCTGGCGATCTCGGTGAGCGCCGCCCTGGTGTCGACGAAGTTGCGCAGGCCGAAGGAGATCGTCGCGGCGTCGAAGCTGTCATCGGCGAACGGCAGGCGCAGTGCGTCGGCGGCCACCATCGGCACCTCGCGGTGCAGGCCGCTGCGCAGCATGCCGAGCGAGAAGTCGGCAGCGACGCACCACGCGCCGTTGCCCGCGTACTCCTTCGTCGAGACGCCGGTGCCGGCCGCGAGGTCGAGCACCTTCTCTCCCTCACGCGCGTCGAGAACCCTGGCCGTGATGATGCGCCAGCGACGGTCGAAGCCGAAGGTCATCACGGAGTTCGCGCGGTCGTAACCGGCTGCGACCCCGTCGAACATGGCGGCGACTTCGCGAGGATCCTTGTCCAGGCTCGCTCGTGACATGCCGAGAGTGTAATTGCGAGTTACGCCGCCGGCCTTCGGGTCAGGCGCCGAGGATCGAGAGCATGCCGCGAACCGATGCAGGCCAGGCGAACTCCTCGGCACGCGCGCGGGCCGCGGCGCGGCGGTCGTCCTCCGGTGCGCCGAGCAGGCCCGTGACGGCGGAGGCGAACGCCAGGGCGTGGTCGGCAACCGCCAGCCCGCACCCCGGACTCACGATCTCCCCCAGCGCCGAGGACGCCGAGACCACCACCGGCGTGCCGGATGCCAGTGCTTCGAGCGCCGCGAGCCCGAACGTCTCGTGCGGGCCCGGCGCGAGCGAGACGTCGGCGCTGGCGAGCAGCCGCGCGACCTCCGCACGGTCGGACAGGAAGCCGAGGAAGGTGACCGGCAGGCCCCGCGCCCGGCGTTCCAGTGCGCGGCGCCGCGGTCCGTCCCCCGCGATCACCAGCCGCACCCGAGCACCGGACTCGGTCAGCTCGGCGACAGTGTCCACACTGCGCTCGACATGCTTCTCCGGCGACAGACGTCCACAGTGGACGAGCAGTGCGTCTGCGCCGGCGGACAGCGTGCGCCGCCAGCCCGCGTCCCGCAGCGCGGGGCTGAAGGTGCGCAGGTCCACCCCGAGCGGCACCCGCTCGACGTTCGGCGCGCCGATCCGGTCGAACTCGCCGCGTGCGAACGCCGTGGTGCACACGACCTTGTCGTAGCTCGCCGCCATCCGCCTGTTAGCGGCATCGGCCACCCGGCGGGCCAGCGCGGCGGGCAGCAGGAACTGCTCCAGCAGCCGGTCGAGCCGCTCGTGCGAGATGACCACACTGGGCACGTCGTGGCGGCGCGCCCAGGTGCCCATGCCGCGCAATGTGAGCCGGTCCGACACTTCGAGGCGGTCGGGCTCCAAGGCCCGCAGCAGCCCACGTACGCGGTACGGATCGACGGCGCGGTAACCGCCGGTGCCGGGGATCCGCGGCGCGGGCAGCGCGATGCGGCGCACACCGTTGGGCAGCAGGTCGTCGGCATACCGGGTGCCCGGCACGACGAGTGTCACGCGGTGCCCGCTCGTGACATAGCCGGCGCCCAGGTGGTGCAGCGCGGTCCGCAGGCCACCCGAGCGGGGGCCGTAGAAGTTCGCCAGCTGCACGATGTGCATCACGCCGCCCGGAGCACTCTGCCCTGCACGGCGTCGTAGTGACCGACGAGCTCGGCGCAGACGGCCGGCCAGGTCCGCCGGAGCACTGCCCTGCGCGCTCGCGTGCCCAGCCGGGCTCGCAGGTCCGCATCGCGCAGCTCGCCGACGCGGGTGAGCAGTTCGCTCGCGAACCGTTCCCGCTCGGGCGGCAGCAGGTACCCGGTCGTGCCGTGCTCGACCAGATCACGCGGGCCACCCGCCGCGGGCGCGAGCACCGGAAGGCCCGACGCCATCGCCTCCTGCACGGCCTGGCAGAACGTCTCGTACGGGCCGGTGTGCACGAACACGTCCAAGCTCGCGTAGGCCGTGGCGAGGTCGGTGCCGAACAGCGCGCCGAGAAACGCCGCGTCCGGCAGCGACTCACGCAGACCGGCGAGCTCGGGGCCGTCGCCGACCACCACGACCCGCACACCCTCGGCACCGGCGAGCGTGGCGAGCCGGTCGACCTCCTTCTCCGGGGCGAGCCTGCCCACGAAGCCGACGAGCAGCTCACCATTGGGCGCCAGCCGGGCACGCAGCGACGGATCGGCATGCGCGGGCGAGAACCGTTCGACGTCGACACCCCGGCCCCATCGGTACACCCGCGGCACACCGTGCAGACGCAGCTGGCGCACCGAATGCGTCGACGGTGCCAGCGTCCGGTCGGCCCTGCAGTGCAGGCGGCGCACCCACCGCCAGGCAGCACGCGCACCGAGGCCGAGCCCGTATGCCGTGGCGAAGCCGGCGATGTCGGTCTGGTAGACCGCGACCGTGGGCACGCCGAGACGGCGGGCCGCGGCCAGTCCACTCGCCCCGACCACGAACGGGGATGCCAGATGCACGACGTCAGGGCCGAAAGCCGCGAGCGCGGTGCGCACCGTGCGCGTCGGCACGCCGACGGGCAAGCTGTTCACGACCGGCAGGTCCACGGCAGGGATACGCACCACCGGCACGTCCCGGTACCGCTCGGGTCCGGCGCCCGGAGCGATCACGAGCACGTCGTGACCGCCCTCGCGCAGGTACTCCACTACCCGCAGCACCGAGTTGGTCACGCCGTTCACCTGGGGCAGGAAGCTCTCGGTGACGATGGCGACTCGCACGCACAGCACTGTCCCAGTCCTGCCGGGCACCATGGCCACGCTCACGTAACACACGGGCCAACGGCGCCGGAACTCTTGCCTGGTCACGTCACCCAGGAGAGTCGTTGGCCAATGGCGGGCGGCTTGTCACCTTCGCGTCGTGTTCCCGACACTCGGGATCGCCACGCTAGACCGGCATGACACTCTTGTCTTCCCGCTGGACGCGACCAGCGGAACCAGGCCTGCTGTCCAAGGCCCTCGAGGTCGCCGGCCGGCTGGCGAACGACGCCACGGACGTGATCACCGCGACCGCGGGACGCGGGGCGCAACCCGGCACCAGGGACTCCCCGTTCGACTGGGTCACGGATACCGATCGCACACTCGAGCGGCACACCCGCCGCGTGCTCACCTCGGAGTTCCCCGGCATTCCCGTTGTCGGTGAGGAGCTCGGGGCGGACATGGGCGCCGAGGGGGCCGAGTTCCGCTGGCTGGTCGACCCGGTCGACGGCACCGCCAACTACGTCGCGGGCATGCCATGGTGCGCCTACAGCCTCGCGCTCGTCGACGCGTCCGGCCCGGTGGTCGGCGTGGTAGCCGACCCCTACCGTGGCCAGATCTACGCGGCGGCGAGGGGCCGTGGCATGCGGGCCAACGGTCACCCGGTGCGACTGCCCGAGCGGACAAGGACCGCGGGCAGCATCGTGTGCACCGAGCTCGCGCGCACCGGACCGTGGCAGGGCATGCCCGGCTTCCTGGAGCGGGCCGCGGCAGCACGCGCGGGGGTGCGGGTACTTGGCTCGGCAGCACTGTCGATCACCCAGGTGGCGCTCGGGCATGCGGCGGCGGCTGTGCTGCGCGGTTACCGGGAATGGGACGTCGCGGGCGCGCTCGCTCTGGCCATCGAGGCCGGTGCTGTGGTGCTCGACCAGCACGGCGAGAGCGCAGCCATCCCTGCCGACGGCCTGCTCGTCGCCGCGCCAGCCGTCGCCCACGAGGTCATGTCCTGGTGCTCTGGAACCGTCAACGGGTGAGCTGCCTGTATTGACTCAGTCGTCGTCGGCGAGGAGCGCCTCGACTACCTGGTGAGCGGGTCGGCGGCTTCCCGCACGCGGTCGCGCGACCGCGCGCGGAGCCACCACAGCAACGGGCCCGCGATCAGCCAGGTGACGAGCACCGTGGTGCCCGTCGGCAGCAGAGTCAGCAGCCAGGTGCGGCCCGCGACCTTCGCCAGCTCGGGGTTGGTCGTGTCGTACTCGATCCGGATCAGCTGGCCCGCCTCGAGCCCGCCCGGGTACAGGACACCGTTGGCCGGGCTGTGCGCCACACCGTCCGGCGTCTCGAACCGGATGATCGTCCGGTCGAAGAAGACCTGGTCGACCTGCGCGTTCGTGGCACCGAGGTTGGCCGAGATCGCCCGGTCGTTACGCAGTGCCGCGAAGACGAGCGTTACGCACAGGAGTGTGATGACGCCGGCGACGCCGAGCACCGCCCACACACCGATGCGCAACGCTCGATCGCTCGGGGCACGTCTCACGCGAGCGAGCATATCGGCCGCGGCGCTCACCCAGCGGCGAGCAGCTCGTGCGTGAGCCTCAGCTGCGCGTACGACTTCGGCTCCGGCACGCTCGCCAGGCGCGTGGTGACGGCACCGTTCGGACTCTGCGCCGGCTTGCCCGCGGTGAACAGCCAGGTGTCGAACACGTCGTCCAGCTGGGTGCCGGACAGCTTCTCGGCGAGCGCGACGAACTCGGGGATCGTGCCGTGGCTGTCCTTCTTCTCGTCCAGCCAGGTGCGCAGGAGCTCGAAGAACGTCTCGTCGCCAACGGCTTTGCGCAGCGCGTGCGCAGCGAGCGCGCCACGGTCATAGACGGCGGCGTGGAACTGGTTCGGCGCACCGGGATCGCCCGGCAGCACCTGCCAGAACTCGTCGTCGGCCGGGTACTGCTGGTAGATGTACTCGGCCAGTTCGTCGGCAGTGCCCTCACCGGCGTACTCCGACCACAGGAACTCGGCGTAGGTCGCGAAGCCCTCGTTGAGCCAGATGTCGCTCCACTTGCCCAGCGCCACCGAGTCGCCGAACCATTGGTGGGCGCTCTCGTGCGCGACCACCGCGAGGTTCGAACCGGAGCGGAAGAACCCCGCGTCGTAGACCGAGCGGGTCTGGTTCTCCAGTGCGAAGCCCAGCCCGGTCGTGGCGATGCCGCCCTGCGCCTCGAACGGATAGGGGCCGAAGTGGCCCTCGAGGAACTCCACGACCTCGGGGCTGCGTTCGATGCTGGCCTTCGCGGCGGGCAGGCTCGGTCCGAGCAGCGGGTCGTAGGCGTTGATGAACGGCTGCCCGCTCGGCGTGGTGGACTGCACCACCTCGTAGTCGCCGATCGCGAGGAACGCCAGGTACGTCGCCTGCGGCTCGGTGCTGCGCCAGTTCCAGCGCGTCCAGCCTGCCCGCTGCTTGGTCTTGCGGACCAATGTGCCGTTCGACAGCGCCGACACGTCGTCGGGTACCTCGATCGACACGTCGTAGGTGGCCTTGTCGGTGGGGTGGTCGTTGGAAGGGAACCACCACTCCGCGATGGTCGGCTGGTCGACGGCGAGCGCGCCGGTCGGCGTCTTCTTCCAGGACTGGTAGCCGTCGATGACGATCGAGGAGGGCACGTCCGCATAGGACACGACGACGGTGACGGCCTGGTTCCTGTTCAGCGGCTTGCGTGGGGTCACCACCAGCTCGGTGAAGTCGTCGGGGTCCTTGGCGAACTTCGCCGGCTGGTTGTTCACGCGCACGGAGCTGACCGCGAGCCCGAAGTCGAGGTTGAAGCTGGACAGCTGCTGCGTGGCCGTGGCGAGGATGGTGGTCGTACCGGTCAGCCGGTCGGTGTCCGGCTGGTAGGTGAGCCGGATGTCGTAGTGGGCGACGTCGTACCCGCCGTTGCCCGCGCCAGGGTAGTACGGATCGCCGAGCCCGGGGGCGCCGGCGGCGGGGGCCGCACTAGCCGTGGTCGCCAGGAGAACTGTCGCGAGACCCGTCGCGACGGCGCCGATACCGGCGCGTGTTGGAAGACGCATGGCGGCGAACGCTAGCGAGGATTCGCCGACCGCGGCACCGGCGAAAGAGGGCTATCCGCCAGTAACCGCGGTGCCGACCGCGGCGCGGAGGCGGGCGTGCAGGTCGCGATGTCTGGACCGGTCCACCCGCACCTCCACCACCCGCAGCCCCGACCGCGGCCGTAGCGCCGCGCGGAACTCGGCGAGTGTCTCGGCGAGGGTGTGCTCGACGTGGTAGCCGGCGCAGAGTGCGCCGAGGTCCGCGCCGTGCGGGGTGCCGAAGACCCGCTCGAAGCCGGCGCTGTGCTCGGGCGCCCCCTGTTCGAGCAGCGAGAAGATGCCACCACCGTCGTCGTTGAGCACCACGATCGTCAGGTCGGGTCGCGCCTCCGCCGTCCCGGTGAGCAGGGCGTTGCTGTCGTGCAGGAACGTGAGGTCGCCGAGCAGCGCGTACGCAGGCCCGCGATGCACCGTGGCCGCGCCGATCGCCGTGGAGACCGTGCCGTCGATCCCGGCCACGCCGCGGTTGCGGTGCACGAGCACGTCGGGGCGTAGCCCGCCGGCCAGCGCAACGTCGCGCACCGGGTTCGACGAGCCCACGACGAGCAGCGAGTCCTGCGGCAGCGCCTGCACCAGCTCCTCGGCCACGCGCAGGCCGTTCGGCCACGGCTCGGCCGCCAGCGTCCGGTGCACGGCCTCGGTCGCGGCGGCATCGGCCTGCTGCCAGCGCACGAGCCAGTCGGGATCGGCCGGCTTGGTCGGCTCGTCGAACCACTGCCCGACCTGCCGGACGTTGTGCGCGGGCGCAGGCCAGTCGGAGTCGGGCCGCACGAGCAGCACCTCGATCGACGGGTCGGAGAGCAGCTTCTGTACCTGGCGGAAGACCGTGGGCCTGCCGATGCACAGGACCTGCTCCGGCTTGTTGGCCGCGATGAACTCCTCGACCGCGAGCAGCCACGCGCCGCCCGCGATCGCCGTCGTGCCGCCGAGGCCGAGGCCGCCGGTTTCGGACACCACCGGCCAACCGTGCTGTTCACCCCACTCACTGGCGGCGCGCACGCCCGCATCGCACGCGATCACCAGTCCGTGCCGCGTCGAGGGCACGACGAACGAAGGCAACGCGCCGAAGTCGGGCAGCTCGGTCCAGCGGGCGCCCTGCGGACGGCCGTCGAGTGACTCGTACCAGCTGTCGTCACCGTCGGGGACGAGCGGCTCGCGGAACGGCACGTTGAGGTGCACCGGCCCACAGCGCCACTCACCGTAGGCGGCGTTCCAGGCCCGGCAGATCTGGCTGCGCCAGTACGCGTTCTGTCCCGGCCTGCGCTCGGCGACGGCGAGCTCGTCGAAGTAGCGCACGGCCTCGCCGTAGAGGTTGTTCTGGTCGACGACCTGGTTGGCCCCGGCTGCCCGCAGCTCCGGCGGCCGGTCGGCTGTCAGCACGATCAGCGGCACCCCGGCACGGTCGGCCTCCAGCACCGCGGGGTGGAAGTTCGCGGCGGCCGTTCCCGAGGTGCACACCACGGCGACCGGCCTGCCGGTGCGCGCGGCGATCCCCAGCGCGAGGAAGGCGGCGCCCCGCTCGTCGATACGCACGTGCAGGGTCAGCTTGCCGGCCGCGGCGGCGGTGTGTAGCGCCAGTGACAGCGGCGCGTTGCGCGAGCCGGGGCTGAGGACCACGTGGGACACGGTGTTGCGAACGAGCTCGTCGACAAGGACCCTCGCCTGCGCAGTGGAAGGGTTCACGAGCGAGCCCCCTCAGGCATGGTGGACAGACGGCGGTTCATCATGTGCCACCTCTCCCGGGTGAGTGAGCCGCGGCCACGCATCCGGCGTCACGGATATTCTCCCAAGCGTGCATGACGACCACGTATCGGAACTGTTCGACCCCACCGCATGGACCGAAATCGAGGGTTTCGACTTCACCGACATCACCTACCACCGTTCCACGCAGACCCGATCGGGCAAGCGCGTCGTCCGCGTCGCGTTCGACCGCCCCGAGGTACGTAACGCGTTTCGCCCGCATACCGTCGACGAGCTGTACCGTGCGCTCGACCACGCCAGGATGAGCGCGGATGTCGGCTGTGTCCTGCTCACCGGCAACGGCCCATCCCCCAAGGACGGCGGCTGGGCGTTCTGCTCGGGCGGCGACCAGCGTATTCGCGGCCGCTCCGGCTACCAGTACGCGAGCGGCGAGACGTCCGACACGATCGACCCTGCGCGCGCGGGACGACTCCACATTCTCGAGGTCCAGCGGCTGATCAGGTTCATGCCGAAGGTCGTGATCGCCGTCGTACCGGGCTGGGCCGCCGGTGGCGGACACTCGCTGCACGTGGTGTGTGATCTCACCCTCGCATCGGCCGAGCACGCGCGGTTCAAGCAGACCGACGCCGACGTCGGCTCGTTCGACGGTGGCTTCGGCTCGGCCTACCTGGCGCGGCAGGTGGGGCAGAAGTTCGCGCGCGAGATCTTCTTCCTCGGCCAGGAGTACAGCGCCGAGCAGGCCCACCAGATGGGGGCGGTCAACGCGGCGATCCCGCACGCCGAACTGGAGAAGGTGGCCCTGGAGTGGGCGTGGACCATACTCGGCAAGTCGCCGACCGCGCAGCGCATGCTGAAGTACGCGTTCAACCTGATCGACGACGGCCTGGTGGGCCAGCAGGTGTTCGCGGGCGAGACGACCCGGCTCGCCTACATGCAGGATGAGGCGGTGGAAGGCCGCGACTCGTTCCTGCAGAAGCGAGACCCGGACTGGTCGAAGTTCCCGTACTACTACTGAGCGGGCGTCGCGGACCCGAGCGCGGGACTCGCCGGTCCGGGCGGGCAACTCGCCGGCCCGGGCGGGCAACTCGCGGACCCGGGCGGGCAACTCGCGGGCCTGAGCGGGGGACTCGCGAGTGGGAGCGGGGGACTCGCGGTGGAAGGAGGGGCGATGCGGCTGGTCTTCACGGATGGCAGCCCGGAATCCGTTGGCGAGCTGGGTGCCGCGGTACTCGCGGCACTCGACGGCGGCCCTGCCGTCCTCCCCCTCGACCCGCGCAACCCAGCCGCGGCGCGGGTACAGGCGGCACTGCGGCCGGACCAGCCCACGGAGCCGGACACCGCCGTCGTCATCCCGACGTCCGGCTCCGCCGGGGAACCGAAGGGCGTGCTGCTGTCGGCCCGTGCCCTGCTGACCTCCGCGCGCGCGACACACGACCGGCTCGGCGGACCCGGCCGCTGGCTGCTCGCCACACCCGCCAACTACATCGGTGGCCTGCAGGTTCTGGTCCGCGCCCACCTCGCAGGTACGACACCGGTGGTGCTGGACACCTCGGCGGGTTTCCACCCCGACGCCTTCGCCGCGGCCGCCCGTACCCTGCTCGCCTCCCCCGGCCCGCACTACACCGCACTGGTACCCACCCAGCTCGCGCGGCTGCTCGACGCGGGCGGTGCCCACGCGGCGAGCTTCGATGCGATCGTGCTGGGCGGGGCCGCGCTCGACGACCGGCTCCGCGAGCGCGCGCACGACGCCGGCGTGCGGATCGTCTCCGCCTACGGCATGAGCGAGACGGCCAGCGGCTGCGTCTACGAGGGCGTCCCGTTGGACGGCGTGCGCGTACGGCTCGGCGACGGTGACCGCATCGAGCTCTCCGGCAGCGTCCTCGCACACGGCTACCGGCTACGACCCGATCTGAGCGCCACGGCGTTCGCGGGCGGCTGGTTCCGGACGAGCGACGTCGGCCGCCTCCACGGCGACGGGCGCCTCGAGGTACTCGGCCGCGCGGACGACGTGCTCAACACCGGCGGGGTGAAGATCCCGGCGCGCAGCGTGGAGCTGGCGCTGCTGCGCCATCCCGGTGTTCGCGCGGCCTGTGTGGTGGGGTTGCCGGATCCGGAATGGGGGCAGCTCGTCGCCGCCGCCGTGGTCACCGCTGATCCGCCGCCGCCGGTGGCCGAGCTGCGCGAGGCGGTACGAGCCGAACTCGGCAGGCCCGCGGTGCCGAAGCTCCTGCGCTACGTCTCCGAGCTGCCGCTGATCGGACCGGGCAAGATCGACCGCGCCGCGGTACGAACCACCCTGCGGGGGTAACCCGGCTGGCTGGCATGCCGCGGCACTACGTCGTGGTTCGTTGACACGCCACCCGCCGCGGCTTTGGCTGCCGACCGTGCCTCGAAGAAAACGCAGGTCAACGGCGTTGACCGCGGTGACAGCGCTGAGCGGTCTCCTGCTCTCACTCGGCCCGGAGACCGCACGGGCCACCAGCTCGGTGACCTGGACACTCCACGTTCCACGCGCCGACATCGCGTTCGCGACGACGACACCGGAAGCGACCGGGCTCTACGACTTCCCCGCACGGCGGCTGGACGTGGCGGTCAACACCGTCACCGCAACCGTGCCCGGCGACGGGATCGCCGTCGACGTACGCGGGCAGCGGGCCGACGGCAGTTGGTCGGAATGGGTCGAGATCCTCGCGGACAACCCCGCGGTGCTACCCGAGAGCACCACATCGGTGCAGACCCGGCTGGTCCTGACACCCGGCACAGCGCCGCGCGGGGTGGACCTCACCGCATGGCACGACGGCGCCGCGCGCACCGCAGCCGCCACACCGTACGGCACCACGTTCCGGCTGTTCGCCACACGCGAGGGGCTGGTGGGCGGGACCACCGCGAACGGTCACGTGATCGTCGAGCGCGACCATTTCGTGGCATTGCCATCACGGCGCGGGCTCGCACCCCGTGGCGAGGGCAGCTACACCGTGAAGGTGTGCACACTCGACAACGCGCGTTGCGAGTGGGCGCCGGTGTGGGACGTCGGACCGTGGAACACCAAGGACGACCACTGGAATGACGACCGCGAGTCGTGGCGGGACCTGCCGCACGGTGAACCGCAGGCGCAGGCCGCCTACGAGGACGGGTACAACGGCGGGCGGGACCAGTTCGGGCGGACGGTGAAGAACCCGGCCGGTATCGATCTCGCCGATGGGACGTTCTGGGACGGCCTGCAGCTGCCCACGAACACCTGGGTGAACGTGACCTACCAGTGGACCGGATACGGGCCATGGGGCACGGTCGAGACCGTCGGAACGTCGCTCAACGTGCGCACCGCACCCACCACCGCGGCGGAGAAGGCCGGCTTCGCCGCAAGCACTGCCGAGGTCCGCATCGAGTGCTTCCTGACCGGCACAGCCGTGGATGGTTCGCAGGGTTTCTCCGACCGCTGGTACCGGCTCGCCCCCGGCAAGTACGTCGCCGCCGCCTACGTCCGCTCCGGGATCGCCCCTCCGCCGTGTTGATCGGGGCATGGCGAAGAATGGCGGCATGGCAACAGTTGCGGAGTGGATCGAGGGGGCACGGCCGCGGACGTTGCCGAACGCCGTCGCCCCTGTTGTCGCCGGGATGGGCGCTGCAGCACAGCTCGGTGCGTTCTCGTGGTGGCAGTCCCTGCTGGCGCTGCTCGTGGCGCTGGCGCTGATCATCGGGGTCAACTTCGCCAACGACTACTCCGACGGCATCCGCGGCACCGACACGCACCGGGTGGGACCACTGCGGCTGGTCGGCTCGGGGGTCGCGCAGCCGAAGGTGGTGCTCGGCGCCGCGCTGGCCGCGCTCGGCACAGCCGGGGTACTCGGGCTCGTACTGGTCGCCGCGACGGGCACCTGGTGGCTGCTCGTACTCGGCGCGGTCTGCATCGCGGGTGCCTGGTTCTACACCGGCGGCGCGCGGCCCTACGGCTACGCCGGGCTGGGCGAGGTGGCGGTGTTCGTCTTCTTCGGACTCGCCGCCGTGCTCGGCACCGTCTACGTCCAGGCCGGCACGCTGAGCTGGGTGGCGCTCGGCTGCGCCGTGGCGGTCGGCTGCCTGTCAACGGGGGTGCTGGTCGCCAACAACCTGCGCGACATCCCGACCGACCGCGAAGCGGGTAAACGGACGCTCGCCGTCAAGCTCGGCGACGGCGGCACCCGCCGGCTGTACCTGGTGCTCGTGACCGTGCCGTTCGTGATCACCGTTGCGCTCGGGATCGCCCACCCAACGGCGCTGGCCGGGCTGCTCGCCGCGCCGCTGCTGTTCGTGCCGGTGCGCACCATCACCGGCGGCGGCGCGGGCCGCGCACTGATCCCGGTGCTGCGCGACACCGGCATGGCGATGCTCGCCTGGGCCGTGCTGACTGGCGCGGCACTGGCGATCGCAGCCTGAGAGCCCCGCAACACCTCAGCCGGGCTCGCCGGTCTCCAGGAAGCGATCCAGCGCGGCGAGGTGCGGGGCGAGGTCGTGGCCCTGCTCGGCGACCCACGCGTCGTTGTAGTACGTGTTGGCGTAGCGCTCCCCGCCATCGCACAGCAGGGTCACCACGCTGCCCCGCTCGCCGCGCGCCAGCATCCGGGCGATGACGGTGAAGGCACCACACAGGTTGGTTCCCGTCGAGCCGCCCGCCCAGTGGCCGGTGCGCTGCCGCAGGAGCCGGATCGCGGCGAGCGAAGCGGCATCCGGCACCTGCAACATCTCGTCGATCACCGAGGGCACGAACGACGGCTCGACGCGCGGCCTGCCGATGCCCTCGATCCGGGAGGGCATCCCGGTGCCGTAGTCGCGCGCACCGGTCTCCCAGGCGCCGAAGTACGCCGAGTTCTCCGGATCGACAACGGCAATCCTGGTGGGATACCTGCGGTACCGGACGTAGCGGCCGAACGTCGCGCTCGTACCGCCGGTGCCCGCGCCGACCACGATCCACGACGGCACGGGGTGCCGCTCGGAGCGCATCTGCGAGAACACCGATTCGGCGATGTTGTTGTTGCCGCGCCAGTCGGTGGCTCGCTCGGCGTAGGTGAACTGGTCGAGGTAGTGCCCGCCGCATTCGGCCGCGAGCCGCTCGGCCTCGGTGTACATCGCCAACGGCACGTCGACGAAGTGGCAGCGCCCGCCGTAGAACTCGATGAGGTCGATCTTCTCCTGGCTGGTCTTGCGCGGCACGACCGTGACGAACTCCAGGCCGAGCATCCGCGCGAAGTAGGCCTCGGAGACGGCCGTGGAACCGCTGGAGGCCTCGATCAGCGTGGTATCCGGGCCGATCTGCCCGTTCACCAGACCGTAAAGGAACAGCGAACGCGCGAGCCGGTGTTTGAGCGAACCGGTGGGATGCACCGACTCGTCCTTGAGGTAGAGGTCGATGCCCCACTCCGGCGGTAACGGGAACACGTGCAGGTGCGTGTCCGCACTGCGGTTCGCATCGGCCTCGATGATCCGGATGGCCTCGCGCACCCAGGCGTCGTTCACTCGCGCTCCGAGCTCTCACCACGCAGCTGGGCCCGCAGTTTCGCGCGTTCGGTCGCCCTGTGCTCGTTGCGCGCAGCCAGCCCCGCGGTGACACGCCCGTTCAGCCTGCGGAGCAACAGCAGCCCCAGCGGCAGGCCGACCACCAGACCGACCGCGAGCGCCACGAGGAGCGGCACGCCGGCCAGCGTCAGCAGAGCGGCCAGTACGGCCACCAGCGCGAAGCGCGCCAGCACGTACAGGCTCAGGTCGCGGGCGAGGTGCGCACCCGGTCGTTCACTCACGTTCTAGGAGGCTACGCCGCCGCGCCCGCCGCCTTCCGGCAGGTCGAGCCCGGTGTTGTTGGGCCGGCCCTCGAAGCGGGTCGACAACACGACGGTGGTGCGCGTGCGGGCGACGCCGTCGATGCGGCGGAGCCTGCCGAGCGAGCGCTCCAGCTCGTCGACGGTCTCCACCCGCACCTTGACGACGAAGGCCTCGTCGCCGGCCACCGCGTAGCAGCTCTCCACCTCCGGCAGCTCACCGAGCGCCACCGCCACCTCGTCGTCGGAGGCGGTGTCGGTGGGCTGGATGCCGACGAGGGCGGTGACACCGAGTCCGACGGAACCCGGGTCGACCACCGCGTGGTAGCCGGTGATCACGCCAGCTGCCTCCAGCTTGCCGACACGCTCGTGTACCGACGACGGTGAAAGCCCAACAGCTCTGCCCAGCTCGGCGTAGGTGGCCCGCCCGTTGTCGCGGAGCTCAGCGATGATCTTGCGGTCGACTCGATCCACGAGAAAGAGGCTAGCGGTCGGCGGCACCTGTCCGAACCGACCCATTTGCCCCTTACTACCTCTTTACCCTTTGACAACCGTTCGAGTACCCGGCGGGGGAAGTGCAACGATTGCGCCGTTGAGGACCGGGCACGGCGGCAAGCTTGCCCGACGCGCACCCGGTATAGCACTGAAGGTGTGAAGGAGGCGGAAAGTGACCGCGACCACGGGAGGACGGCTACTGACACCGGGCGAGGTCGCCGCGTTGTTCCGAGTCGATCCGAAGACGGTGACCCGTTGGGCTACAGCGGGCCGGATCGGTTCGATTCGCACCCCAGGAGGGCATCGCCGGTTCCGCGAGTCCGAGGTCAACGAGCTGCTGGCTGAGCTGACGACTGACGCCAGCGAGCCGAAGCGCGCCTGACCGCCGGAGGGTGCCCATGCGGCAACGCTGGGCACCCTCCGACCCAAAATCCGGCAAAAGGGTTAACCTCGAGGGCAGCAATCGCATCTGGCGCAGCACTTCGGAAGGGAGCGAGCATGCTCTACCTGCTCGCGGCAGTCGGCGCGCTCACCATCGCTGTCCTGTTGTGGCGAGTCATCGGCGCCGAACGGGTCGGCGTACCGACACGTCAGAGCCCCATCGCCCCGGACGACGACCCTGACTTCCTTCGCCGGCTCGGCGAGCAGCACAAGAAGCCGGACGAGGACGGCGGCAAGTAACGGTTCAGCGGATCAGGCGGTCGGCCGCGAAACCGTCGGCCACCGTCGCAGCGAGCTCGAGCAGTGCGAGCCGCGTGCCTGGCATCAGGCGATCCAGCTCGATCTCGGCGCCCTCTTCCAGATGCTGGTCGAAGGGGATCCGCACCACACCGCGAGTGCGCGCGGCGAAATGCGCGCCGAGCTTGTCCAGATCCACCGAGCCCGCCTTCGGCCGCACCGAGTTGATCACCGTCACCGACCTCGTGACCAGCTCGCCGTAACCGTGGGCCTCCAGCCAGTCCAGAGTGGCCGATGCGCTGCGGGCCCCGTCCACCGAACCCGACGACACGATCACCAGCGCGTCCGCCAGGTCGAGTACACCCTTCATCGCAGAGTGCATCAGGCCGGTGCCGCAGTCGGTGAGCACGATGTTGTAGAAGTGCTCCAGCAACGCCACGGTGCGCCGGTAGTCGTGTTCCGAGAAGGCCTCCGACACCGCGGGATCCTGCTCGCTGGCGAGGATCTCCAGCCGGCTGGGGCCCTGTGAGGTGTAGGCCCGCACATCGCTGTAGCGCGTAATCCGATCGGCATCCCGCAGCAGGTGCCGCACGGTCGCCGTGGTCTCGATCGGGATCTTCTGCGAGAGGGTGCCCCGGTCGGGGTTGGCGTCCACCGCGATCACCCGGTCCCCGCGCAGCGAGGCGAAGGTCGAGCCGAGCGTGGTCGTGGTGGTGGTCTTGCCGACGCCACCCTTGAGGCTGAGCATCGCGATCCGGTAGCAGCCGCGCAGCGGCTGGTTGACCCTGGAGATCAGCTCCCGCCGCCTGCGGTCGGCCGGGCTCTCCCCCGGGTTGATCAGCTTGCCCGTACCCACATAGACGGCCTTGCGCCAGCCCGACTGCGGGGTACGCCGCATCCGCCGGACGAGCTGGGCTCCGGTGAGGTCGGCGGAGCTGCCTGCGGGCTGCCTGCCGCGTTGCGGCTGCGGCAGCGGTGGCAGCGGCTGCTCGTACTGCTGAGGGTGCAGCGGCGGCAGGTTGGGGTCGTAGCCGGGCTGCGGCGGCGGGTACGGCTGCTGGTACTGCTGAGCGGCCAGGCCGGGGTGCTGGGTTGAATCCGTGCTCGCCTCGGAGTAAAGCGGCGGCTCTTGCCCGTTCGGATCGATGGGTCCGGTCACCGCGTCATTCCTCCGGTCGTCGCTGTCATGTGCGACGGTAGCCGCAGCCGCCGACGAGCGTCAGCCGACTCCGGCATACGAGTGAAGACCGGTGGTCACGAGGTTGACGAAGAACAGGTTGAACACGGTCGCCGCGAAGCCAACCACGTTGATCATGGCGGCGCGCCGGCCACGCCATCCCGCCGTCGCCCGCGAGTGCAGGTACGCGGCGTAGATCACCCACGCGATGAACGCTACCGTCTCCTTGGGGTCCCAGCCCCAGAACCGGCCCCAGGCGGCTTCCGCCCAGACCGCTCCACACAGGACACCGAAGGTGAACACGGGGAAGGCGAACACGGTGGTGCGGTAGGCAATGCGGTCCAGCACGTCGAGCGAGGGCAGCTTCGGCGCGAACCGTGCGAACTTGGCCGGGTTGCTCTCGTTCCGCGAGCGGATCAGGTACAGGATGCTCGCCACACCGGGCACCAGGAACACGCCCGAGGACGCCGCCGCCGCGGACACGTGGATCACGAGCCAGTAGGACTGCAGCGCGGGCTGCAGTGGCGCTGCCACCGAGTAGAGCCAGGTGCCGCCGATGAACATCAGCATCACGACCGGCAGCAGCATGAACATCGACAGGTGCCGGACGGGGAACTTGCGCAACATGACGAGCCAGGCGACCACCGCGATCAGGCAGACCGCCATGATGTACTCGTACATGTTGCCCCACGGCACGCGGCTGGTCGCCAGGCCGCGGAGCACGAGCGCCGAGCAGTGCAGCAGGACACCGAGCACGGTGAGCGCCACACCCATCCGGCCGAAGCGCTCCGCACGCGACCGTCCGCCGGGAGCCTGCGTGGTTCCGCTCGCGGGCGGAGTGGCCGGGCTGCTCGTCACCGGTGCACCACCCGCACCGACGAGCTCGCGGGCACGTTCCTTCGTCCGCGCGGCGGCCTGCCTGCCCTGGCGGCCGAAGGACTGCTCGATGAGGAAGAACACCATCGCCAGCACGTACACCGCTACGGTCGTGGTGTAGGACCAGTCGCTGTACTGCGACAACGTCTCGTTGACCGGCATCAAGGTGCCCTTCTGTCGCGAGTCAGGAGGTCACCCGCGATCCTGGTGAACTCCTCGCCGTATCCGGCTTGATCTGTGCGGGCGAGCCCGCCGACTTCTACTACAGTATGTCGTTTGTCGTCGCCGTCCGCTACGGGGGTCACCCGTACCCACAGCCGGCGTCGCTTGACGAACAGTGACCCGCCGAGCCCGACGAACATCGCGACGGCGAAGCCCAGCACCCACACCTGCGTGGGATCGTGCGAGACCTGCAGCGACACCCACGGCTGCACGCTGTCGAAGCGCACCCGGGTGCCGTCGTCCAGTGTCAGCTCCTGGCCGAGGCCGAGGTTCTCCCGCGCGACGCGCTGCAACCGCCCGTTGTCGACCATGGACTGGTCGATCTCGAAGATCGACTGGCCACGGCCGGAGTCGACCCCGAGGTCACCGCGCATGACGTCCACCGCGACGGCGGGGTCGGTGAGCTCGGGGAACGACGAGGTCAGGATGTTGCCCTGCAGCGCGGCGGTCGGCGCGAACAGACCGGTGATCGCGAGCTGGCTCTTGCGGCGCTGCTCGGAGTCGGTGACGTCGGGCCGCTCGAACTTCGTCGCGCCCTCCGAGAGCATGGTGATCTGGTCGACCGGCCGCCACTGGATCGTCTGGGTGCGCTGGCTGCCGTCCGGGAACGTGACCGTGAACGTCGGCGCGTAGCCGTGGCCGAGCAGGTAGACCCGGTCGCCCGCGGTGCGCAGCGGCTCGTTGACCTGGAGGTGGTACGGGCGCCAGGTGCGGCTGTCGAGATCGGCACCGGACTGGTACTGGATGTTCGACTCGTAGCCCACCGGCTGTCCGGTCGGCGCGTAGGTCGCCTTGAAGTCGTTGACCCGCACGCAGAACGGGTTGAGCTCCGTGCCGTCGACGCGCAGCCCCGGGTTGAACGAGTCGTAGTTGTAGATGCCGGCGTTGCAGAACTCGTCGCCGTCGGCGAGGACGATCACCTGGCCCTCGTAGGAGTACATGGCGCCGAGTGCGAACGTGACGATCACGCCGAGCATGCCGAAGTGGAACAGCAGGTTGCCGGTCTCCCGCAGGTAACCGCGCTCGGCGCTGATGCTGCGGCCGCCGCCGTTCTCCTCGCGCTCGACGACCCGCCAGCCGCGGAGACGGGACTTCGACGCCGAGATCACGTCGCCGACCTCGGCGTCGGTCTCCGCCCGCGCGTGGTGTGGCATCCGCGCGAGGTTGCGTGGGGTGAGCACCGGCTTGGCCCGCATCGACCGGACATAGTCGACACTGCGGGGCAGCAGGCAGCCGACGAGCGAGACCATCAGCAGCAGGTAGATGGCCGAGAACCAGACGCTGGAGTACACGTCGAAGAACTGCAGCCGGTCCAGCACCTGACCCCACCAGCCATGCTGGCTGATGTACTCCAGTGTCTTGGGTTCGTTGAGCGAACGCTGCGGTAGCAGGGCGCCCGGCAGCGCCGCGAGTGCGAGCAGGAAGAGCAGGATCAGCGCGGTGCGCATGGAGGTGAGCCCGCGCCAGGTGTTGCGCAGGAACGCGAGAACGCTGCGCGTGCGGGTGTGGCGGTACTCCTTGTGCTCGGGGCTCAGCGTGCTCGTCACAGTGGGAGCTCCGTGTTGGTGATGAAGGCATCCCGCAGCCAGCCGGTCAGCTCCGCCCACAACCCGGTGACCAGCAGGATGCCGACCGCGAGCAACAGCACACCGCCGAAGACCTGCACCTGGCGGCCGTTGCGGCGCAGCCAGTCGGTGGCGCCGACCGCCCACCTGGCACCGGCGGCGATGAGCAGGAAGGGCAGTCCGAGACCGACGCAGTAGACCAGGACGAGCAGGAAGCCACGTGCGCCGGTGCCGCCGCTGCCGGCCGCGACGGCGAGCACACCGGACAGCGTCGGACCGATGCACGGGGTCCACCCCAGACCGAACACGGCACCGAGCACGGGCGCGCCCCACAGTCCGGCACGCGGCACGTAGTGCGAGCGGACGTCGCGTTGCAGGCCCGGGATGAGCCCGAGGAACACCAGCGCCATCGCGATCGTCAGCACGCCGCCGATGCGTTGCAGGGTCTGCTCGTTGAGAAGCAGTGCGTCGGCGAGCCAGACGATGCTGCCGACACCTGCGGTGAAGACCACCGTGAAGCCGAGTACGAAAAGGCCGGTGGCGCCGACGACGGCCCGGCGGCCACGCTTGCGGCTCTCGTCGGGGTTCACGGCGGGGGCGTCCGACCCGACGAGCGCGGCGAGGTAGGCCAGGTAACCGGGCACCAATGGCACCACGCAGGGAGAGGCGAACGAGACGGTACCGGCGAGCAAAGCCACCGCCGCGGCGAGCAGCAGCGGGCCCGACATCGCCAGCTCGGTCGGATTCACGACCCTCAGCGTAAGGAATGCGTTTCCTGTGAAGTCAGCGGGCTACCTGCGACTCTGCCGATCTCCACCTGCCGGACGCGCACCGTTCACGCGCCGTCGCTACGTTGGCGATCATGAACGGTTCTCTCGTTTCGCGTCGCGCTGCCGTGCTCGGAGCCCTCGGCGGCGCCGGCCTCGTCGTCTTCGGAGGCGTCGCAGGGGCACACCCGCACCGTCCACTGCGGATCGCCGTCGCGACGAACGAGCCATGGGGGACCTACCACGTCAAACCGCTGCTCAGCGAGGCAGCGCGCCGGGGCTGGCAGCTGACCCAGCTGGTGCCGGACCTGTCGAACATCGCTCCGGGCGAGCCGGTGCCGGTCGCGACCCCGGACACGCTGCGCGGCGCCGATCTGCTGGTGGTGACCGGCGCCGGGGACTGGCCGGTGGAGTGCGCCGAGCGGTTCCGCCGGCTGCCGCTGGCGGCGAGCTCGCTTGCCTACCTCGGCCCGGCGGAGGCCCCGCTGGCGCGCCGCCTGCGCGGCCGGCTGCGCTCGATCACGTCGTCCTCACCCGCCGAGTCCCGCGCCTTCGGCGGCTACCTCGGCACGCACCGGCGCATCCGGGTCGTCGGCTCCCCGCAGACCGACAACCTGCCGCGCCGGGCGCCCGAGACGGATCTGGTCCTCGTCGTCACCAGCGTCACCCGCCCCAACGGCACCGGCGGGGCGGCGCCAGGCACCGAACTGCTGCTGACAGCGGCGGAGCAGCTCGCAGCGGCGGGCAAGCGGATTCTGGTGGGCCTGCACCCGCGGGAGGACCGCTCGCTGTGGGATCGGTACGAGATCAGCGATGTCGCCACCGTGCAGGCCTCGGCCAGGGCCGAGGTCGCGATCGGTATCCCCGGCACGGTGTTCCCGCTGATCACCGCCGTCGGCACGCCGGTGGTGGGCTGCACGGACCCGGCGCTGACGGTGCCGGACTACCTGCTCGCCGTGTGCTCGTCGACGATCGGCGACCCGGCGGCCGCGGTCCAGGCAGTGGGCGACGCACGGTTGCCCGCAGCGAACGTGCTCGCCGACGCCGTCGGCCCGGTCGGTGGCTCCGCGGCCCGGCTGCTGGACGTCTGGCGGCGCGCCGCCAGCCCGTCTCGGCACCTCGCGCACGCCGGTCGCTGACGTCCGAACGGGAGACTCGCGCTCCGGAGCGGGCAACTCGGGCGCCTGAGCGGGGGACTCGCGAGCTGGAGCGGGGGACTCGCGGCTATTACTCCTGGAGCAGGCGTTGCGCGACAGGTGTCACATCGGAGGCAAGCAGCGGGCGGAGGAAGATCGCGGCCACGCGCTGCTGTTTGTCCACGATGATCGTCGAGGGCACGACGTTGCGGGGGTAACCAGACAGCTGCAGCAGTGAGCGGCCCGACGGATCATAGATCGACGGGTAGGTCAGGCTCCGGTTGCGCACGAAGTCCTGCGGCGCCGAGCGGTCGAGGTCCCGCACGTCGATGCCGAGCACCTGCACGCCCTGATCCTTGAGCTGGTCGTACACCTGCTGCATCTCGGGCGCCTCGGCGCGGCACGGGCCACACCACTGTCCCCAGATGTTGATGACCACGACCTTGCCGCGGTAGTCGGCCACCGAGATCTGCTTGGTCTCGTCGAACAGGTCCTCACCGGACAGTTCGGGCATCGGTTGCCGGTCCGCGCCCTCGTAGAAGATGTCGGTCTGGCCGCCGGGCGAGACGAACGTGAAGCTGCTCCCGCGCGAGACGGCGTCGCTGCCGGTCGTGCAGCCTGCGAGCAGCAGCACCGCGCCGAGCAGCAGAGCGAGGATCCTGCGGGGTTTCATGCGCCGGTCACCATGGGGTCCGTCGTTCCGGCCGGCTCGCTGTAGACGATGTCGACGAGTTGCTCGCCGTCGAACACCAGGCTGGTCAGTGAGGCGAGCGAGCACTGCCGCCTACGCGGATCGTGCCACAGTCGCCTGCCCTCCAGGAACCGGCGCAGCGTCCAGATCGGCAGCTGGTGGGACACGCACAGCGCCTCGCGCCCCTCCGCCTCGGCTCGTGCCCGGTACACCGCGCCCAGCATCCGGTGGGCGATGTCCACATAGGGCTCACCCCACGACGGCAGGATGGGGTTGCGCAGCTTGGGCCAGTGCCGTGGCTGGCGCAGCGCGCCGTCGCCGACCGCCACCCGCAGGCCCTCGAACTGGTTCGCCGCCTCGATCAGCCCCTCGTCGGTGGCGATGTCGAGCCGGTGCGCGCCCGCGATCGGTGCCGCGGTCTCCTGCGCCCGCTCCAGCGGCGAGGCGACTACGTGCACCAGGCCGTGCCCCGCCAGTGCCTCGGCGACCGTGAGCGCCTGCTTTCTGCCCCGCTGGGACAGGAAGAAGCCAGGCATGCGCCCGTAGAGCACACCGTCCGGGTTCTCCACCTCGCCGTGCCGCAGCAGGTGGACGATCGTGCGCGCGGTCATGGCCGCTCCGCCGCAGCCGCTGCGCGTGCGGCCGGCACCAGCGCGGCCTCGATCACCTCGAACGCGGCGTCGTCCATGGCGGCATTGACGAACCACGCCTCGAACGCGCTCGGCGGCGGGTAGACGCCGTTGTCGAGCAGTGCGTGGAAGAAGGGCGGGAAGCGCCACGTCTCGCTGGCCGCGGCGGCCGCGTAGTCGTGCACGGGCCGGTCGGTGAAGAACACGCTCACCAGGTTGCCCGCGAACGCCACGGTGTGGGCGACACCGGCGGCGGTCAGTGCCTCGCCGAACAGCGTGCCGAGCCGTCGCGCGTTGGCGTCCAGCGCCTGGTAGACCGGCTCCCCCGCAGCCCGCAGGGTCGCCAGGCCCGCCGCGACCGCGACCGGGTTACCGGACAACGTGCCAGCCTGGTAGACGGGGCCGCTCGGCGCGAGCCTGGCCATCACGTCGGCGCGGCCACCGAACGCGGCGGCGGGCAGCCCGCCGGACATGACCTTGCCGAACGTGTAGAGGTCGCCGGCAACGCCCTCCAGGCCGTACCAGCCGGCGGCCGACACCCGGAAACCGGTCATGACCTCGTCCATGATCAGCAGGGCACCGTGCGCGTTGGCGAGTTCGCGCAGCTGGGCGTTGAAGTCGTGCAGCGGCGCCACCGCACCCATGTTGCCTGCCGCGGCCTCGGTGATGATCGCGGCGATCGAGTCGGGGTTGTCCGCAAAGGACTTCCGCACCGCGTCGATGTCGTTGTAGGGCAGGACGAGCGTGTCCGCGGCCTGCGCGCCGGTGACACCCGGCGAGGTCGGCAGGCCCAGCGTCGCGACGCCGGAGCCAGCTTGGGCCAGCAGCGCATCGACGTGGCCGTGGTAGCACCCGGCGAACTTGATGATCTTGCTGCGGCCGGTGAACCCACGGGCCAGCCGGATGGCGCTCATCGTCGCCTCGGTGCCGGAGTTGACCAGGCGCACCTGCTCGACCGGCTCGACCCGGCGGATGATCTCCTCGGCCAGCTCGACCTCACCCGTGGTCGGTGTGCCGAACGACAGGCCGGACGTCGCTGCATCCTGCGCCGCCCGCACCACGTCGGGGTGTGCGTGGCCCAGGATCATGGGCCCCCACGACGACACCAGGTCGACGTAGCGGTTGCCGTCGGCATCCCACAGGTGCGGTCCCTCGCCGCGCACCATGAAGCGGGGCGTGCCGCCCACCGCCGCGAACGCGCGGACCGGCGAGTTGACACCGCCGGGCGTGGCCGCGGAGGCCCGCCCGAACCATGACTTGGACTGCTCGACTCCTGTCACGGCTGCCAGTCTCGCAAAGCCGGCTCAGGCGGCTGCGGCCTGCCCGTTCTCGCGTGACTTGCGGTACTTGCGACGGCGAGTGCGCACACCGAGGGAGAACTGGCGGACGGCGTCCAGCACGAGGATCCCGGCGAGCCCGGCAAGGCCGATGGCCAGACCGACCCAGTTGCCTGCGTAGATGTAGGAGACCAGTTGGGTGCCGTCGTCGAGCCGGACCGAGACCGTGGTCTGCGACGCCGCCCAGCAGGCGAGCGCGCCCCAGACCGAGAGCGCGGCCACCAGACACTCGGCGACCGCGACGAGAACCCGCCACGGCTGGTGTAGCGGCTTGTTCGAGTAACCGGGCACCGCGGGCCAGACGACGTCGCTCACGCCGAGGATTTTCGCAGCACCGGGTGTGGCCGCGGTGAGGGCACCCTGTGCCTTCATTGCTTCGATGACTTCCTGGCCTTCCGCAGCGCGGCACGCAACGCGTCGGCGTCGCTCGCCCACGCCAGCACGACCGTCCCGTCGGCCAGCCGCACCGGCACCTCCGCGTACTTGCGCGGCACGCTGACGCCCCCGCCGAGCACCCTGGCGCCTGCCGGTGCCTCGCCGTCCGGCAGGGCGGCGATGTCGGCGATCTTCAGGTGTTCTCGCCCCTGCGTCAGGTGGGTGGTGGTGACGCGGACGACGAGGAAACGGCGCCGGGCGAATACCCACACCGCCGTGAGCCACAGCAGGCCGAGGCCGACGATCACCCACATCACGGTGTGCGGGCGGTCGCCGATCAGCAGCTCGACCCCCAAGCCGGCGAGCGCGAACAGCGGCCCGTACAGCAGTGGCCGCCGGCTCGCTCCCGGCTCGGCGTACAGCTGCGTGGTCACAGCGCCTTCGACGGCTTCGCGAAGTAGCCCTGCACGTTCGGCAGGTACAACAGCACCGTGGCGACGATCGTGACCAACGCGGACGCGAGCGTGACCAGGTTGGAGAACAGCACCACCTGGAAGATCAGGACGACCGCGGCCAGCACGGTGAGCACGGTGCGCGCCGAGCGGGTGCCCTCCCGCGTCTTGTAGGCGAACAGCCCGAACAGCACCCCGAACACGATCGCGCCGACGAACAGGGTCCACAGCAGCGAGGTGGTGCCCGAGGCGATCTGGTCGTTGGTGATCCGCTGGTCGTTGTTCATCTCGATCAGCGTGTCGATGATCTGCTGCCGGGCCGTCAACGTCAGCCCGAATCCGAGGATGAGCACGAGCCCGGCGAGCAGCCACAGCCCGAAGGACACCGTCACCGCCGTCGGCGGGTGCACTCGCGTGGGGTCCCCGTCCGGCAGTGGCGCTGCGGGCGGCAGCGCCTTCGCTGGCCGCTGCTCGTCCGATTCGTCTGAGTCAGTCACGGTTGCGCACTCTAATCCAGCCAGGCAGCCGCCTCGGCCGCCCAGTACGTGAGGATCATGTCGGCGCCCGCGCGGCGAATCGAGGTGAGCACCTCGAGCACCGTGCGCTGCCGTTCGAGCCAGCCGTTCGCGACGGCCGCCTCGACCATCGCGTACTCGCCGGAGATGTTGTACGCGGCAACGGGGACCGGTGAGGCCTCGGCTGCCGCGCTGATGACGTCCAGGTAGGACAGAGCCGGCTTGACCATGATCGCGTCGGCACCCTCGGCGATGTCCAGCTCGATCTCCCGCAGCGCCTCGCGGGCGTTGCCGGGGTCCTGCTGGTAGGTCTTGCGGTCTCCCTTCAGCTGCGAGTCGACGGCCTCGCGGAACGGTCCGTAGAACGCGCTCGCGTACTTCGCGGAGTAGGCGAGGATGCCCACCTCGGAGTAGTCGGCGTCGTCGAGCGCACGCCGGATCACGCCGACCTGGCCGTCCATCATGCCGCTCGGCCCGAGCAGATGGGCTCCCGCGGCGGCCTGGGCCAGTGCCATCTCGGCGTACCGATCCAGCGTCGCGTCGTTGTCCACCCTGCCCTCGGCATCGAGCACCCCGCAGTGACCGTGGTCGGTGAACTCGTCAAGACACGTGTCGGCCATCAGCACCGTGTCGTCACCGAGTTCGGCCCGCAGCTCACGCAGGGCGACATTGAGGATGCCGTTCTCGTCGGTCGCCCCCGAGCCGACCGCGTCGCGCGTGGTGGGGACGCCGAAGATCATCAGCCCGCCGACACCAGCGCGCACGGCCTCGACCGCGGCCTTGCGCAGCGAGTCCCTGCTGTGCTGGACGACGCCCGGCATGCTGGAGATCGGGCGCGGCGAGTCGGCGCCCTCGGCCACGAACATGGGCAGGATCAGCTGGCGCGGCCGCAGCGTGGTCTCGCTGACCAGACGTCGCATGGCCGCCGTACCCCGCAACCGCCGGGGCCGATGCTCAGGAAACACCCTGTTGACGCTACTCCGCCGCGAAAGTCCCATTCGCTGCGCCTTGAAGGTCCCCCAAGGCCACCTTGGTTGCGTTGAACGCAACCAAGGTGGCCTTGGGGAGCACTTCTACTCGCTCAGCACGGTCCCGCAACCTCGCCATCACCCCTACCCTGCAAGTACGGGACTCGACACCGGAGGCGGTATGCGCGAGCAGGAACGCCCATGAGCATCGACGTACTGAGGCTGACCCGGGAGCTCGTGGCCATCGACACGATCGGCCACGCCGAGAGTGCCGCGCTGGCGGTGGTGGCGCCCCTGCTGGAGAACGCCGGGTTCGCCGTGACCGTGTCCGAGCACGAGCCCGGCCGGGGCACCCTCGTCGCCGAGTGGCACACCGATCTGGACACGCCGCCGCTGTGCCTATCGGGGCACGTCGACACCGTGCCCCTCGGCACGGCGCAGTGGCAGCACGATCCGTTCGACGCCGAACCGGACGGCGACCGCCTGCACGGCCGCGGCACGAGTGACATGAAGGGTGGTGTCGCGGCGATCGTGTCCGCGGCATGCACGGTCGCGGGGGGCAGGCCACGGCGCGCAGGCATGCGGCTCGTGCTCACTGCCGCCGAGGAGACCGGCTCGGCCGGCGCCCGGCATGCCGCCGAGTCGCTGACGGGCAGACCGAGCGGACCGCTGCTGATCACCGAGCCGACCGGCAACACCGTGCTACACGGCCACAAGGGTGCGCTCTGGCTCTCGGCGCGTGCGCGGGGCGTGACCGCGCACGGTTCGATGCCGCAGCTCGGCGACAACGCCGTGTACAAGCTCGCCAGGGCGGTGACGCGGTGGGAGTCCTACGCCTTCGACACCAAGCCGCACCCGGTGCTGGGCGGCCCGACGCTCAACGTGGGCACCTTCCACGGCGGGCTCAACACCAACTCCGTACCCGACAGCGCCGAGGCCACCCTCGACGTGCGTACCGTCGCCGGGCAGGACCACGGTGCGGTGCTGGCTGGCCTCGCCGCACACGCGGGCGATGAGGTGCGCCTCGCGCCGCTGGTCGACCTGCCGCCGGTGTGGACCGAACCCGGCGACGAGTGGGCGGCCTCGGTCGCCGAGATCGCACGGGAGATCACCGGTGGCGGCCACCCCGAACCACGCGCGGCGAGCTACTTCACGGACGCCTCGGTGCTGACGCCGGCGCTGGGCATGGTGCCGACCGTCATCTGCGGCCCCGGCGAAGCCGAACAGGCACACGTGACCGATGAATGGTGCTCCATGCGCAAGCTCACCGAATCGGTCGCCATTCTCGAACGGGTGTGCACCTCCTGGTGCGTGCTCTAGCCGGATAGCAGAAAAGCCCCGTCAGCAACGGGGCTTTTCCACTCAGGAACGGCGAGCGCGCTTGGCCTTGCGGGGCGGCGGCAGCGCGCCCTCGGCGCGCAGCTTGGCCGCGTGCTCGGCGAGCGCGTCCACAAGCATGATCACGTTCGGCTTCTCCGGCTGCACGTCCACCCGCAGCCCGAACTCGGTCGCCGTCTCCGCCGTCTTCGGTCCGATGCAGGCCACGAGCGTGCGCGCATGCGGCTTACCCGCGATGCCGACCAGGTTGCGGACCGTGGACGAGGACGTGAAGCACACCGCGTCGAAGCCACCAGTCTTGATCATCTCGCGAGTCTCGGCGGGTGGCGGCGCGGCCCGCACGGTGCGGTACGCGGTCACGTCGTCGATCTCCCAGCCCCGGTCTCGCAGGCCCGCCGACAGCGTCTCGGTCGCGATGTCGGCGCGCGGCAGCAGCACGCGGTCCACCGGGTCGAGGATGTCGTCGTACGGCGGGAACTCCGCGAGCAGGCCGTCGCTCGACTGCTCGTCCGCCGGCACCAGTTCGGGGATGATCCCGAAGGAGCGCACCTTGTCGGCCGTCGACTCGCCGACGCACGCGATCTTCACGCCGGAGAACGCCCGCGCGTCGAGCCCGAACTCGGCGAACTTCTCCCACACCGCGCGGACGGCGTTGGTCGAGGTGAACACGATCCACTGGTAGCGCCCGTCGACGAGGCCCTTGACCGCGCGCTCCATCTGCGCCGGGCTGCGCGGCGGCTCGACCGAGATGGTCGGCACCTCATGCGAGGTCGCACCGTGGCTGCGCAGCCGGTCGGCCATGTCGCCCGCCTGCTCCTTGGTCCGCGGGACCAGTACCTTCCAGCCGTACAGGGCGCGCGACTCCCACCACGACAGCTTCGAGCGGTTGCCCGCGGCGCTGCCGATGCTCACCACGAGCGGGCCGACGAGCTCGCCGGCGTCGGCGGCCAGTGAGGCGAGCGTGGAGTCGACGGTGCGCTGGGTGTTGATGGTGCCGTTGGAGGTCACCGCCACCGGCGTCTGCGGTGCGAGGCCGTTCTCGACGAGCGCGGACGCCGCCTCGGCGAGGTGGCTGGACGTCGCGTGCAGCACGATCGTGCCGGGCGTGCGGGCCAGGCCGGGCCAGTCGACGTCGGAGCGCACGTCGACCTCGGTGTGCGCCCCGCCGAGTGCCACGCCCGCGTAGGCGGGCACGGCCGCACCGGGCGAAACGCCGGGCACGACGTCGAAAACGGCGCTGGTGCGCGCCACGGCCTGTACCTCGGCGACGACGGCGGGCTGCGTCAGCGGGTCGCCGGACACCAGCCGAAGCACGAGGCGGCCTGCCTTGGCCTCGGCGGTCAGGTCCTTGGCGACGTCACCCGGCTCGCCAACGGCCGGGCGCACCTCCGCCTCGGGACCGGCGAAGGCGAGCACACCGGCCGGCACATCCGGATCGGTCACCACGAGCTCGGCCTTCGCGAGCAGTTCCTGGGCACGGACCGTCAGCAGTCCGACGTCGCCGGGGCCCGAGCCCACGAAGGCGACGCGCCCCGTGGTCTTGCGTGCGCGGGTCATCTACTTCGTCTCTCCTCTTGGTCGGCCGCAACCACACACGCGGCCGAGGTTCGTACTCTGATGCGCTCGAATGTCAGCGCGACAAGGCCCCGGCACCGAGGTCGAGCAACTCGGCGGCCAACGCACGGCCCAGCTTGTCGGCTTCGTGCTTCTCGGCGATCGCCGACGCACGGAGGATCTGCACGGAGTCCCCTTCGACCCCGGTGGCGGCGATGCCACGCAGCGAGAGTCGTTCGACGACGGCCCCCTCGGCATCCAGGTCCTCCACTACATCGGCCAGTGCGCCGACGGGCGCGCTGCAACCGGCTTCGAGCGCGGCCAACATGGCCCGCTCGGCCGCCGCCGCGACCCGTGTCGCTTCATCATCCATAATGGACTGAAGCAGGTGTTCGGTGTCCACGTCGTCGACGCGGGTCTCAACAGCCAGCGCACCCTGCGCGGGGGCCGGCAGCATCTGGATCGGGTCGAGCGTCTCGGTGATCACGTCGAGCAGCCCGAGCCGCGAAAGGCCGGCACGCGCGAGCACAACGGCATCCAGCTCACCGGAGGTCACCTTGCCCAGCCGCGTGTCGATGTTGCCGCGGATCGGGACCACCTCCAGCCCGAGCCCGAGCGCGCGCAGCTGCGCGATCCGCCGCGGCGAACCGGTACCGACGACCGACCCGGCCGGCAGCTCCCCCAGCGTGAGCCCGTCCCTGGCGATCAGCGCGTCCCGCGGGTCCTCGCGCAACGGCACGGCAGCCAGCGCGATCCCGGGCTCCGGCGCCGTCGGCAGGTCCTTGTAGGAGTGCACGGCGACGTCGACCTGCTTGTTCAGCAACGCCTCGCGCAGCGCAGAGGTGAACACGCCGATGCCGATCTCGGCGATCGGCGCGCTCGACCGGTCGCCCGGCGTGGAGACCGTGACGATCTCGACACGCTGGCCCGCCTCCTCGAGCGTGCGCGCGATGGTGCCGGTCTGTGCGAGGGCGAGCTTGCTCCCGCGCGTACCAATACGAATGGGACGTTCAGCCACGCTTGTCACCGTCGATCTGCTCGTGTTTGGCGCCTGCCGACGGGCTGGACACGATGCTCGGCGCCTGCGGGTCGAGCTCGAACAGCTCGCGCAGCGCGTTCGCGTAGTCGGTGCCTGCCGTCTCGGCGGCGAGTTGCTTCACGCGCACCGTCGGCGCGTGGAGGAGTTTGTCCACGACCCGCCGGACCGTGCGGCCAAGCTCCTCGCGAACGTCGACGTCGAGCTCCGGCAGCTTCTTGTCGAGCCTGAGCAGTTCCGCGTCGACGACCTCGGCGGCCCGGTTGCGCAGCGCGGTCACGGTCGGGGTGACGGCGGCGCTGCGCTGACCGGCAAGGTAGGCCCGCACCTCGTCGAGGATGATGCCCGCTGCGCTCGCGGTCTGCTTGGCGGTGGTGCCGCTGCCGGACTCGTGCATCCGCCTGCGCACCGTCTCCAGGTCCACCAGCGTGACACCGGCAAGGTCACCCACGGCCGGGTCCACGTCGCGTGGCAGCCCGAGGTCGCAGATCACCACCGGCGCGTCGGCGCGCGGCGTCACGTGCTCGATCCCGAGCACGGCGTCCTTCGCGCCAGTGCACACCACGACGACATCGGCCTTGGCGACCGCATCGGCGAGCCGGTCCATCGGCACGGCCTTCGCAGGCACGCCCTGCTCGGCGACGCCAACCGCGAGCCGCTCGGCGTTGGCCAGGGTGCGGTTGGCCACCGACACACCCGCAACGCCTGCCTTGCGCAGCTGGGCGGCGGTGAGCGCACCCATCGAACCGGCGCCGACGATCAGTGCCTGCTGCCCTGCCAGCGGCTCCGCCGCGGCGAGTGCCGCCGACACCACGGACGCGCCGAGCGCGTCGAGCCCGGTCTCGGTGTGCACCCGCTTGCCGACCCGCAGGGTCGTCTGGATCAGCTCATGCAGGACACGGCCGACGGTGCCTGCCTCGCGGGCGCCGGCGTAGGCCGCCCGCACCTGGCCGAGAATCTGGGTCTCGCCGACGACCATCGAGTCGAGGCCCGACGCGACGGAGAACACGTGCTCCACCGCGGCGCCGGCATAGTGCACGTAGAAGTTGTCGTAGAGGTCGGCCGGCTCCATACCGGCCTGCCTTGCCAGCACGCCGGTGATGCCGGCGAGGCCGCCGTGGAAGGTCTCGACGACCGCGTAGACCTCGATGCGGTTGCAGGTCGACAGCAGCATGACCTCGGAGACGTGCTCCGCCTGCTGCAGCTCGTACAGGACCTTGCCGACCTCGGCTGCCGGAACGGCGGCCTTCTCCAGCGTGGTCAGGTCGGCGGTTCGGTGGGACAGCCCGATCGCCAGGATGCTCACGAGCGCATCACCGCCCCGTTGCCCGAGACGGGGCCCTCGGCCGCCTCGGCGTCCGCCCGGCGGGCCACGTGGAAGGACAGGATCTGCAGTTCCACAGCCAGGTCGACCTTTCGCACCTCGACATGTTCCGGCACTTGCAGCACCACCGGAGCGAAGTTCAGGATGCACTGCACCCCGCCTGCCACCAACCGGTCGCACACCGTCTGCGCTGCAGCCGGCGGCGTCGCGATGACCCCGATGGAGATCTGGCGCTCGGCGCACACCTGCCTGATGTCGTCCAGGTGTGACACGGGCACCCCGCCCACCGGCACCCCGATCAGGTCCGGATCGATGTCGAACAGGGCCTCGACCGGGAAACCGCGTCCGGGAAACCCGCCGTAGTTGGCCAGCGCATGTCCGAGGTTACCGATTCCCACGACGGCGACCCGGTGCTGGCGGGTCAGGCCGAGCGTCCGCTCGATCTGACCGACGAGCACCTGGACCTCGTAGCCGACCCCGCGGGTGCCGTACGAGCCGAGGTAGGACAGGTCCTTGCGCAGCTTGGCGGAGTTGACCCCTGCCGAGTTGGAGAGTTCCTCGCTGGAGACCGTCGTGGCACCCTGCTCCGCCATCGCGGACAGCACCCGCAGGTAGACGGCGAGGCGAGCGACCGCAGCCTCGGGAATCGACCTGGCGCGGACCTGCTGGTCGCTACCGTTCTCGGCGACGGCCGGCAGCTCGGCGGTGGGCGCGTTGTCGGCATCGGGCACACCGGGTGACCTGGTGCGCTTGTGCGCGGCGGCTCCGTTGTGCCTGCCCCGCTGTGCCACCACCCTGGCTCCTGTCACCGAGATCGAAAAAGTCAACCTTGACCTGACGCGCGCGAGGGTGTTTGATGCCGGCGCCGCGCCAGTCGCGTGGCAATACGGTAGTTCATTTGTGAACGCAGGCACAAAGCGGCTGGTAAAGGGCCTTGACCGAGGTCACAGTCCCCCCTTTCTGACGGTCTGTCAGCTTTTACCCGCGGCTAACCGGTCGCGATGGTGAACACAACCGAATGCCATCCCGTCGCCCCGTCCGGCACCACGGGTGCGCGCTGCTCGGTCTGCGTGTAGCCGGACCTGTCCGTGGCCCGGCAGGTCAGTTGATGCGTACCGGGCTGAGTGACGTCCACGGCGAGCTGCCACATTCGCCACGTGTCCTCGTTGACCACTGTGGACAGTTCGGCTTCCTGCCACGCCCCGTTGTCCAGCCGCACCTCGACCTTCTCGATACCGGTGTGTTGCGCCCAGGCGATTCCCGCGACGACGACCCGGCCCGCGGGCACAGTCGCGAAGCCCTTGGGCGAGTCGATACGCGACTGCGTCTTGACCGGCGCCTCCCGCGCCCACCCGCGTCGCAGCCAGTAGGCACTGCGCGCTTCCCAGCTGGTGAGTTCCAGGTCGGTGACCCACTTGGTGGCCGAGACGTACCCGTAGAGGCCGGGAACGATCATGCGGGCGGGGAAACCGTGTTCGAGCGGCAAGGGCTCGCCGTTCATGCCCAGCGCGAGGAGTGCGCCGCGACCGGGCTCGAGTACGACCTCGACGGGGGTGCCGCAGGTCCAGCCGTCGGCGCTGGTGGAGAACAGCTGCTGCGCGCCCGGCCGCACCCCGGCCTCGCCGAGGAGCCTGGCGAGATCGACGCCGACGAACTCGGCGGTGGAGATCAGCGGGCCACCTACCTCATTGGACACGCAGCACAGCGTGATCGTGCGCTCGACGAGCGGCCGGCTACGGATGTCGGCATAGGAGAGGTTCAGCTCGCGCTCGACCATGCCGTGGATGCGCAGGCGCCAGTCCTCGGCACGGACCTGGGGCACGACGAGCGCGGTGTCGATCCGGTAGAAGTCCGCGTTCCGGGTGAGGAACGTCGGCGTCCCGAGCTTGGCGAAATCGGCGTCGGCAGGTATCGGCGGCGCCGTGCGGACCGGGTTGAGCGGCCCGACGGCGACGCGGGAGCCCTCCGCGTCCCTGGTGGTGCCGATCAGCTGCCCGGCGAGCCCGGCGACACCGGCACCGACCGCGACAACGCCGGCCCCGATGAGGAACTGCCGCCGGTCCGCCGACGACAGCGCAGGTGCCTCCGCCGCGCGCAGGCCGCGCGCGTGTAGCCAGCGGAACGTGGCGAGCCCGGCCAGCAGGCTCGCGGTCGGGGCGAGCAGGGCGAGCTGCCCCAGATCCGGCCGGGTGAACACGGCAGCGCCGCCAACGACAGCCAGCACGAGGACGACGATCGAGCCGGCCAGTGAGCTGCGTCGCGACAACAGCCCCGCCGCCACGGCCAGCATGACCAGCACCACGGCCATGCCGCTGAGCAGGACGAGTTTGTCCGCGGTGCCGAGCGTCCGGATCGCCCAGTCCTTCAACCACGGCGGCGACAGGTCGACGGCCGAGTTGCCGACCGCGAGGTAGGGCGAGGCACCGCGCCCGACGAAGGCTGCGACCAGGTGCCCCGCCGCCAGCGCGGCAGCCAGCGCGAGCACCCCGGCGAGCGCGGCATAGGCGGCGGACAGCCGGGGCGGGCCCGCGTCGGAATCGCTCATACCCAAAGTATTCGGCGCCGCGCCGGTAATAGGAGCGTTATGGCGCCATCAGCGCGGTTCGCAGCCGGGCCTCGTCCACCGACCAGTACCCGTGTTCCTGACCGTCGACGAGGATGACCGGCACGCGGTCGCCGTACTCGGCACGCCATTCCGGATCGGAGTCGACATCGGCCGCCGACCACGGCACACCGAGCTCACCGCAGATCCGCTCGACGTCCTGCTCGGCCCGGACGCACGCCGAGCAGCCGTTCCTGGTCATCACGGTCACCTGGGCCATGCAGCCATCATCCCCGCACGTGGAACCGGCGCAGCTTCCCGGTCGGCGAACGCGGCAGCTCGTGGGCGAACTCGACGGTGCTGGGAACCTTGTACCGCGCCAGCGTGGTCTCGCACGCCTGCATCACCTGCTGCTCGGACAGCGCGACACCCGCCGCGGGCACCACGACGGCCTTCACCGCCTCGCCGGTGCGCTCGTCCAGCAGGCCGACCACCGCGACCTCGGCGACCTCCGGCAACGCCGCGATCACGTCCTCCACCTCGCGCGGGTACACATTGAAACCGTTGACGATGATCAGGTCGTTGGCGCGGTCGACGAGGTGCAGGTCGCCGTCGGTGTCGAGGTAGCCGACATCGCCGGTACGGAACCAGCCGTCGGCATCCGGCCCATGTGCCCCATCCGGCCAGTAGCCGGTGAGCAGGTTGTCGCCGTGGATCGCGACGAGCCCCGTGCCGCCGGTGTCGTCGGGGAACGCATCAGCCGGATCCTCCGGGTCGAGGGCTACCGGGCCCGGCGTGCCGTCGCTGTCCACGAGCCGCACCTCCACCCCGGGCAGCGGGTGGCCGACCGATCCCGGCTTGGCGTTGCCGGTCACGAGCGTCGAGGTCACCACCGGCGCGGCCTCGGTGAGCCCGTAGCCCTCGTAGACCGCCAGCCCGGTCGCCGCGCGGATCGCGGCGAGCACGTCAGGCCGCAGCGGTGCGGCGCCCGAGACCAGCAGCCGCGCTGTCGCCAGTGCCTGCTTCACCTCGTCTGCGGGCAGCCTGGCGAACTCGGTGTACATCGCGGGCACCCCGACGATCACGCTCACCCGGTGGGCCGCGCAGGCCGCGAGTGCCTTGTGCACGTCGAAGCGGGGAGCCAGCACCGCCGTCGCACCCGTGGCGACGGCGCTGAGCAGGCCGGGGCCGAGCCCGTAAATGTGGTGCAGCGGGATCGCGATGAGTACGCGGTCGCCGGGCTCGGCGAGCCGGGTGGGCAGGCTGTGTAGCTGGGCGACATTGGTGAGCAGCGCCCGGTGCGAGAGCATCACGCCGCGCGGACCGCCGGTGGTGCCGGAGGTGTACATCAGCGCGGCGATGTCCTCGCCTCCGCCGCTGGCGATGAGCGGCTCTGCCGGCGCGACCTCGACGACCGGCGTCAGCACCGTGACCCCGTCGGCGAGTTCCTCGGCGCCGGCACTGAGCAGCAGCCGTGCGCCGCTGTCGTCCAGCACCTGCCCCAGCTCGGCGTCGGGCGCCTGCGGCGACACCGGGACGGCGATGCCGCCGGCCCGGGTGACCGCGAAGAACGCGACGGCGAACTCGATCGAGGTCGGCAGGCGCAATGCCACCCGGTCGCCCGGTCGCAGGCCGGCTTCCTGAAGGCGCCGCGCCTGTGTGCTGGCGGCGGAGTCGATTTCCGGCCATGTGAGCGCGGTATCGGCCACCGTGTCGATCAGCGCGGTCTGCTCCGGACGGTCACTGGCGACGGTGGCGAGCAGGTCCGCGACGTTGCCGGCCTCTGCGGTCACAACCAGCCCCTTTCGGTATCGGCCAAGTCTGCCAGTGGGATCCCCCGTCTCGGGGAGGACCGAGCGCGTCGCCGCTGACAACCGGAAACGCCACTACCTACTTCGCGGTAACAACGCGTATGCTCGCTCAGCGACGTTGTGGCAGTGATCACGCGGAGCCGGGAACGGGCCCGGAGGAGGTGCAGCACGATGAGCTTGCCCATCGCTGTCGCGGCTGGTCCCGCACCCCTGCACCGCCAACCCGCCGACGCCGTCGACGCCGTCGACGCCACCGCCGCACAGAACTGGGACCTCGTGCGTGCCGCGCAGCGTGGCGACACCGCGGCCTTCGGCACGCTCTACGACCGCTACGTCGACTGGGTGTACCGGTACGTCCTGCTGCGGGTGGGCGACCGGTACCTCGCCGAGGACGTCACCAGCGAGACCTTCCTGCGGGCGCTGCGCCGGATCACGTCCATCTCCTACCAGGGCCGCGATGTCGGCGCCTGGTTCACCACGATCGCCCGCAACATCGTGCTCGACCACGTCAAGTCGAGCAGGTTCCGGCTGGAGATCGTCACCGACGAGGTCACCGAACCAGGCGCGCTGCCCGCAGGCGGCTCCCCGGCGGGTCCCGAGCAGGAGGTGATCAGCAGGACGACCAGCGACGAGCTGCTCCGCTGCATTGCCGATCTCGGCGACGATCAGCGCGACTGCATAATCCTGCGTTTCATCCAGGGATTCTCGGTGTCGGAGACCGCGCAGATCATGCAACGCAACGAGGGTGCCGTGAAAGCACTACAGCATCGGGCCGTCCGCAGGCTCGCGAAGCTACTACCGACAGGGCTGCTCTGACACCTGCCGTGCCCACCGACTCAGCATCGGATAGTCACCGGTAGGAGTTGTATCCTCGCTACTCTGTGCACAGCACCCGGAGCGGACTCAACAGGTGGAGGCGGTGTGCGTGTCACTGTGGCGGGCCCGCGGTAAAGGGCGGGAACGTGAACGGCTCGCCGCGCTAGCCGGCGAAGCCTCGGCCGAGGCTGCCGTCGCGATGGAAGCGGCACAGGTCGCCACAATCGACGCCGTCGCCCCTGCGGACGGTGCCGAGGCCCCGCCGCCGCCCGCACCACCAGACCTCACGGCTGCGGCGTTCTTCGACGTCGACAACACGATGATGATGGGCGCCTCCATCTTCCACTTCGCCCGTGGACTGGCCTCCCGCAAGTACTTCACGACCTCTGACCTGGCCGGCTTCGCCTGGCAACAGGTGAAGTTCCGCGTCGTCGGCCGCGAGGACAAACAGGGAATACAGTCCAGCCGCGAGCAAGCACTGTCCTTTGTGGCCGGTCGAACCGTCGACGAGATGGTGGCCGTCGGCGAGGAGATCTACGACGAGCTGATGGCCGACAAGATCTGGACGGGTACCCGCGCGCTGGCGCAGATGCACCTCGATGCGGGCCAGCGGGTGTGGCTGGTCACCGCGACGCCCGTCGAGCTCGCGGCCATCATCGCCCGGCGGCTCGGACTCACCGGCGCGCTCGGCACCGTGGCGGAAAGCAACGACGGCGTCTACACCGGCCGGTTGGTCGGCGACCTGCTGCACGGCAGGGCGAAGGCGCACGCCGTGCGCGCACTCGCGGCCCGCGAGGGGCTGAACCTGCGCCGCTGCACGGCGTACTCGGACTCACAGAACGACATACCGATGCTGTCGGTGGTCGGCACGGCGGTGGCCGTCAACCCGGATGCCGGCCTGCGCGATGTCGCCAGGGCCCGCGGCTGGGAGATCCGCGACTTCCGAACCGGACGCAAGGCAGCCAGGATCGGCGTGCCGTCCGTGCTGGGTGCCGGCGCGGTCGCCGGAGCCGTCGCCGCCGGTATCGCCTACCGCCGCCGAGCCGCCTGAAGGGCCCCTGAAAGTCACCCAAGGCGACCTTGGGGAACCTCAGTCGAGGAAGATGCTGCGGCGCTGGGAGAGACGGCGGTACAGCATCTGCTGAATGGCTTCCCTGACCTGATCGGTGAGGCTGAAGACCTGCATCGGGTCCTCCTCGGCCTCGGGGTCGAGGGGATCCACCTGAATCGGCTCGCCGAACTCGATGTGCCACTTCGTCGGCAGCGGGATGGCGCCCAGCAGGCCGAACAGCGGGAAGAACGGCGTGACCGGGAAGTACGGCAGGCCCAGCAGGCGGGCGAGCGGCTTGATGTCGGCCAGCTTCGGGTAGATCTCCTCCGCGCCGACGATCGACACCGGGATGATCGGCACACCGGCACGTAGCGCCGCCGACACGAACCCGCCGCGACCGAAGCGCTGCAGCTTGTACCGCGCGGAGAACGGCTTGCCGGTGCCCTTGAAGCCCTCTGGCCACACCCCGACGAGCTCGCCTGCCCGCAGCAACCGCTCGGCGTCGGGATGACAGGCCAGCGTCTGCCCCGATCGGCGAGCAAGCGTGGACAGCAGTGGGGCCTTGAACACCAGGTCGGCGCCGAGCATCCGCAGATGCCGGTGCCGCGGGTGTTTCTCGTGGACGGCGAACGCCGTCATGATCGAGTCGATCGGCAGCACACCCGAGTGGTTGGCCACCAGCAGGGCGCCACCGTCGAGCGGCAGGTTCTCCACACCGTAGGTCTTGACGCGGAACCACTTCTCGTACAGCAGCCGGACCGGCGGCAGCACCAGTGTGTCGGTGAACTCGGCGTCGAAGCCGAACTCGTCGACCGTGTAGTCACCGGTCAGCCGGTGCCGCACGAACGAGACGAACCGATGGACCGGGTCACTCGGTGGGTCCTGCTGTTCCGCCGTGGCGGTACCCGGGAAGGCCACCACGGGGGCGTCGCGTTCCCGTGCCGCGGACTGCTCTCGCGCTGCCGTCTCGTCCCTGGTGCGGTGCAGCTGGATCACCTGCGCCGAAGAGCCGGTTGTCACTGCTTCACCCTCCAACCGCCCACTGCGGTGGCCAGCTCGGCGAGGCGCTCGTTGTCGACGACCGGGCGCAATCCCCGGCCCATGATGTAGTCGTCGAACGCCTCACGGGTGGTCCACCGGGGCGTGTAGCCAAAGGTCTGCTTGAGTTTGCTGTTGTCGACGACCCTGCCGAAGTTCAGCAACCGCACCTGGTCCGCGGAGAAGTCGACCACGCGCGCGCCGCGCAGCACCTTGCCGATCGAGGGCATCAGCGCGCGGGGCATCGGCACCTCGACCCGCCCGGCACGGCGGATCGCCTGTGACAGGGTCAGCACGCCGTCGGCGGCGACGTTGAACACACCTGGCTTGTCGTTCAGGGTCGCGCCCTCGAGTACGGCGAGTGCGTCGGAGGCGTGCAACAGCTGCAGGCGTGCGTCGTAGCCGAGCACAGTCGGCACCATCGGCAACGCGAAATAACGCGACAGCACCGTGTCCACATCGGGTCCGATGAGGTTGGCGAACCGTCCCATGGTGACGGTGATGTCGGGGCGGCGCCGGGCGAGCCCGCGGACGTAGCCCTCCATCTCGACCGCGTCCTTGGCATAGCCCTCGAACGATGCCGGGATGAGCTCGGAGTTCTCGGTGAACACCGCGGGCGAGCGCGAACTCGCGCCGTACACGGCCGTCGTCGACTTCACGACGAGCTTGCGCACCAGCGGCGAGCGCTGGCAGGCCGCGAGCAGCCGCATCGTGCCGATGACGTTGACTTCCTTGATCGCCGAGCGCCTGCCAGGCCCCGCGGGGTGGCACGTCGTCGCGGCATGCACGACCGTGTCCACCTTCGCGGAGCCGATGACCTTGGCGATCAACGGGTTACGGATGTCGGCGCGAACGAACTCCGCGCGCCCGATGCGGCGCAGGATGTCCGGACGCGGTGGCGACGTGTCCACGCCGATTACGCGTTCCAGGTCCGGATTGTTGCCCAGCCTGGTCAGAAGCCTGCTGCCCAGCTCGCCGGCGACCCCCGTGACGAGGACGACTGTGGGCGGCATGAGACCCCCTGGCGGAACGACGTGGCCTTCTCGACAGACGCGGCGCTTCCGAATGCTACCTGCCGAAAGGGTTACGGAACCGTCGCTTACACGCTATTAACCGGCCATCTACCGGACGGTGTTACGCGTGTCAGCCAACTGATGCCACCCGCGCCGGGTGGACTTCCCGCGTTTACTTGCCCTGCTTGCGACGCTGCACCCGAGTGCGGCGAAGCAGCTTGCGGTGCTTCTTCTTGGACATACGCTTGCGGCGCTTCTTGATCACCGAGCCCACAGGTGCTCCTTCACGTTCGGTCGACATCGCGTGGGGCAAGCACACGAAACGGCCTATCAGGTTACCTGGGGCGGTGCAGCGCCCTGCTTCCGGGCTCGCGACTACCGATGAACGCTAACCAACCTCGAAGTACGCGTTGTCCAGGTAGTCGTGCACGGCCTTCTCCGGTACCCGGAAAGACTTGCCGACGCGTACGGCCGGCAGCTCACCTGAGTGCACCAGACGGTAGACGGTCATCTTGGAGACCCGCATCAGCGACGCCACCTCGGCGACCGTCAAGAACTGGACCTGCCGGGGTCCCGGCACGTCCTCTTTCCTGTTCGGCGGCATAGGTCATTCACCGTGTCCTTAACACGTGTCGTGCCGCTCGGCTTCCCCACCGGGCGGTACCGACACGCACGTGCTCATACCGAGGGTAGCGGGACTGGTGGGACTCCTGCGACGGCCGTCAGGCCCAATCATGGCAATTTGCCAACACGGTCCGTGACGGCAACCTGCCTCAGCGGTCCTCGTGCGCCTTACCGAGTTCGACCGAACGGTCACGTGCCGCCTCGATCGCGTCCAGCAGCGCGGCACGCACGCCGTGCTTCTCCAGCTCCCGGATCGCGTTGATCGTGGTCCCCGCGGGCGAGGTGACCGCCTCGCGCAGGATCACCGGGTGCTCGGCGCTCTCCGCGAGCATCTTCGCCGCGCCCACCGCGGACTGGACGATGAGCTGCTCGGCGACCGCACGCGGCAACCCCAGCAGGATCCCGGCGTCGATCATCGCCTCGACCAGGAAGAAGAAGTACGCGGGCCCGGATCCGGACAGCGCGGTGACCGCGTCCTGCTGCGACTCGGGAACCTCGACGACCTTGCCGACGCTGGAGAGCAGCTCGGCGACGGTGCGGACGTGCTCGGCGGTGGCGTAGCGGCCGGGAGAGACGGCGCTCATCGCCTCGTTGACCACCATCGGGGTGTTCGGCATGACACGCACCACGGGCATGCCGTCAGGTAGCCGCCGCTCGTACAGCGCGGTCGGCAACCCCGCACACAGCGAGACGATGAGGGTGCTGGAGCCGACCAGCGGCGCGAGCTCGTCGAGCAGCGGATCGATGTCCTGTGGCTTGACGGCCACGATGAGGACGTCCGCCCGCTTCGCCGCCTCGGCGACCTCCACGCCCGCGATGCCGTAACGCTCGGTCAGCTCGGTTGCGCGCTCCGGATGCCGTTCGGTGAACAGCAGCTCACCGGCGCTGCGGCCGCCGTGCAGCAGGCCCGACAGCAAGGCCTCGCCGATCTTCCCAGCACCGAGTACCGCGACAGTTCCCATAGCGCCGACCCTAAGCCGCGGCTCTGCCAGGGGAGCCAGGAGGTGTTTCAGAAGCGGCGGCAGCCGCTTTAGCCACTTCGAAACATTCCTAGTTAGGGGGCGAGAGCGAGTTGGCGTGCCTGGCAGATGATGCGGCCCTGGGCATCGACCACGACGGCGTCGGAGTCGAACCAGCCCTCCTGGATCGACCGGCTCTCCACCTGCACCCGCAGCCAGCCGGGCGAGGGCCTGGCCCGCACGAGCGCGGTGAGCTGAGCCGTCGGCGCCCAGCCGAAGCGGCCGAGGTTGAACACGACGGGCGGGTTGATGTCACCGGCCAGCAACGCGAAGTACGGATCCGGCTCGCCGTCGCGGGGCCGGACCCACAGGCGCATCCTGGGCGGGTCACCGGTACGCCCGACGAGGTAGCCCGCCGTAGCCGGATCGATCCGCACATCGCACCCCTTGGCGAGGTGGAACATGCCCTCCGGCGTGTCGCCGGAGAGCGTCACGGCGCCCGGCGGCGGCTCCGCAGGCAGCGGAGGTGCGTCGTTCCACACCGGGCGCCGCACCGGCAGCCTGCCGGCGGTGAGCCGCGCCTCGACACAGCTGCGGCCGCGCTGCTCGAGGCCGACACCCACGACGGTCGCCTTGCGGCCGATCTTGCGGATGTCGGTGCGCAGCAGGACGGGCCCGATCGCGGGCGGCCGCAGGAACTCGGCGCTGACGATCATCGGATCGGCTGGCGGCTCACCGTGCTCGGCGAGCGCGGCCACCCCGGCCTTGGCGAGCAGCGCGACGAGGAACCCCCCATGCGGGTGACCACCGATGGACCATTCGTGACGCAGGTCGGCGGTGAACGTCCCATCGCCCAGCGTCCTCGGCGCGCACGCCGCGCCGAACGACGTGGGCTCGTAGTCGACGGTGCTCACGAACTGCTGACCCGCGCTCGAGGGGAGAACGCGGTGCAGGCAAGCCGTTCGGCTGATCTTCTTCTCAGGTAGCCGTGCCTCTGCTCGCCACACGTCACGTACTCGCGCACGGTCTCCCCTTCCGCCGCCGGTCTGCCGCTCGGCAGCCCGGACCCCGTACAGCACCCGATCACACGCGGGTCGTGAGTGTCGAACATCGGATACCCGTCCCCATCGAGCAGGATGTTCGCGTCGGCGTAGCCGGTCCGGCCCTGCGCGCACGACTCGTCGAGCGGCCACGGGCCCGCGGCAGCGAGAATCGGCGAACGCAACGGCTCCACGGTCCAAACCATACGTCCCGTAGCCCCGAAATTGCTCTTCGCCCGCACCGCGAGTTGATCTTGTTACTGGCCGAGGTGCAGTCGGGTGTAGAGCAACGCCTCGCCCAGCACTCTGGCCCGCTGCGCAGGACTGCGGGCGGTACGCGTGTTCACCTCGAGGACGATCTGCCCGCCGAACTGGCTGCGTGTAAGGCGTTCCAGCAGTTCAGCGCAGGGTTGACCGCCATGGCCCGGCGCGAGGTGCTCGTCCTTGGGGATACCCGTGCCGTCGGCGAGGTGGACGTGCGCCAGGCCCTCGCCCATCCGCTCGGCGAGTGCGAGCGCATCCATCCCGGCGGCCGCGGTGTGCGAGAGATCGAGCGTGTAATGCGCATAACCGACGTCAGTCGGGTCGATCGAGGGGCGGAACGCCGACACCCGGCTGTTGCGGCCCCCGCCGGGCGGGCGAACCTTGAACATGTTCTCGACCGCGATGTGGACGCCGCTGCTGTCCTCCAGCTCGGCGACCAGATCGGCGAAGGCGTCGCCGTAACGGCGCTGCCAGCGAAACGGCGGATGCACCACGACCGTGCTCGCTTCCAGCTCCATGGCGGCCTCCACGGAACGCCGCAGCCGCACCACCGGGTCCGGCGACCACACCCGCTGCGTGATGAGCAGGGACGGCGAGTGCACGGCCAGCACCGGCACACCGGTTTCCCGGCTGCGTTTGCGCAGTGTGGGCACGCTCTGACTCTCCTGGTCGGCCCACACCATGACCTCGACGCCGTCGTAGCCGAGTGTCGAGGCCAGCTCGAAGCCGGCGCTGGCGCGCTGCGGCCACACCGACGCCGTCGACATCCCGACCGGGATCGTCACACCGTGCTACCGAGAGACGAGCAACATCGCGGCCGGCGACACGGTGACCACGAGACCCACCAGCAGGGCGAGCACCGTGGTCTGCAGGTCCTCGGCCCGCCGCACCTTACGCACGATCCAGACCAGGCCGACCGTCACGACCAGTGCGGCGACCAGCGCCGCGGCCGGCAACTGCACCCACAGCCAGTTGAACCCGAGCCAGACGGCGGCACCCCCGACGACACCGAGGGCGAGCTGGCCTGCCAGCGCCAGCCACTGCCTGGCAGGCGACTGCGGCTCCGCCTCCTCGTCGTCCCGTTCGTGGTCCTCGGCGTCCTCGTCGTCGTAGGCGTAGTCGTCGCCGTCGCTGTCGTCGTCGCCGTAGTCCTCGTCGTAGTCGCCGCGCTGCGCGTCGGGATCGGCGAGCGGGTCGTCGTCGAGGACACCACCGTGGTAGGCCCGGTCGGCTCGGTCGGCTTCGTCGGCATCTTCGTCGGCATCGAACTCGGGAACGTAGAACCCGGTCGGCGGGCCCTCATCGTCGTCGTCCGGCCGCGCAGGCGGGAGCGGCTGGGGTGGAGGCGGCACGGCGGGCATCACGCCGACCTCGGTGTCCTCCAGCTGCACGTCACGCTTGCGCCGGCGCCAGCCGGCGAGCCCGGCGGGCGGCTCGTCCGGGGCCAGCACGCCGTCGACGGAGGCCGCCGCCGGCGGCTCCTCCACCGCGGCGAACTGCTCGGTGCTGGGCTCCGGCGGTGGCGGCGGCGCGCCACGCGGTGGCCTGCGCCTGCGCGGCGGCACCGGGAACGCACCGGTGCCAGGGGGCGGGGCCGGTGGTAGCGGCGGCCCGGGGCTCTCCGCCGGGGGCGTTCCGTCGAGGCCGTCCAGCCGGGCAGCCAGCGTGCCGCCCGGTGGGTCCGCGGGAACCGGGTCGGCCGGGGGCTGCGGGACCGCGGGCGGTACGCGCCGGGTCGCCGTCATCCGGCTCGGGGGGTCCATTGGCGGCGGAGGCATGCCGTTGCGACCGGGTGGCGGCAACGGTGGTCGCACCGCCTCCTCCGGTGGTGGCAGGAGGTAGCCCCCGGTGCCCTGGGGAGGCGGCGGCACCGCACGTGGCGGCTGGGGCCGCACCGGCGCGTCGCCCTGCGGCTCCGCGGGTGGCGGTGCGGACGCGCCGTTACGCCTTGTCATCCCCGGCGGCGGAGGACCTTCCGCCCGCACGCGGTCGATGATCGCCTGAGGCGCCGTGTCGGTGATGCTCGGCCCGTCGTCATCGTCGGCAGCACGACGCCGCCGGCGGCGCGGTGCGCCGCCGACCTGTCCACCATGCTCGGCGAGGAGTTCGGCCACCGTCTTCTGCGGCCGCCCGCCGTCGCTGTCTCGCGTCATCCTTTCCACCGTGCCCGTCGCCCGTTGTCTGCTTGTCTCATCCACACGCGCTGTCGTCGACAGGCGTCTAGTGTGAACCCAGGCGTCATGCGTGCCGAGCCTGGCCGGTCATCGTTGCAGTCTGGTCCGCGCCGTCCGAATGGTCCAGCCGTCGGAGAATCACACCTTCCCGCAGCGCCCAGGGGCATATTTCCAAAAGCTCGACGGACAAGGCGCGCATCGTGGCCTGCGCCACGAGGGCACCGGCGGCCAGCTGGTGCGCTCTGCTGCTGCCGACGCCTTCGAGCTCGGCGAGGTCGCGGGAGGAGATCCGGGACACGAAGGCGATCAGCTGACGCAGCGCGGTGTCGGTGAGCACCCTGTGCTCGCGCGGGCCCGCGGCCGACGGTGCAGCGCCCGTGAGCCTCGCCAGCGAGCGGAACGTCTTGGACGTCGCCACGACCCGGTCCGGCTGGCCGAGCTTGGCGACCTTCTTCGCCAGGTCGCCGAGCTGGTCCTCCAGCCACACCGTGGTGGACACGAGCTCCGAACGGGAAGGTGGGTCGTGGCTGAAGCGGGTACGCGTGATGCGCCCGGCTCCGAGTGGCAGCGACTCGGCCAGCTCGGGCTCCTCGTCGATGCCCATCGCGACCTCGAGCGAACCACCGCCGATGTCGATGACGAGCAGCTTGCCCGCCGACCAGCCGTACCAGCGGCGGACGGCGAGGAAGGTCAGGCGCGCCTCGTCGTCCCCGTTGAGCACACGCAGCTCGACGCCGGTCTCCTCGGCGACCTTCTGGAGGACCTTGCTCGCGTTGGTCGCCTCCCGCACGGCCGAGGTCACGAGGGACATGAGCTCCTCGCAGCCGAGCCGTTTCGCGGCGTCCTTCGCCGACTGCACAGCCCGTACCAGCGCGGATACGCCGTCTTTGGACAGCTCGCCGTCCTTGGTGATCTGCTCGGCGAGCCGCAGGACCGTCTTCTCGGAATGCATCGGCGTGGGGTGGGCACCACGATGAGCGTCCACCACCAGCAGGTGGACAGTGTTCGACCCGACGTCGAGTACCCCTAGGCGCACAAAACCCTACGGTACCTGGACCGCGCCCTAGCTTTCGAACTTGTAGCCGAGACCGCGCACCGTGACGAGGTGGCGGGGCGAGCCGGGGTCCGGTTCGATCTTGGACCGCAAACGCTTGACGTGCACGTCCAGTGTCTTGGTGTCGCCGACGTAGTCGGCACCCCAGACCCGGTCGATGAGCTGGCCACGGGTGAGCACGCGGCCGACGTTACGCAGCAGGTACTCGAGCAGGTCGAACTCCTTCAGCGGCAGCGACACCTCGTCTCCGTCGACGGTCACGACATGCCGCTCGACGTCCATCCGCACCGGCCCCGCCGCCAGCACGAGCGGGGACAGCTCGCTCTCTGTACCGTTCTCGCCGCCACGCCGCAGCACAGCCCGGATGCGGGCGATCAGCTCGCGCGCCGAGTACGGCTTGGTGACGTAGTCGTCGGCGCCGAGCTCGAGGCCAACGACCTTGTCGATCTCGCTGTCCCTGGCTGTCACCATGATCACCGGCACCGCCGAGCGCTGGCGCAGCTGCTTGCACACGTCGGTGCCGCTCATGCCGGGCAGCATCAGGTCGAGCAGGACGATGTCGGCACCGTTGCGGTCGAACTCGTCGAGCGCCTGCTGCCCGTCGGTGGCCACAGCGGCGGTGAACCCCTCCTTCCGCAGCAGGAAGGCGAGGGGGTCGGCGAACGATTCCTCGTCCTCGACGATCAGCACCCTGGTCACAGCGTTGTTCCTCCCTGTTCGGTGCCCTCCGGCCCGGTCACGACCAGCGGTTCGGGTTCCAGCTCCGGCCTCGGCTCGGACGCTGCCGCCCGGTCCTCGGTACCGACATGCGCGGGTATGCGCAGCGTGAAGGTGGAGCCGATCCCCTGGCTACTCCACAGCAGGACCTCGCCACCGTGGTTGGCGGCGACGTGCTTGACGATCGCGAGGCCGAGACCGGTGCCGCCGGTAGCGCGCGAGCGGGCCTTGTCCGCGCGGTAGAACCGCTCGAACACGCGCTGCTGCTCGTCCTCGGCGATGCCGATGCCGCGGTCGGTGACGGCGATCTCGACGAGGCCGTCGACGACCCGCCTGCTGATCGACACCGGACTCCCGGCCGTGGAGTAGGCGACGGCGTTCTCCAGCAGGTTCGTCAGCGCGGTGACGAGCAGCGTGCGGTCGCCCTCGACGAGGAGCCCACTCGGCCCATCGGTGGTGACGGTGATGTCGGCGGACTCGGCCGCGAGCCTCGTGCGGCCGAGCGCTTCGCCGACGACGGCGTCGACCTCGACGACGTTGAGCTCGGGCAGCTTCTCGGCGCCCTGCAACCGGGACAGCGCGATGAGCTCGGTGACGAGCTTGCCGAGGCGGGTCGACTCGCGCAGGATCTTCTCGCCGAAACGGCGGACCTCGACGGTGTCGTCGGCGGCGTCGAGCACGGCTTCGGCGAGCAGGGCGATGGCCCCGACCGGTGTCTTGAGCTCGTGACTGACGTTGGCGACGAAGTCGCGCCGCGTCGCCTCGAGCCGGACGGCCTCGGAGTGGTCGACCGCCTCGACGACGGTGAAGCCGTCGCCGAGCGGCCGGACCTCGGCGAGCACCGCCTCGGGCTGGCGCCCACGCACCGCGAGCGGGGCAAGATCGATCTCCAGCGTTTCACCCGTTTGGATGACCTGCTCGGCGGCTTTGCGGGCGCGGGCGTCGGCCTGGTTGAGCCGGATCAGGCCGAGTACCTCAGCCCTGCGGTTGTAAAGCACCAGGTCACCGAAGCGGTTGAGGACGAGCACACCGTTGTTCGACGAGCGGACGAAACGCTCGAGCAGCTCAGCCGGCGTGGTGCCCGTTGGCCGGCGCACCGTGGATCGGCGCCGTGCCCTGGCAACGAGGTAGCCGACGGTCAGGCCGACCACCAGTGCGGCGGTGGCCAGCGCAAACGAAGCGGGCGCCGTCACGGTGGCATGGTAAGCACCGAAGTAGCCCATTGGCCTAGTCCCGGCCGCGTTCTCGTGATGCCTGTGACACCTGCGGGGCACCTGTTCGCCGCGGGGTCAGACTCAGTTCACATTTCCTTCACACTGCGTCGACCCCGCCGCAAACTCACCCCATTCGATTCATTCGATCGAGTTGAGCTTGTCGAGTTCACCGGCGGACAGTTGGATCTCCGCGGCGGCCACATTCTGTCGCAGATGCTCGGGATCTCCTGTGCCCGGAATCGCAAGCACGTTCGGCGCCCGATGCAGGGTCCACGCCACCAGTATCTGCGCTGGGGTCGCCCCGTGCACGGCAGCGACATCGGCCACCGTGCCGGTCGGCGCCCCACCGTGCACGGAGAAGAACGGCACGAAAGCGATGTCCTGCTCGGCGCACAGGTCGAGCAGGACATCGTCGTCGCGTTTGGCGAGGCCGTACCAGTTCTGCACGCTCACCACGGGAGCGATGTCCTGCGCCTCGGCGAGGTGCGCCGCGCCGACGTTGGAGATCCCAAGGTGGCGGATGAGGCCCTCCTGCCGCAGCTGAGCGAGCACCGCGAAGCGGTCGGCCAGCGTGCCCCTCCCCCGGTCGAGGTGCTCCCCGATGCGCAGGTACACGAGGTCGAGGTGGTCGCGACCGAGCTCACGCAGGTTCTGCTCGACCTGCTCACGCAGCTCGTCCGGGCCGGCCTCGCCCGAAAGGTCGGCGTTCGGCCCGACCTTGGTGGCGATCACCAGGTCCGCCGGGTAGGGGCGCAGCGCCCGCCGGATCAGGTCGTTGGCCTTACTCGTGGGCGAGGCGTAGAACGCGGCGGTGTCGATGTGGTTCACCCCCAGCTCGACGGCGGTACGCAACAACGCCGTGGACTGTTCGGGGTCGCGTGGCGTGCCGCCGGGGTGCATCGGCAGCCGCATTGCGCCGTAGCCGAGCCGGTTGACGGTGTGGTCGCCGAGCTGCCAGCTGGTCGTGTTGGTGGAGTGCACTGTCATGACACCAGCGTTGGCCGCCTGGGCGATCGGCGTCCCCGATCGGCAGCTTCCTGCCACACTTGTGAGGTGACTGTGAGCGATGTCGCGCTGGTGCGGGGCGAGGAGGAGGTCTTCGCACGCACGGCGCACCTGTTCGTCACGGCGGCGGACGTGGCATGCGCGGCCAACGATCTTTACACCTGGGCCGCGTCCAGGTCACACGCCGCGCCGCCTCCGCAACAGCACCGACCGGCACGGGTCCGCAAGATCTACCGGCCGGGTGTGCTGCTCGAACCCACCGCCGCAGCGCACCTACGCGAGCTGGCCGCAACGGGTGTCGACATCCGCATCACGGCCGAGGAGATCAACGAGACGATCATCGTCGACCGTCGGCTGGTGATCCTGGCCGGCGACGTACACGACGGCGCAAGGACCTACACCGTGCTCACCCGGCCCGAGGTGGTCGAGGGGGTGTTGTCGCTGTTCGAGGCGGCCTGGCGGGGAGCAACGCCGCTGGCAGGCTACGACGCCGACTTCGCCGAGCTGCGTGTGCTGGTCCCGCGCATCCTGGACATGCTGGCGTCCGGCTGCAAGGACGAAACGGCGGCACGCACGCTCGGCCTCGGCGTGCGCACGTACCGCCGCAGGGTCGCCGAGCTGATGGCCGCGCTTGGTGCGTCGTCCCGCTTCCAGGCCGGCGTCCGGGCCCGCGAACTCGGCCTCGTCTGAGACATTGCGGGGGCGAACCCTTACCGCCCCTGGTTGGCGACCGCGGCAGCAGCCTCCTTAGCGGCTTCCGGGTCGAGGTAGGTGCCGCCGGGGTTCGTGGGCTTCAGGTCGGCGTCGAGGTCGTAGCGCAGCGGGATGCCGGTGGGGATGTTCAGGCCGACGATCGCCTCGTCGGAGATGCCGTCGAGGTGCTTGACCAGTGCCCGCAGCGAGTTGCCGTGTGCGGCGACCAGTACCGTCCTGCCTGCCCGCAGGTCGGGCACGATCGCGGACTCCCAGTACGGCAGCAGCCGCGCGACCACGTCCTTGAGGCATTCGGTCGTCGGCATCCCGGCGCCGAGATCCGCGTACCGCGCGTCACCGTCCTGGCTGTACTCGGTGCCCGCCTCGATGGGCGGCGGCGGGGTGTCGTACGAGCGACGCCAGAGCATGAACTGCTCCTCGCCGAACTCCTCCAGGGTCTGCTTCTTGTCCTTGCCCTGCAGCGCCCCGTAGTGCCGCTCGTTGAGCCGCCAGTCGCGGCGGACGTCGATCCAGTGCCGGTCGGCGACGTCGAGGGCGATGTTCGCCGTCGAGATCGCCCGCCGCAGCAGCGACGTGTGCACGACGTCGGGCAGCAGCCCCGACTCGGCGAGCAGCTCACCACCACGGCGCGCCTCGACCTCGCCCTGTTCGGACAGCGGGACGTCGACCCAGCCCGTGAACAGATTTTCCGCGTTCCACGTGCTCTGCCCGTGTCGCAGCAGCACCAAAGTCCCAAGTTCGGCCATGGCGTTCAGCCTGCCAGAATGCCCGCCGCCGAGTCCCCCTGACCGGGTTCTACTCACAGTGTCTCAGCGGAGATCGCGCCATTCACTCGAATGCTTGCGGTTCAGCCATGAACATTTCGACAGGGTTAACGATGTCGCGGTGCGTCAACGATTGCCTACAATTTCACCCGATTGGGGTAGTCAGTAGTCTTGTGATTACAGACCCGAGTCTGACAAGTTGACTACCAACCCGCGCGGCCGGAACCACGCACTCCCCGGTCGCTCGCGGGCACAGACGCAGCTCGTCTCCCCCCTGCCGAGCTGCGACCCGCCGGCCCCGTTGGCACCCCCCTCGCCACCGGGTCCATGCGGCGGGGACGTCAGCGGGGCGGCTCGAGTTCGCGACTCCCCCCTCCCTCGAGCCGCTCCGCGACACCTCGTCGCTCAGTCGCCGGTCAGCGAACCCGGCTGATGCGGAGTGGACGGCTGGATCAGGTGTTGGAAGGCCTGCAGGTTCGCCAGCGACTCACCGCGGGAGACCCGCCAGTCCCATTCCCGCCGGATCGACCCGGCGAACCCGAGCTCCAGCAACGTGTTGAAGTCGCCGTCGGCGGCTTCGAGCACCTGCCCGAGCAGCTTGTCCAGCTCGGCCTCGGTGACGGTGTCCAGACCGAACCGGCCGACGAGGTAGATGTCGCCCGCGGCGTCGATCGTGTAGTGCACCCCGTACAGCTTGGCGTTGCGGCGAAGCAGGAACCGGTAGACCTCCTCGTGCGCCTCGTCAGGGCGACGGCACACGAACGCCTCCACGGCGAACGAGTGCTCACGCGCCACGAGCCAGCAGTTGGTCTGCAGCTTCCGCACCCCTGGCAAGGTGACGAAATAGGCGCCCTCGCCCTTGCGTTCGTAGGTCAGCTCCGCGGCGTCGAGTGCCCCGGAGATCACCGCGTCGATGCTCACACCGCCACCTCCAGCGCTGCCTCGCGGAAGGCGCTCGTGGCCTCGGCGTAGGCGCCCAGCAACACATCGGTGGTGCGCTGCCAGGAGAACCGGCTCGCGTGCCGCAGGGCGCCTGCCGCCAGCTCGGCATGCCTGCCAGGGCTCAGCGCGACGAGATCGAGCGCCGCCGCCCAGTCCTCCGCCCGGTGCGATGGCACGAGCAGTCCCGACACCCCGTGGCTCACCGCAACCGGCAACCCGCCGACCTCCGCGGCGACCACCGGCGTGCCGCACGCCTGCGCCTCCAGCGCCACCAGACCGAACGACTCGTTGTAGCTGGGTACCGCCACCACATCGGCGGCCCGGTAGACGTTCACCAGCGCGGCACCGGCCTGCGGCGGCACGAACCGGGTCAGGTCGGCGATGCCCAGCGACACCGCCAGCTCGCGCAACGCCTGCGGCTGCTCCAGCCCGGTGCCCGACGGCCCGCCCGCCACCAGCACCACCAGCCGGTCGCGCAGCGCCGGATCCCTGCGCAGCAGCACGGCGGCAGCGCGCAGCAGCACGTCGGGCGCCTTCAACGGCTGGATCCGGCCAGCGAAAGCCAGCACGACCGCGTCGGCAGGCAGGCCGAGCGCAGCCCTGGCGGCAGCACGCGAGCCGGGTTGAAACCGCTGCAGGTCGACGCCCGGTGACACCTTGCGGACGGTGTCCGGGTTCGCGCCGTACAGCTCGACGAGCTGGCCCGCCTCCACGTCGGTGTTCACCACGAGCCGGTCTGCCTCGGCGACGACCTGCTCCTCACCGATCACGCGGGTACGCGGCTCCGGCGCGTCACCCTCGGCCAGCGCGGCGTTCTTGACCTTGGCCAGTGTGTGCGCCGTGTGGACCAGTGGCACGCCCCAGCGATCGCGGGCGAGCCAGCCGACCTGGCCGGACAGCCAGTAGTGGGAGTGGATGAGGTCGTAGTAACCGGGTTCGTGGAAGGCCTCCGTACGCAGCACGCCCGAGGTGAACGCGCACAGCTGCGCAGGCAGTTCATGGCGTTCCAGCGGTTCGAAGGGGCCGGCCTGGACGTGCCGTACCAGCACGCCCGGCGCCAGCTCGACGACCGGTGGCTGCTCGGAGGAAGTGGCGCGGGTGAACACCTCCACCAGCACGCCGCGGCGGGCCATCTCCATCGCGGTCTGCGAGATGTAGACGTTCATGCCACCGGCGTCTCCGGTGCCGGGTTGCTCCAACGGCGAGGTGTGCACGGACAACACCGCTACCCGGTGCGGCTGGGTAGCCGACCGGTGCCAGGAGATCGTCACCGAATCACCTTTCTGTCGCCGGCGCCGGCCGGCCGATCGTCGGCGAACCGACCCAAGGTCGCGTTGAACTCCCCCGCAGCCTCGATGAACGGTAAATGCCCTACCCCCGGTAACCAACGCGTATCCGCCCCCGGAATCTTCCCGGCCGCGTACGCACCGGCGCTGAGGTCGACGACCGCGTCCTCCGTGCCGTGCACCACCAGCGTGGGCACGTCGATACCGGCCAGCACCCGCGCGCTGTCGACGTCCCGCCGGAACAGGGCCGCACGTACCTGTGGCGGGACTTCGAGGCAGGTCCCGAGCAACGCCTGCGCGAGTGGCCCCGGCACCTCCCGCGTCGCCATCGCCGCGCAGAACTCGGTGAGCGCGGGCAGCGCAACGGCGAGGTCAGCGGAGAGCGCGGCGGGCAGCGCGGCATGCATTGCGGGGCCTACCCGGCCGCCAGGGTGTCCGCGGCCGATCTCGGTGATCGCACTCACCAGCACGATGCCGGCGAGCCCCGCGGTGCCGTGCACGCGGACGTAGTCGGCGATCACCAGCCCGCCGTAGGACCAGCCGACGACGATCGCGGGTTCCCCTGCGATGCCCAGCACGGATGCCAGATCGCCGGCCCACACCAACGGATCGTCGTAGCCGCCGCCGGGTACGTCGGACACGCCGTGCCCGCGTAGGTCCAGCGCGACGAGGCGGAACCGGTTGCGCAGGCCGGCATCGGCGAACTGGTGGTCCCATACCCGCGCCGACTGGGCCCAGCCGTGGACGAACACGATCGGCGGCGCGGTCTCGTTCCCCTCGACACGCACCCCGATCCGGACGCCACCGGCGCCGACGACTTCGGTCCTCATTCAGCTGGCCGTCCTACAGTGCCGACATGGACTTCCAGGTGTCCCAGTCCAGCAGCCAGTCCATGACATCCGAGCTCGTCGGGAAGTTCGCCTTCGAGCCGGTGACCTCGACCGGGTCGCCGATCAGCGCCGAGTCGAAGTAGGCCTTGGCATCGGCTTCGAGCAGGTTGACGCAGCCGTGCGAGGTGTTGTCCTTGCCGATGTTGGCGCGGTTGTCCTCGTTCTCGTGGATGAACTCGCCGTGGTTGGAGATCCGGCAACACCACTTCTTCTTGATGTTGGTGTAGCCGTAGCGCGCATTGTCGAAGATCGCGGTCGGTTCCCTGGTCATGACGATCACGGTGCCGTTGGGCGTGTTGAGCTCCGGGTCGTTGTCCCGGCCGTTGCTGCATGGGTAGTTGGCCACCTCGGCGCCGTCGCGGTACACCCGCATCCGGTGCTCCGGGGTGTGCACCTTGACGACCTGGTTACGGCCGATCAGGAACGTCGTCGTGACGTCGGCGCGGCCGTACGCGCCTCCGCCGTAGTGCACCCCGTACAGCTTGGCGGTGACGCTGACCTCGGTGTTCGCCGGCCAGTACTCCCTGGGCCGCCAGTCGACCTGCCGATCGGACAGCCACGCCCATGAGCCCTCCACCTCGGTGGACGTCTCGACGCTCAGCGCACGCTGCACGGCCGTGCGGTCACTGACCGCCTCGGCGAACTTCACGCTGATCGGCATGGCCACCCCGACCTCGGCGTGGTCGACCGGGTTGAGCGTGGCCCGCACCTCGCGCGCCGGCGTCACCGTCGCGAAGCTGCCGCCGAGCTCGGCGACCTTGTCATCGCTGCCCTTGGCCTTCGCGGCGTAGGTGTAGGTCTTGCCGTAGCCGAGCGGCTCGGAGCTGGTCCAGACCGTCTTGTCCGCGTTGAGCTGGCCGGCGACCGCCGTGCCCTCGGCATTGGTGAGCTGCACCTCGGTGAGGGCGCCGTCGGTCACCGAGACCGTGACGGGCTTCAGGACGGGGACGTCCGCGGCCTCGACGACGGGGTCGACGGTGATCCGTGCCTTCGGCGGAACGCTGACCGGATCCACGTCGGCCGTGCCGCCCGTGCGTTCGGAGCAGGCAGCGAGCAGACCCGCGGAGCCCGCCACCGCGGCGACTCTGAGGACCGTGCGCCGTTCGATCACCTGTCAACCTCCTGTACCCCGCCGCGGAATCCACACGCGAGCTGTCCCACGTTACCTGGCAGCATGCAGCTATGAGCACGCGTACCGCAGTCATCACTGGAGCGAGCGCCGGCATCGGCGCGGCCACTGCCAGAGCGCTCGCCAAGGCAGGCTTCCACGTCGTACTCGGCGCGCGACGTCTCGACCGGCTGCGGCCACTGGCCGAAGAGCTGTCCGGAGTCGCGCATCAACTGGACGTCACAGACGCCGATTCCGTTGCCTCCTTCACCGACCGGATCGCGGAATGCCAGCTGTTGGTCAACAACGCCGGTGGCGCCCGTGGTCTGGAGCGGGTCGAGGACGCCGACGAGGAGCACTGGCGGTGGATGTGGGAGACCAACGTCCTCGGCACCCTACGGATGACCAAGGCCCTGCTGCCCAAGCTGATCGCCTCCGGTGACGGGCACATCATCACGGTCACCTCGATCGCGGGACACGAGGTCTACGACGGCGGCGCCGGATACACCTCGGCCAAGCACGCGCAGTCGGCACTGCACCGGACACTGCGCTCGGAACACCTCGGCGACCCGGTGCGGCTCACCGAGGTCGCGCCGGGCATGGTGGAGACGGACTTCTCGGTCAACCGGTTCGCCGGCGACTCCACGCGTGCGGAGAAGGTCTACGCGGGCCTGCAGCCGCTGACCGCCGACGACGTCGCCGAGGTGATCGCCTTCGCCGCGACCCGGCCGGCGCACGTGAACCTCGACCAGATCGTCCTCAAGCCGCGTGCCCAGCTGAACGGCTCCCGGGTGTACCGGGAGTGACCGTTCACAGTGCGCAGTTGATCAGCAGTGGTTCGGGATGGAGGGTCACGCCGAAACGGGCGTGAACGCCGTCGCGGACCTCGCGTGCCAGTGCGAGGAGGTCCGCTGTGCTCGCGGAGCCGCGGTTGGTCAGCGCGAGCGTGTGCTTGGTGGACAGGCTGACGCGCCCCCCGGGACCGGCGTGCCCCTTGGCGAAACCGGCACGCTCGATGAGCCACGCGGCGGACAGCTTCACCCCACCGTCGGCCGGGTACTGCGGCACCGGCACGTCGGCGCCGACACCATCGGCGATTCGCGCCAGCACGCCGGGTACCTCGGCCGCGGCGACGATCGGGTTGGTGAAGAACGAGCCTGCGCTCCACGTGTCGTGGTCGGCGGCGTCGAGCACCATGCCCTTCCCACGACGCAGCGCCAGCACCGCTTCCCTGGCCGCGGCGGCGGGCACGCGGGTGCCGGCCTCGACGCCGAGGGTGCGGGCGAGCTCGGCGTAGCGGATCGGCGCGGACAGCCCGTCGTCGTAGAGGCTGAACCGGACACGCAGCACTACGCCGGCCTCGGTGCCCTTCAGCACGCTGGTCCGGTAGCCGAAACCCAGCCCGGAGGCGGGAATCGTGCGGACCTCACCGCTCGCCCGGTCGTAGAAGTCGATCGAGTGCAGCAGCTCGCTGATCTCGCAGCCGTACGCGCCGACGTTCTGGATGGGGGTCGCACCCGCCGAACCGGGGATGCCCGACAGGCACTCCAGTCCGCCGATACCGGCGTCGACGGTCGCGCCGACGAACTCGTCCCAGTCCTGCCCCGCGGCGACGGTCGCGCCGTCCCAGCCGGTGGTGGCGATACGGACGACGGTGCCCGTGAATCCTGCGTCTGCGACGACGAGGTTCGAGCCGCCCCCCAGCAGCAGCACCGGCTCACCCGCGGCGTCCAGCTCACGAACAGTGGTCACCAGCTCGTCCGTGGTGTCGGCGATCAGGAACCGGTGCGCCGGGCCACCGAGCCGCAGCGTCGTGTACCCGCGCAGGGCGTGCTGGGTGGGCGTTTCCGCAGTGCTCACAACCGGCAACGGTACTGTCCCTGGCATGGCATCCCGTATCGAGCACCGTGCGACGTTCGCGCACAGCGTTGCCGACGTGTTCGCCGCCCAGTCGGATACGGACGCGCTGCGTGCGCGCCTTGCCGGGATCGGCGGCAAGAACGCCACGCTGCAGGATCACGCCGTGACGGCCGACGGTGTCCGGTACACCCTGCTGCAGGGTGTACCGGCGGAGAAGCTCCCGCAGGCGATTCGCGCGCTGCACAAGGGCGATCTGACCGTGCGCAGGGAGCACACCTGGTCCGCCGCGGGCGAGCGCTACACGGGCACCATCAGGGCGCAGGTCAGCGGGGTGCCAGGGGAGATCACGGCACGCACCGAGCTGAGCCCCGATAGCGCCGACCACAGCGTCCAGCGCACCCAGGGCGAGGTCACCGTCCGCATCCCCTTCGTCGGCGGGAAGCTCGAAGGCTTCATTGCCGAGCAGGTCACGGGTCTACTCGACGCGGAGGCCCAGTTCACGGCGAAGTGGCTCGCGCGCGAACGCTGATCGGCGCGCCGACGCGCGGCACCACCAATCCGAACCGCCTACGCAGGATCGACCGCTGGCTCACCGCCGACCAGGGTGTCGCGCGGGTGTTGTCGGCTGCTGTCGCGCCGCTGGTCGTCGATCTCGGATACGGGGCCTCACCGGTGACCACGGTGGAGCTGGCGCGGCGGCTCGCCACCGCTTTCCCCGACGTGCGGGTGCTGGGGCTGGAGCTCGACCCGGAACGCGTCGCCGCCGCCGCACCAGCAGCGGACCCGCCCCGGCTCGACTTCCGCCAGGGCGGTTTCGAACTGGCAGGCACGCGGCCGGTTCTGGTGCGCGCGTTCAACGTCCTGCGGCAGTACGCCGAACAGGACGTGCTGCCGGCGTGGGAGGCGATGCTGGGCAGCCTCGCTCCCGGCGGGCTGCTCGTGGAGGGCACCTGCGACGAGATCGGCAGGCTCTGCTCCTGGGTCACCGTGACACACGACGGGCCGCGCACACTGACGTTGTCCTGCAAGGCGGACACTCTCGACCGTCCGTCCACTGTGGCCGAACGGCTACCCAAGGCGCTGATCCACCGCAACGTGCCGAGTGAGGCCGTGCACGAGTTGCTCTCGTCGCTGGACGCGTGCTGGGCGACCGCGGCACCGTTCGCCGCATTCGGCCCACGGGCACGGTGGACCGAAGCCGTGCGGCTGCTCACCGAACGTGGCTGGCCGGTCCTCAGTCGCCGGCACCGCTGGCGGCTCGGCGAGCTGACGGTTCCGTGGGACTCCGTGGCTCCCGGCCTTCGGCCCGGTAGGGGCTGCCCCTGAGTTGTCCCTGAGATCGCTCTCAGGTCGTGGTGTCTATACGTCCCCGGCTGTCATCGTCGGCAAGGTGGGGGCGCCGAGCGGCCACTCGGCGCCCCCGAAGACATGAGCCGATGATCGGAGACATCCCATGCCCTCCCTTGCCACGGTACCGACGCAGGCCTACTCCACCTCGATCGCGCACGATGCCGCTCAGGTTCGCGCGGCGCAGCGCCTGCGGACCGCGGTGTTCGGTGACGAGCTGGGCGCGGCGCTGCCCGGCGCGCTCGACAGCACCCAATTCGACACAGACGAGTTCGACGCCGTCTGTGACCACCTGATCGTCACGCACGAACCGACTGGTGAGGTGGTCGGCACCTACCGGCTCCTGCCGCCGGGGCGCACTCGCAGTCTGTACTCGGCCGGCGAGTTCGATGTCAGCGCACTCGCGCCCCTGCGCGGTTCCCTGATCGAGGCCGGACGCTCGTGTGTGCACCCTGACCACCGCGGTGGCTCGGTGATCAACCTGATGTGGTCGGCACTCGCCCGCTACATGCTGCTTTCCGGGCATCGCTACCTCGCCGGCTGCGCCTCGGTGCCGCTTGCCGACGGCGGGCGCGCCGCGATCAGCACGTGGCGGCTCGCCGAGTCCCGGCACGCCGCCCCCGCGAACTACCGGGTTCAGCCGCACCAGCCCTGGTCGGGCCCATCCCACGCCGAGCGGCCGAGCTACGCCCACGTCCCGCCGCTGCTGCGCGGGTACCTGCGGCTCGGCGCCTGGGTGTGCGGCCCGCCCGCGCACGACGAGGCGTTCGGTGTGGCCGACTTCTTCGTGCTGCTACGGCTGGATCACCTCGACGAGCGCTACCTGCGTTACTTCCTCGGTGACGCACGGTGAACGCTTACCGAGCGGAGTCGCCCTGCGCACCGGACTGCGCCGTCCACGCGCTCGACCCGGTGCCTGCCGGCGTGACGGCACGGCGGGGGCTGGAGCTCGCGGGGGCGCTCGCCGGGCGCGGCGCACCAGGTGAGCGCGCCGCGGCCGTTTTCCGCGCGCTCGACGTCACGCTCGAAACCAACGTCGAGCGGCTGAGCGTTCCTGGCGCGACCGGCACCCTCGTCGTGGCCAACCACGTGTCCTGGCTGGACATCGTGGGCCTGCTGGTCATCGAACGGCTCGGTTTCCTCGCCAAGCGGGAAGTGGCGCACTGGCTGGTGGTGGGCACGGTGGCCACGCGGCTGGACACCCTGTTCGTCGATCGATGGGCACTGCGCTCGCTGCCACGCAGCGTCGCCGACCTCGCCGCACGACTGCGTCAGGGGCGCTCGGTGGCCGTGTTCCCCGAGGCGACGACGTGGTGTTCGGCGCCGGGTGGGCCGTTCCGGAGAGCGGTGTTCCAGGCCGCGCTGGATGCGGGCGCACCGGTGCGGCCGGTGACGTTGAGCTACCTGCAGCGCGGCGAACCGAGCACCGTGGCGGCGTACGTGGGTACGGACACCCTCGCCCGCTCGGTGGGCAGGGTCGCCCGCGCGCGGGACCTGGCACTGCGCGTGCACGCCTGGCCTGCACTGGAGCCTGTCGGCGACCGGCGGGAGCTGGCCGCGCGGGCCAGGCAGGCCGTGCTCGGCGTGGAGCCTGCGCGTGGCTGAGCTGCTGCACAACTTCACAGCCGTGCTGGCGGATCTGCTGGATTCGCCCTGGCTGTGGCTTGTTGTGCTCGCTGTCGCCGGCCTGGACGCGCTGCTGCCGTTCATGCCGAGCGAGTCGACGGTGATGGTCGTGGCCGTGCTGCTCGGCGGTGACCTGGCCGGGCTGACACTGCTCACCGTGGTGGCCGCGACGGGCGCGCTGGCCGGTGACCTGCTCGGCTACTGGCTGGCACGCAGGGCCGGGCCGCGCACGCTGCGGCGGCTGCAGCGCAACGAGAAGGGCAGGCGGCACTACGAGTGGGCCAAGGACAGGCTCGACCGCCATGCCACCCTGCTCATCGTCGCCGGGCGTTACGTGCCGGGCGGGCGCGTCGCCTCCGCGCTGGCGACCGGCAGCCTGCGGTACCCCGCGGGACGCTTCGCCGTGCTCGACGCGATCGGCACGACCGTATGGGCGGTGTACGCGGTGGCGATCGGCCACCTCGGTGCCACACAGTTCGCCGGCGAGCCGGTCAAGGGCATGTTGCTGGCCTTTGCCGTCGGATTGCTTGCTGTCGCGTGCGTCGAGCTCGGGCGGCGGCTACTCTCGCGCCGTGGACTACGCGAGGTTCGTCGCGGCGATCGAAACCCACAGCGACGGTCTGCGAGCGGCCGCGGTGGCGGCCGGACCGAACACAACGGTGCCCTCATGTCCCAAGTGGACAGTCCAGCGGCTGGTCCGGCACATTGCCCGGGTACATTCCTGGGTGATCGCGGCAGCGGCCGACCCGACCGGTGAGCACGTTCGCGCGGCGGCCCCGCCGGAGGAGTGGGCGGAGCTGCTCGCGTGGTGGGACGTGCAGCGGGCGCACCTGCGCGCGACGTTCGACACCGATCCGGACACTCCGGCGTGGTTGCCCTTCGCCTCCTACCCACCCGTCATCGGGTCCTGGGCGCGGCGCCAGGCACACGAGGCCGCAATCCACCGGATCGACGCGGAGCTGGCGGCGGGTGGCGACACGGTGACGTTGGATCCCGAGTTCGCCGCCGACGGCATCGACGAGCTGCTGACCATGGTCGTGTACCGCAAGACGACGGACTGGACGGCGTTCAGCACGAAGGGCACGGTGCTCGTGGACGCCGAGGACGTCGGCAGGCTGTGGTCCGTGCGGCTGGCGCCCGGCACGGCGCCCCAGTTCGACGAGCAGCCCTTCGAGGCGGACCTCACCATGGAGGGCAGCGCCGACGCGGTGTACCGCGCGCTCTGGCGTAGGCCGAGCAGCGCCGCGATCAGCGGCGACACCGCGCTGCTGGAACCGCTCAGCCCGCCCTGAGCACCACCCCGTGAGCGGGACCCGTGAGAATGGGAAACCGTGCCCCAGCAACGCCAGTACGTGATCACCTTCGGCTGCCCGGACCGCACCGGGATCGTCGCCCGGATCGCCTCGTTCCTCGCCGAGGCAGGCGGGTGGATCGTCGAGGCCGCCTACCACACCGATCCGGACACCGGCTGGTTCTTCACCCGCCAGGTCGTGCTCGCCGACTCACTGCCCTTCGACGTGGACGAGCTGCGGGCGCGCTTCGCCGGGGTCGCCAGGTCGTTTGGCGCGGAGTCGAACTGGCGCGTTGACGACACCGGCGAACGCCCCAGGGTCGTGCTTATGGTGTCGCGGGAGGGCCACTGCCTGTATGACCTGCTCGGCAGGGTCGCCTCCGGCGAGCTGGACGCCGACGTCCGTGCCGTGATCGGCAACCACGAGGTGCTTGGCGACATCACCAGAGCGCACGGGATTCCGTTCCACCACGTGCCGTTCACCGGCGACAAGGTGGCCGCGTTCGCCGAGGTGGCCAAGCTCGTCGACGAGCACGATCCCCATGCGGTTGTGCTCGCACGGTTCATGCAGATCCTGCCGCCCGAGCTGTGCGCGGCCTGGGCCGGGCGGGCGATCAACATCCACCACAGCTTCCTGCCGTCGTTCATCGGTGCCAGGCCCTACCACCAAGCCCACACGCGTGGCGTGAAGCTGGTCGGCGCGACCTGCCACTACGTCACCGCGGACCTCGACGCGGGACCGATCATCGAGCAGGACGTGATCCGCGTCGACCACGGCGACTCGGTGGCCGACATGGTGCGCAAGGGCCGCGACATCGAGAAGGTCACGCTCGCTCGCGGCCTGCGCTGGCACCTAGAGGGCCGCGTGCTGGTGCACGGCAACCGCACCGTTGTCTTCTGACTTCCTACGCCGCCGGTTGGGCACGATCAGCGGGGTGCCGGTCTCCGGATCGTCGATGACCCTGCAGGGCAGGCCGAAGACGTCCGCCACCAGCTCGGCGGTGATGATCTCGCCAGGGTCGCCCTGCGCGGCGATCTCACCGCCGGGCCGCATGACGATGAGGTGGGTCGCGTAGCGGCAGGCCTGGTTGAGGTCGTGCAGCACCGCCACCAGCGTGTGCTTGCCGTCCTCGTGCAGGTCGGCACACAGGTTGAGCACCTCGACCTGGTGGGCGATGTCGAGGTAGGTCGTCGGCTCGTCGAGCAGCAGGATCGACGTCTGCTGGGCGAGCACCATCGCCAGCCACACCCGCTGCCGCTGGCCACCGGAGAGCTCGTCGACGAGGCGATCGGACAGCTCCAGCACTCCGGTGAGCCGCATCGACTCGGTGACCACCGCCTCGTCCTCCGACGACCACTGGCGCAGCAGCTTCTGATGCGGGTACCGGCCACGGGCGACGAGGTCGCCCACCGTGATACCGCTCGGCGCGATGGACGTCTGCGGCAGCAGGCCGAGCCTGCGCGCGACCTCGCGGGACCGGTACGCCGAGATGAGCCTGCCGTCCAGATACACCCCGCCGGTCTTGGGCCTGAGCATCCGCGCCAGCGCCTTGAGCAGGGTGGACTTACCGCAGGCGTTCGGGCCGATGATCACCGTGAAGGAACCGTCGGGTATCTCGACCCCGAGGTCGGTGGCCACGGTGGCCTGCTCATAGGCCAGCGTCAGATTCTCCGCGTACAGCCGGGTCACGTGTACCTGCCCTTTCCGCGCCATTCCGACGCCAGCAACCAGATCAAGTACAGCCCGCCGATGCAGCCGGTCGCGGTGCCGACCGGTAGCTGGGCCGTGGGGAAGAGCTGCTGGATCGCGAGGTCCCCCGCGGTGAGCAGCAGCGCGCCCAGCAGTGCGGAACTGACCAGCCCCGGTGCGGACGCGCGGGTGAGCCTGCGGGCCAGCTGCGGAGCCGCGAGCGCGACGAACGCGATCGGCCCCGCCGCCGCGGTCGCGAACGCGGCCAGCAGCACGCTCACCACGATCAACACGGCGCGGCTGCGCTGAACGCCGACGCCGAGCGCCTTGGCAGAGTCGTCGCCGAGCTCCATCATCGAGAGTGACCGCGCGTGGTACAGCGCGACGGGCAGCAGCACGGCGAGCGCGAGCGCGGCAGCGGTGACGTGCTCCCAGCCGCGGCTGTTGACGCTGCCGACGAGCCAGGCCTGCGCCGTCAGCGCGTCGTAGAGGTTGGCGCGCGTGATCAGGTACGAGTTGGTGGCGACCGCGAGCGCGTTGATCGCGATTCCCATGAGGACGAAGCGAACCCCCTGCACGCCACGGGTGAACGCGAGCAGGTAGATCAGCGCGGCCGCGGTGATGGCCCCGATGAGTGCACCCGCGGCGACCTGGAGCATGCCACCGCCGAACACGATGATGACGAGCAGCGCGCCGGTCGCCGCACCGCTGTTGAAGCCGATGACGTCAGGGCTGCCGAGGGAGTTCGCGGTGAGGGTCTGCAGGATTGCGCCGCTGACGGCCAGCGCCGCACCGACGAGCAGCGCGGTCAGCAGGCGCGGCAGCCGGAGCGTGTTGACGATGAAGTCGGCGGCGCCCTCGCCCTGGCCGATGACGGCATTGAGGACGTCCGGAATGGACAGTTGGTACGTGCCGGTGGTGAGCGTGACGGCCATGACGGCGAGCAGCGCCACGGTCAGGCCGAGGCAGACCGACACCGCGCGGGCATCGAGGCGCAGGGACAGCGTTTCGCGCCGGGTCCGCAGCACCCGGCCTGTCACGACGGGCGTCACAGGCTGGCCAGCTTTCGCTTGCGGCACAAGGCGATGAACACGGGCACGCCGATCGCGGCGGTCACGATGCCGACCTGGATCTCCGCCGTCGGCGGGATGACCCTGCCCAGGATGTCCGCGCCGACGAGCAGCAGCGGCGCGAGCACGAGCGAGTACGGCAGCACCCAGCGCTGGTCGGGGCCGGCGATCAGCCTTGCCATGTGCGGCACCGCCAGCCCGACGAAGCCGATCGGACCGACCGCCGCGGTCGCGGCACCGCACAGCAGCGTGATCGCGATGGCCCCGCCGGCACGGATGCGATCGGGATGCGCACCGAGCGCACGGCCGAGGTCCTCACCCATCGCCAGCGCGTTGAGCGGGCGGATCAGCAGCAGCGCGACGACCAGGCCGACAACGATGAACGGCAACACCGGAACGAGCACGCCGTAGTACCGCCCTGCCAGCGAGCCGACCTGCCAGAACCGGTACTCGTCGAACGCCTCCGGATCCATCAACAGCACAGCGCTGTTGAACGCGAAAGCCACAGCCGTCACCGCGGCGCCGGCGAGCACGAGCCGTTCCGGGGTGGCGTCGCGGCGGCCCGACGAGCCGAGGGCGTAGACCACCACCGAGGCGACCGCCGCACCGGCGAAGGCGAACCAGACGTAGCCGAGTACCGAGGAGATGCCGAAGAACGCCAGGGATATCACGACACCCGTTGACGCGCCCATAGTGATGCCGAGCAGGCCAGGATCGGCCAGCGGGTTACGGGTGAGCGCCTGCATGAGCGCGCCGGCGACGCCGAGCGCGGCACCGACGAGCATGCCCAGCAGCGTGCGCGGAATGCGGTACTCGTGGATGACGACCGCATCGTTGGAACCGTCGTTGGTCCAGAGCACGTTCCACGTCGAGGTGAACGGGATGTCCTTGGAGCCGAGCCAGATGCTCAGCAGGCCGAGGACCACCAGCCCACCGACCGCGACGAGCAGCCCGGCCGTTCTGGCCGCGGTGGACGCCCGGCCCGGCCGCACGACATGGGTCGGCTGCGGCATGGGCGGGGCGACGGACATAAGGTGAGGCTAACCGAAGAAGTGTGGGCTGGTCCATCGTGACGAAGTTCGCGTTCCAGAACCAGCCGGCGCCGAACTTAAGATAGCCTAACCTCCGTAATTGCGGAGGTGGTCCAGTCATGCCAACGGGGCGGGACGTCCTGCGGGACTCGATTTCCGGGCAGCGGCGTCTCATCGGCGGCGCCGCCGTGCTCGGATCGGTGCACCAGGGCGGCGAGGCGCTCGTGCCCGTGCTCGTCGGCGTGGTGATCGACCAGGCCGTCTCCACCGGGTCGGCCGGTGCGCTCGTGCACTGGCTGGTCGTGCTTGCCGCCGTGTTCGCCGCCCTGTCACTGAGCTACCGCTTCGCCGCACGCGCGGGAGAACGCGCGTCCGAACAGGCCGCGCAGGCGCTCCGGTTGCGGCTGACCCAGCGGGTGCTCGATCCGCGAGGCGGTGCGGAGGCAGGCAGGCTGCCGGGCGCGCTGGTCAACATCGCCACCGGCGACGCGAAGCGGGTCGGCGTGGTCAACCTGGCGCTACCGTTCGCGGTGGCCGCACTCACCGGGCTGCTGGTCAGCGCCCTGTTGCTGCTGCGGATCTCGGTGCCGCTCGGACTGCTCGTCCTGCTGGGCACCCCGCCGCTGCTGTGGCTGACGCACCTGATCGGCAGGCCGCTCGAGCGGCGCAGCAGTGTCGAGCAGGAGCGGGCCGCGCACGCCTCCGGCGTCGCCGCCGATCTGGTGTCCGGCCTGCGCGTGCTCAAGGGCATCGGTGCCGAGGCCGCCGCGGTCGCCCGCTATCGCAGGACGAGCCGGGAGTCGCTGGCCGCGACACTACGCGCGGCGCGCGCCCACGCCGGGCACGACGGTGCGATCCTCGCCCTCACCGGCATCTTCATCGCGGTCGTGGCACTGGTCGGTGCACAGTTGGCGGCAGCGGACTCGATCACGGTCGGCGAGCTGGTCGCCGCGGTGGGCCTCGCGCAGTTCCTCCTCGGGCCGTTCCAGATCTTCGCCTGGATCAACAGTCAGCTCGCGCAGGGCAGAGCCTCGGCGGAGCGGGTCGCGTCGGTGCTGTCGGCGCCGCCCGCGGTGGGTGCCGGGACGCGCGCGGTACCCGAGCGGATCAGTGGGCGGGTGCGGCTGCGTGGTCTGACCCACGGCAGCCTGCGCGGCGTGGACCTCGACATCGCACCTGGCGAGCTGCTCGGCGTGGTGGCGGCCGATCCCGCGTGCGCGGCACAGCTGCTCGACTGCCTTGCCCGCGAGGCGGATCCCGCGGCGGGCGCACTGGAGCTGGACGGTGTGCCGTTCACCGAACTGCCACCGCACGAGCTCCGGGGAGCCGTACTCGTCGCCGCACACGACGCGGACCTTTTCGAGGGGAGCCTGCTGGACAACGTGGTGACCGGAAGCCTCGACGTGGATCGCGCCATGGCCGCGGCGGCGGCCGACGAGGTGGCGCAGGCGTTGCCACGCGGCGTGCACACGGCGGTCGCCGAGCGCGGGCGATCGCTGTCCGGCGGGCAACGGCAGCGCGTCGCGCTCGCTCGTGCGCTCGCCGCGGACCCGCCTGTGCTCGTGGTGCACGATCCGACGACGGCAGTCGATGCGGTCACCGAGGCTCGGATCGCTACGGAGCTGCGCGAGATCCGGCGAGGCCGCACGACCGTCCTCGTCACGACGAGCCCGGCGCTGCTGGCCGCCACCGACCGGGTCGTGGTACTCGACAGCGGCACGATCACCGCGGAGGGCACCCACGCCGAACTGGTCCACGCCGACCCCAGGTACCGATCGGTGGTGCTCTCGTGACCGACCGCGAACTGCTGCCCACCGCGACCGGCAGGCGCACTGCCTCCGTGGTCGCCGAACTGCTCCGTTCGCACCGTCTTCTGACGGTCGGCGCGTTCGGCGTGCTGACCGCCGCAACCGGAATCGGGCTCCTCACCGCGCCCCTGCTCGGGCACATCGTCGACCTGGTGGCCGACAGCAGTACCGCCTTCACAGTGCCGATCGTGCTGCTCGTGGTGGTCGCGCTGGCCCGCGGCGCGGCGAACGCGTGGGGGCTCGCCCTCGTGTCGCGCCTCGGCGAGAGCATGCTGGCCACCTTGCGCGAACGCTTCGTGGAGCGCGCGTTGAGCCTGCCGCTGGAACGCGTCGAGCAGGCCGGTTCCGGTGACCTGACCTCGCGGGTCACCAGCGATGTCGCCGTCATCGCGAAGTCGGTGCGTGAGGCGCTGCCCGAGCTGGGCCGGTCCGTGCTGACGATCGTGCTCACGCTGGCCGGACTCGCGGTGCTGGACTGGCGGTTCCTACTCGCGGCGCTGCTCGCCGCGCCGATCCAGCTGTTGACCATGCGCTGGTATGTTCGCCGCGCGATCCCGCTGTACGCCGCGCAGCGCGTGAAGGACGGCGAGCAGCAACAGCAGCTGCTCGACACGGTCGGCGGGGCGCGCACCGTGCGGGCCTTCCGCCTCGACGCGGAACATCTCGGCCGGGTACGGCAGCGCTCGCAGGACGTCGTGGACATCATGATGCGGGGGACCCGGCTGGCGACGCGCTTCTTCTCCCGGCTCAACCTGGCCGAGTTCGTCGGTCTGGCGGCCGTGCTCGTGGCCGGGTTCGTTCTGGTGGGCAACGGCAGCGCGACCATCGGAACGGCGACGACGGCCGCGCTGTACTTTCACAGCCTGTTCAATCCCATCAACGCCGCACTGGCCCTTGTGGACGACGCGCAGTCGGCCGCGGCCAGTCTGTCCCGGCTCATCGGAGTCGCTGACCTGCCCGCAGAACGGCAGCCTGCCCAGCCGCCGGTCCCGGTGGACGCGTCGGTCAAGGCCGCGGGCCTCGGCCACGCCTACGTCACCGGCCACGACGTGCTGCGCGATGTGGACCTCGAGGTCGCGCCGGCCGAGCGGGTGGCACTGGTGGGCGCCAGTGGTGCGGGTAAGACGACGCTGGCCAAGCTCATCGCCGGCATCCACCGGCCTGCCGCCGGTTCGATCGCGCTCGGCGGTGTGGATCTCGACGAGCTGGGACCGCAAGCCATCCGCCGGGCCGTGGTGCTGATCAGCCAGGAAGTGCACGTGTTCGCCGGACCACTGGCCGACGACCTGCGCCTGGCCGAACCGGAGGCGAGCGAGGAGCGGTTGCGCGCCGCGCTCGACCGGGTCGGGGCGCTGCCGTGGGTGGACGCGTTACCGGATGGACTGTCCACTGTGGTCGGTGATGGGGCGCATCGGCTGACGGTCACGCAGGCACAGCAGCTGGCACTGGCACGGCTGGTGCTTGCCGATCCGCCGATCGTGATCCTCGACGAAGCGACCGCGGAGGCGGGGAGCGCGGGTGCCCGCGTGCTGGAGAAGGCGGCGGCGAGCGCGCTCGAAGGCCGGACGGGACTCGTGGTCGCCCACCGACTGACGCAGGCAGCCGCCGCCGACCGGGTCGTGGTCCTCGATGCCGGCCGCATCGTGGAGACCGGCACCCACGAGGAGCTGGTCGCCGCAGGTGGCCGCTACGCGGCGCTGTGGCAGGCCTGGTCGGACCACCGGTCCACCGCCGGTTGACCGTAGGCGCTGGCACCGGCCAATCGCTAGCCGCGTTCCACCCACGCGGACAGCAGGTCGTCCGGTCCGAGCACCTGTACTCCCTCGATCGGTGTGACTCCCGCCCCGTTTCGAGAGACCGCGATGAGCGGGGTCGTGTCGGTGGCACCGGGAAGCTGCGCGCGATGCCGCATCAGCCGTGCCACATCGCGCAGGTCGAAGGGGCGCTGTTCCAGCCATTTCACCGAGCCCACCACTGTGATGGCCTGGGCGACCGGTTCCCGGTCGGCGCCCACGATGTCGATCTCGGGATCGTTCGTGCGGGTCCAGTAGCCGCCGACGACCCGTGTGCCCTCCGGCAGCACATCGGGTGGCAGGCGGCGCAGCGATTCCCGGACCACCGGCTCGATCGCCCGGCCACGCCACGTCGTCCAAGACGCCGTGATGCGGTCGAGCACCAGGTCACCGCGGCCTCGTTCGATCTCGGCGATATGGGTGCCGAGGAACGCGAGCCAGAACCGCAGGTAGGAATCCGCGACCGTGTAGCGGGTGTCCCTGGACGGCCGGGTCGACAGTGGAACCATGGCCTCGACGATCCGTTTCGTCGTGAGCAGGCGTAGCGAGCGGTTGAGCGATGCCTGCGGCAACCCGCCCGCGGCCCGGCCAATGCGCGCGAACGTCCGCTCCCCGGCACCGATCGCGGTCAGCACCTGCCGCGCCTGTACCTCGACGGGAAACTCGGCCGCGAGAGCGCGTTCGGCGCTGACGAGCAAGGCCGACGTGGGATCGCCGACCGCATCGGTGAGGTAGTCGGTCACGGTCACACCTCGTGGCCACTCGTCGAGGATCAGCGGCAGTCCACCGGTGACCAGGTACGCGTCGAGGGCCTCGGCGGCAGGCAGCGCGAGCATGTCGGCGACGTCGGCTGGGCTCAGCGGTGGTATGACCAGTTCGGTGGCGCGTTGGTGGAACGGGCGACCGTACTCGTTGAGCGCCTCCATCATGGCCAGGTCGGAACCAATGCACAGCAGGAGCACGGGTCGGCGGGACAGCTCCCGGTCGAACACCTTCTGCAACGTTCCCTCGAGGCCGGGATCGTTGGCGAGCAGGTAGGGCAACTCGTCGAGGACAATCACATTGGGGCGGTCATCCGCCAGCGCTGTGGCCAGCAGCCGCAGCGCCGCGTCCCACGAGCGTGGGGTCTGATCCCGGAAGAGCTCCGCTCCCGGCAGGTCCGAGGCGGCCGCCGCCTCGGTGAACAGCGCCAGGTCGGTCTCACGATCGGGTTGTGCCGAGGCGGTGAAGAAGAGCGCGGGAACGCCGGCCCGGTCGATGAACTCCTCGACGAGCCGGGACTTGCCGACCCGGCGGCGACCACGGATCAGCATCGCGCGGCCAGGACGGTTGGCCCGTCCGCCGGATGCGCTCCGTTCCAGCGCCCGGTTCAGCAATGCCAGCTCGCGGGAGCGCCCGATAAACGACATGAAGCACCATCCAAAGTAACTATCATCGATGATAGTAACATAAATGTTAGTAACATCGACCATGTCAGACTGAACGCGCCTCACACCGACGCCACGTCACCCCCTGTCACCGACCGGCCCACCCCCGGCACAACCAGTTCGCCGGGGGACATCACCCTGCCCCTTGACAAACAGCCACCCCATATCAGAACGGTGGTGGGTCGCGGAGTGGTTCGGGGCGGCTGGTGTAGGTGGCGCCGGATGGTGTGGTGACCGTGACGGCGGCGGTATCGGGGTAAAGCCGGTATGTCCACCCTGGCCGGTCTTTCAATCGATGGTGCCGACGACAGTAGTTGACCAAATTGGACGGACTAGTTCGGCCGCGTTGCTGCCAAGGGGTGTGGTGGTCGTTGTCGCCGAAGTGGGCGGGCCGGTGGCAGCCGGGGAAGCGGCATTCGCGATCCCGTACCCGCACGAACTCGTCGGTGACCGCCGGCGGCCGATACCGTTGTCACCCAACGTCGATCGGCGCCCCGGTGAGAGGATCGGTCACAATCCGCCGCCAGGTCGAGGAGGGTTCTTCGGCGATCTCTCGTGCCACCGAAGCGGGAATCGGCCCGTATCCCGCCAACTGGGCGGGATCGTCGTTCAACCCGGCCAGAGTCGTGAGATCAACGTAGACGTGGACGTCGGCCTTCGCCCCCGACCCATCGGTGTTCGAACCAAGCAACAGCTCAGCGAACACATCGGCCCGAAGTTGGTCGAGCGTGCGCGATTCGTTGGCACCGCACAAGGTACGGGCCATCCGATCAATCCGGCGTAGGCGGAGGAGGCAACCTCAGCGGGCAGGTCAGCGAGCAACGTGGACATCCCGTCCTCACCAGGCAGCAACTGCACCGACCTCTCAGTCCGACGGTGGTCCGCGCGCCGGGCAGCCCCCTCAGGATCGGCCTTCAAAGCCCAGTAAGTAGCAACCCGTCGCACCTGATAAGGATTCTTACCGTCAAGCTTCGGGGCGACGGCGTGGTCGACCTCCCGAGCCTGCTCGTCATTGAGCCAAGCCGTAGCGCTGGCAACTTTCGAAGCCCGATAAGAATCGACAACACCGGACTCCATAGCAGCCAAAGTCCGAGGCAACCGATGAACCAAAGCAGTAGACAGATCCAGAACCCGCCGAGCGTGCTGCTCACTCACCGAGAGCACCAACGCCAACTCAGCGGCGACATCCGGGGCATGCCCGCGAAAGTCATCGAGCTCGTCGATGGTCCGATGCAACGAGGCATCAACCCACATCTTGAGCCGATTAAGACCCTCAATCTGGGCCAGAATTTGTTGGCCTAGCAAGGAATCCCCCACAAGACCCATCATACCGCACCGAGTAGCGCACTACAAGCAAGGTTGACAATGATACCCGGACCGTGGGGGGAACTGTCGCTAGTAGACAGTGAGACCACCCCAACCACAGGAGCGACAGTTTCACACGGCGCGCCGAAGGCGTGCCTGAAACCCAGGCGCTCCCCTCGAATACGCCTACCGCAAACTCAACGGCCGCAAATCCACCCAATGCTCCTCAACGAACGCAAGACAAGCATCCCGAGATTCTTCACCGAACACGACCCGCCACCCACCGGGAACGTCCACAAACGACGGCCACAGCGAATGCTGATCCTCGTCGTTGACAAGGACGTAATAACGACCCTCCGGGTCTTCGAACGGGTTGGTCACGATTCCCTCCTAGCGATCTCTTCCAAAACAGTGCGCAGTTCGCCCGTTAAACGTTCCGCGAAGCTGCGGTCGACAACGGCCGAGTCGTAGGCGAGGTAGCAATGGACCTCGCCGCCGCCGATCGGTTCGTAGCAGCTCAAGGTCAGGTCGGCCTTCGCCACAGGGGTCGGCACCGCCACCAGCAAGCCGTGCCCGCCTTCGAGGTCCGCGAGCCGGGCCTGCTCGTGGTGGACCATCAGCACGCGTGGGCGCCAGCCGACTTCGCGGGCGACGTCCTCGAACGAGACGTCCTGGTGATCCAGCGCCGCCAATGTGGTTCGCCGCACCCGCGCCAGCAGCTCTGCAAAGCTCGGTGCGCCGGACACATCGGTACGCAGCACGACGGTGTTGAAGAAACAACCCACCACATCGGCCAGTGAATCTTCAGTGCGGCCGGCGACAATCGCCCCGATCGCGAGGTCCGTTCCCGCACCGTTGGCGGCGAGCACCGTGGCGAATGCCGTGTGCAGCACCATGAACAGGCTAGCCTCGCCGCGTCGCGCGACCCGGGCGAGCGCCGCATGCAGCTCGGCATCGAGCACGAACGACACAACACCGGCTTCCCCAGCGCCGCCTTCGGAAGCCGGCAGAGCAAGCCGGGGCGTGCCGCGCAATGCGGTGCGCCAGTAGTCCAGCTGCCGTTGCCCGATCTCATCGCACAATGCCTGTGACCAGCGGGCGTAGTCGGCATAGGTCACCGGAAGTGGTGACCACTTTGGTACCTCACCGGCCAGCCTGGCCGTGTACGCGGCGCTGAGGTCGCGGAACAGCGGCACGACGGACCACTCATCGACCGCCAGGTAGTGCAGGCCAAGCACCAGCGCCTGCTCCAAGGCGCCACGCAACAGCCATGCCCGCGCTCCCGCTTCCGCCGACAGGTCCGGCTGTAGCCGTGCCAGCTCCGCCAACCGTGCGTCGAGGTCTACATCGGACTCCACGACGAGCCCGGGTGGCTCCGCCAGCTCCTGGTACAGCTCACCGGCGCGCTCGGTAACCCGCGTGCGCAACGGTTCGTGCCGCAGGCAGACGTCCCGCCACGCCGCCGCGAGCGCATCGGCATCGAACCCGCTCCGCGAGCGCAGCGCGAGTACCTGGTCGAAACCGGCATACGCGCGGTGCAGGGACCACTGCCAGCGCTGGGTCGGCGCAAGCAGAACGCGCTCCGGCCGTTCCCGATGGTCCAGCACGGGACGGTGCGCCGACGCACCTGCCAGCTTCCCGGCCAGACCGGCGACGGTAGGCGTGTCGAAGACGTCCCGGATGGTCAGGTCCACGCCCAACGCCGAGCGGATGCGGCCGAGCAGCCGCATCGACGACATCGAATGCCCGCCCAGCTCGAAGAAGTTGTCGTGCACACCGACATCATCGAGCTGCAGGATCTCCGCGAACAGCCCGGCCAACACGCGCTGTTCGTCGGTCACCGGGCGGGCGCCGCCCGTCAGCGATGCCCAGTCGGGCGCGGGCAGTGCCCGCCGGTCAAGCTTGCCGTTCGGAGTGAGCGGCAGCGGGCCGTCGAGCTCCATGACCAGCGCGGGAACCATGTACTCCGGCAGCAGGGCACGCAGGTGCGTTCGCCAGTCGACCTGTTCGTCCGCGACGAGATACCCAACGAGCCGCACGATGTCGCCCTTGCGGTCGGCCACAACCGCCGCCTGGCGCACGGCGGGATGTGCCGTGAGCGCGGCTTCGATCTCGCCGAGCTCGATGCGGAACCCGCGAATCTTCACCTGGCCGTCGACCCGGCCGAGGAAGTCGAGGTCCCCACTGCACCGCCAACGCGCGCGGTCGCCGGTGCGGTACATCCGGGAACCGGGCGGGCCGAACGGGTTCGCCACGAACCGTTCCGCCGTCAACCCCGCGCGGCCGAGGTACCCGCGCGCGAGACCACGTCCGGCGACGTACAGCTCGCCCGCCACCCCAGGCGGCACGGGCCGCAGCTGGGCGTCGAGCACGTAGCACACGGTGTTGGGATCGGGCCGTCCGATCGGAACCGGCCCCTGCCAGCCATCCTCGGCCCGCCACAGAGTCGAGTTCACCGTCGCCTCGGTGAGCCCATAGGCCGCAATGAGGTTGACCCGGCCCGCCCAGCGGGCGAAAAGATCTGGCGGCACGGTCTCGGTTCCGACAAGGATCGTCGACCCGCGCGGCAGTTCGCACTCCGGCGGCAGCGCCGATACCAGTGACGGCGGCAGGATCATGTGCGTGATCGCCTGCTCGGCAAGGAATTCGGTGAGCGCACCGCCCGCCACGCGCGCCTCCTCCGGGATCAGGACGAGCCGCCCGCCATGGCACAGCGCCATCGCCAGTTCGAACACGAACACGTCGAACCCGATGGAGGCGAACTGCAGCACGTGCGAATCCGATCGCAGCCCCATCCGGTCGACGGCGGTCGCCACCAGGCTGGCAATTCCGTCGTGCGGCACGATCGCGCCCTTCGGCCTGCCCGTCGAACCGGAGGTATAGATGACGTAAGCGGCCTGATCCAACGAAATCAGGGAGGAGTCCACATCGGAGTCTTCCCGATCGATGTCCCCGTCCAGCAGCAGCACCGGTGCGATGTCTGGGATCTGCTCGGCCACCGCGGGTGTGCCCACGACCAGCCGGGCGCCCGAGTCGCCGATCAGGTAGGCCAACCGGTCGGACGGATGACTGAGATCGAGTGGCAAGAACGCCGCACCGAGCTTCAGCACCGCAAGCACCGTGGCAATCGTGTCCACCGAGCGTGGTACGGCGACGCCCACCACGCTCTCCTGCCGCACACCCTGTTCGGCAAGCAGCCGGGCGATCCGGTTGGCGCGGGCGTTCAGCTCCCCGTAACTCACCGAGCGGGACCGTTCGACGACCGCGACCTCCTCCGGCCGCTCGGCAACGCAGCGGGCGAACAGCTCCGGCAGCGATGCCTCTGGCACCGCGCGCTCGGTGGCGTTGAAACCGGTCAGTACCAGGTGCCGCTCGTTTCGCGTCAGCACGTCGATACCGGCCACCGGCTCATGCGGCCGTGCAGCGACGGAATCGAGCACAGTGGACAGTCGCTCGCCGAGTCGCGCGATCGTCTCGGCGTCGAACAGGTCGGTGCTGTACTCGATACGACAGGACACCTGCCCGGTGTCGAGCTGTTCGGTGAAGCTGAACACGAGGTCGAGTTTCGCCGTGGTCGTCGCATGCCCCACGAACTCGGTACGCAGGCCGGGTAGCGCCAGCGCTTCATCACCGCGGGCGTGGTAGCCGACCATCACCTGGAACAGCGGGTTGCGGGCGAGTGAACGGGCCGGGTTGAGCCGCTCCACCACGGCCTCGAACGGCACGTCGGCGTGTGCGAACGCGGCGAGGTCGACCTCCCGAACCCGCCGCAGCAGCTCCGCGAAGCTGGGCGAGCCGGACAGGTCGGTGCGCAGCACAAGTGTGTTGACGAAGAACCCGACCAGCTCGTCGAGTGCCTCGTCGGTACGGCCCGCGATCGGCGCGCCGAGCGGGATGTCGTTACCGGCACCCATCCGGTGCAGCAGTGTGGCGACCGCTGCGTGCAGCACCATGAACATGCTCGCGCCGGTGTTCTGGGCCAGTTCCCGGAGCCGACCGCACGCTGCCGGGTCGAGGTCGAGCTCGGTGTCCGCGCCACGGAAGGTCGGGCGACCGGGCCGGGAACGATCGGCAGGCAGCTCGATCTCCTCGGGCGCACCGTCCAATACCGACTCCCAGTACCGCAGCTGGTCCTCGCCGACCGTGTCGAGCACACGCTGCTGCCACAACGCGTAGTCCGCGTACTGCACGGGCAGCGGCTCCCAGCCCGGCACCGCACCGGCGCACCGCGCGGTATACGCGGCCGAGAGATCGCGCAGGAAGGGCCGGTCCGACCACTCATCCGTCGTGATGTGGTGCAGCAGCAGTACGATCACGTGGTCGTCGCCGTCGACGCGGCCGATGGCGCAGCGAATGGGCAGTTCGGTGGCGAGGTCGAACGGGCGGGACACGGCCGCAGCCACGAACGCGGCCAGGTCCGCCTCGCTCACATCACAGATCTCGACCGCAGGCTCGGCATGCGTCAGGACGCGCTGGTACGGAATGCCGTCGCGCTCGGTGAACATCGTGCGCAATGCCTCGTGCCTGGCGACGACGTCGCGCAGCGCGGCCTGCCACGCGGCGAGGTCCAGTGCTCCGCGCACGCGCAGGGCGAGCGGGAAGTTGTACGCGGCGGAGGTTTCCGCCATGTTCTGGATGACCCACAGCCGCTGCTGCGCTGCCGATGCGGGCAACTCGGCGGGCCGCTGCGCGGGCACAAGCGGCGGCCGTGCCGGGACGCCGATCCTGGCCACCAGCTCCGCCACGGTCGGCGCCTCGAAAAGATCCCGAATGGACAGTTCGGCGTTCAACGCGGTGCGTGCCCTGCTGACCAGGCGCGTGGCGAGTAGCGAATGCCCACCGAGGTCGAAGAAGTTGTCGTCGATGCCGACCCGCTCGGCGCCGAGCAGCTCGGCGAACAGCCCGCACAGCACCGTTTCCGCCGGTGTTCGTGGCGCCCGGCTCTCCCTGCCGCCGAGTTCCGGTGTGGGCAGTGCCGCGACGTCGAGCTTGCCGTTGACCGTCAACGGCAAGCTGTCCACTGTGACCACTGCTGCGGGCACCATGTAGTCCGGCAACCGCGCCGTGAGGTGCTCGCGCCACGCGATGTCGTTCCCGGCGACGACGTAGCCGATCAGCCGCCGCTGGGCATCGACGACCACCGCGGCATGGGTCACCTCGGGATGCTCGGTGAGCGCGGCTTCGATCTCGCCGAGCTCGACGCGGTAACCACGGATCTTGACCTGGTCGTCGGTACGCCCGAGGAAGTCGATGATGCCGTCCGCACGCCGCCGCACCAGGTCACCCGTGCGGTACATGCGGCTGCCGGACGGACCGAAGGGATCGGCGACGAAGCGCTCCGCCGTCAGCCCGGGGCGCCGATGATAGCCACGCGCCAGGCCGATGCCCGCGATGTAGAGCTCCCCTGGCGTGCCGGGCGGCACGGGCCGCAGGTGCGGGTCGAGGACGTAGGCGTGGGTGTTCCAGATCGGCCTGCCCACCGCAGGCGTATCGCTGTCCATTGTGGACGCGCCGAGTGTGTTGATGGTGTACTCGGTCGGGCCGTAGAGGTTGTAGCCGTAGGTGCCCTCGGTGGTGGCGAGCGTGCGCCACACCGACTCCGGAACCGCCTCGCCGCCGAGCAGCACCAGCGTCGGGATGTGCCTGGTGAGCAGTCCCTCCTCGAGGAGCAGCTGCGCGTAGGTCGGTGTCACGTTGACAACGTCGATGCGGTGCTCGGCACAGTAGGCGACCAGCGCCTCGGCGTCGCGGCGCAGCTGCTCGTCGCAGACGTGCACCTCGTGCCCCTCGACGAGCCAGAGCAGCTCCTCCCAGGACATGTCGAACGCGAACGACACGGTGTGCGCGATGCGCAGCCGACGCCCGCCCGCGGCGGCGATCGCCGGGCCGAAGATCGCCTCGCGGTGGTTGAGCTGCATGTTGGTGAGCCCGCGATACGGGGTGACCACGCCCTTGGGCCTGCCGGTCGACCCCGACGTGTAGATCACGTACGCCGGATGCTCCAGCCGCCGGGCCGCGCCACGCGCGAACGCCGGCGCAAGCTCCCCGTCGCCGATCTCATGCCCGGGGAGCCCCTCGATCTCCGCAACCACGTCCGGGTGATCCAGCAGGAGGGTGAAACCTCCCCCAAGGCCACCTTGGTTGCGTTCAACGCGACCAAGGTGGCCCTGGGGGACAGTCAACACCGGCACGGTGGACACGGAGAGTACGCACAGCGGGTCCGTGTCGTCGAGCATGTGGGTGAGGCGCTCGGCGGGGTGGTCCAGGTCGAGCGGCAGGTAGGCCGCGCCGGTGCGCAGCACCGCGAACAGCGCCACGACCATGTCGATCGAGCGCGGCAGCGCGAGCGCGATCATCTGCTCCGGCCCGGCACCGCGGGCCAGCAGGAACCGGGCGAGCCGGTTGATGCGAGCGTCGAGCTCCGCGTACGTCAGTGACACCGCCCCGAACACGAGCGCCGTCGCATCCGGACTGCGGGCGGCCTGCGCGGCGAGCAGGTCGGCGATGGTGTCGTTGCCGATGGGCCGCTGCGGCGCCGACCACTCCGCCCGCAGCGCCGCCTGCTCCCCCGCGGTCAGCAGTTCGAGCCTGCCCACCGACGTTGCCAGCCCCGCGCCCAACCGTTCCAGCACCGTCGTGAACCGTTCGAGCACGGTGGTCGCCGCCGCCGCGTCGAACACGTCGGGTCGCGCCGCCAGCGTCACCCGCAGCCGTGCCTCAGGCGTGACGATCAGCGTCAGCGGAAAGTGGGTGCCATCCACATTGGACACGCCGAGCACACCATGCCGGTCGCGTAGCTCCGCCAGCCGCTGTTCACCGTCAGCCGTGCGCAGCACGAACAGCGTGTCGAACAGCTGCCGGTGACCGGCCTCCCGCTGCAGCTCACCGAGCCCGACGTACTCGTACGGCATGACCGCCGCGCGCTCGTCCTGTACCCGGCGCAGAAGTTCGAGCACCGACTCCCGCGCGTCGAGCCGCACCCTGGCCGGGATGGTGTTGAGGAACATACCGATCACACTGCCCACATTGGGCACCTCGGCGGGCCGCCCGGCCACGACGGCACCGAACACCACATCGGGCCGCCCCGCCATGGTGGTCAGCACCAGACCCCACGCCGTGCTCAGCAGCGTATGCAGTGTCAACCCATGCCGCCTTGCCTGGTCCCGCAACCGGTCACTGGTCTCGCGGGGCAACACGGCGTCGTAGTCGGCGGGCAACATCGGCTCGCGTACCCGATCCGCCGGAGCGACGAGCGTCGGCTCGGCGAGCCCGCCGAGCGCCGTCCGCCACGCGGCACCGGCCTCCTCGGCGTCCTGGTGCGCCAGCCAGGCGAGGTAGTCCCGATAGGAGCCGGGCGCCGGCAGGCCGGCGTCGTCACCGCCGCGCTGGTACAACTCCAACAGCTGCTCAAGGAATAGCCAGGCCGACCAACCGTCCCACAGCACGAGGTGGTGGGTGACGACGAGCCGGTCACGCTCCCCTGGCAACCGGATCAGCAGCAGCCGGCACAGCGGTGGCCGGGTGAGATCGAACCGCTGCCGCCGGTCGGCCGCGAGCAACCGGTCGAGCTCGCCGTCGGGCGCCTCGCGGAGATCCACCTCGGTCAGCGGAATCTCCGCTCCGTCCACAATGAACTGTACAGGCTGGGAGAGACCGTCACTGGCGAACCCGGCCCGCAGACTCGGGTTGCGCGCGAGCAGGGTCGCGCAGGCAGCGCGCAGCCGGCCGAGATCGAGCCGGCCTGCGAAGTCGAGGCATTCCTGCGACAGGTAGACGTCGAGTTCTCCGGTGTCGTAGGTGGCGTGGAAGTAAAGCCCTTCCTGCAAGGGCGACAGCGGCCAGGTGTCCTCGACCGGCATCGACGTGCGGCTGTGTACCTGCCGCAGCTCCGCGTCCGACAGCGGCACCGTGGCGAGCTCGGCCGGGATATCGCGGATGTCCGCCCGCGCGGCGGCGGCGAGCGCGGCCGGGGTGCGGTGCTCGAACACGTCCCGCGGGCTCAGTTCCAGCCCCCGCTCGCGGGCCTGCGTCGACACGGCGATGGACGTAATACTGTCACCGCCGAGCACGAAGAAGTCGTCGTCGACGCCCACCTCCGGCAGCCCGAGCACCCCGGCGACGATCGCGCACAGCAGCCGTTCCCGCTCGGTGCGTGGCGCGCGCGACGGCGTCGCCGCCACCGCAGGCACCGGCAGCGAGTTCTGGTCCAGCTTCCCGCTCGGCGTCAACGGCAGGTCGTCGAGCAACAGCACGGCATTCGGCATCATGCTCGCGGGCAGCTCCGCCGCCAGCGCCGACCGCAGCGCATCCAGGTCCACTTCGCCGCTGGGCACCACGTACCCGAGCAGCGCGCCGTCCCTGGCGATCACCGCGGCCCTGCCGACGCCCGGCTGCCGGGACAGCGCGGCCTCGATCTCGCCGAGCTCCACGCGGTTGCCGCGGATCTTGACCTGCCGGTCGGTGCGCCCGAGGTACTCGATCGCCCCGTCGACGCGCCGCCGCACCAGGTCGCCGGTCCGGTACATCCGGCCGGGGTGGAACGGATCCGCCACGAACCGCTCGGCTGTCAGGCCGGGCCTGCCGTGGTAACCACGCGCCAGCTGAACGCCGGCTAGGTACAGCTCGCCAGGCACGCAGTCGGGCACCGGCCGCAGGAACGAATCGAGAACGTACAGCCGCGTGTTCCACACGGGCCAGCCGATGGGCACCGACGCACCGTCGCCGCTTTCGAATGGGAACCAGGTGACGTCGACGGCAGCTTCCGTTGGGCCGTAAAGATTGTGCAGCGGCACCCCGGTCAGCTCGTGCCACCGCGTGGCCGATTCCACCGGCAGCGCCTCACCGCTGGAGAACACCCGCCCCAAGGTGCGCGCCCAGTCGCCCTCCCGCACCGCCTGCAGAAACACGGCGAGCATCGACGGCACGAAATGCAGCGTGGTGATGCCCTGGGTTCGAATCAGTTCGGCGAGGTAAGCGGGGTCGCGGTGCCCGTCCGGCCGGGCGAGCACGACGGTCGCGCCTTCCAGCAGTGGCCAGAAGAACTCCCACACCGAAACGTCGAAACTGGACGGTGTCTTCTGCAGCACCCGGTCGTCTGGCGCGAGCCCGTACTGTCCCTGCATCCAGGTCAGCCGGTTGATGATCGCGCGGTGAGTGACGACGACGCCCTTCGGCCGCCCGGTGGAGCCCGAGGTGTAGATCAGGTAAGCGGGCTGGTCGGGCGTCACGACGGACAGCGGCGCGTCCACAATGTCCTCATGCTCACCCACCACAACGTTCTCGAGACCGGGCAGCTCTGTACCAGGTAGCGTCACGGCGAGCCGCGCCCCGGAGTCGGCGAGCATGAACGCGACCCGGTCAGCTGGGTAGTCCAGGTCGACTGGCAGGTACGCGGCACCGGATTTGACCACCCCGAGCAACACGACCATCAGTTCGGCCGAGCGCGGTACGGCAACCGCGACCACCTGCTCCGGCCCGGCACCCCGGGCGCGTAGGCGCAGCGCGAGGGCCTCGGCCTGCCGGTTCAGCTCCTGATAGGACAGTCGCGTGTGCTCGAACACCACGGCGGTCGCCTCAGGGGCGTGTGCCACCTGCTCGGCGAAGGCCGAGCCGAGCGTGCGCTCCGGCACGGGGTGCTCGGTGGCGTTGAGCGCATCGATTCGGCGCTTGCCGGACTCCGGCAGGAGGTCCAGTTCGCCGACACGGCGGTTCGGATCGGTGACGGCGGTGAGCATCCGGAGGTAGGCCTCGGCGATGTCCCGGACCCGGCTTTCGGCGATCCGGTGTTTGAACTCCAATCGCAGCCCTGCACCGGGATGTGCAATGAGCGCGAGCGGATAGTGCACCGCGTCGAGCACCTCGGCGCCACGGAGCACGCCGGGCTCGGTAGTCGTGGGCTGGTTCTCGACCACGACCAACGTGTCGAAGAGATCCCCGATGCCGCGCTGGATGTCGGCGAGCCCGAGGTGCTGATGTTCCAGCAGCGCGGCCTGCTCGTCCTGCCAGCGCGCCAGCGCCGCGCCCACGGAGTCGAAACCATGCAACCGCATCCGCGCGGGCACCGTGTTGATGAGCAGCCCGACCAGCGATTCGACGCCGTCGACGTCGGCACCCCGACCGGACACGGTGCTGCCGAAGACGACATCGCTGCGGCCGGTGAGCCCGCTCAGCAGCAGTCCCCACGCGCCGTGCAGCAGCGTGCTCAGCGTCAGCCCCCGCGTGCGGGCGACCTCGGCAAGCCGGCTCGCCAGCTCCCCCGGCACCTCGATGGTCACAGTGCCGGGCGTGCCCGGCACGTCCTCGATCAGCCGTGTCGGCTCCACATCGGACAGTGCGGCTCGCCAGGCGGCTCGCGCCACGTCGTCGTCGCGCGTCGCCAGCCAGGACAGGTAACCGCGGTGATCGGGGGCGGCAGGCAGGTCGTCGCTCGCCAGCTCCCGCAACATGAGCGACACCGACCAGCCGTCGGCAATGATGTGGTGCAGGGTCAACACGAGCGTTGAGTCGCCGGCCAGGCTTGCCCGGAGCAACGGCGGCGTGGCGAGGTCGAAACCGGCCGCGCGATCCTGTTCGAGCGCCGTGTCGAGGTCATCCACCTCTCGCCAGGGCAGCTCGACGTGATCCGGGATGCGTTGCACGACCCGGCCATCGGGCAGCTGACGGAAACCGGCGCGCAGCAACGGATGCCGGTCCAGCAGGCGCTGCAACCGGGTACGGATGGTCGCGGGATCGACGCCGTCGGCCAGCCTCAGTACCTCCTGCACGACGTAGGAGTCGTCGGCATCGAACGCGGCGTGGAAGAAGAACCCGCTCTGCAACGGCGAGACCGGCAGCGCGTCGTCGTCCAGCGCCACCGTGCGGACAGCCTCGGGTGCGCCTGCCACCTCCGCGAGCGCGGCGACCGTGCGGTGCCGGAAGACGTCGCGCGGGCTGATCGCGAGCCCGGCCTTCCTGGCCCTGCTGACGAGCTGGATCGCGACGATGCTGTCGCCGCCGAGTTCGAAGAAGCTGTCGTGGACACCCACGTTCGGCAGCTCCAGCACCTCGGCGACCAGCGCCGCGAGGGTCCGTTCCCGTGGTGTGCGGGGCGCGGTGTCGCCGGCGAGTGCCGTCCAGTCCGGCACCGGCAGAGCGTTCTTGTCGATCTTGCCGTTCGGGGTCAGCGGCAACGGCCCGTCCAGCGGCACCACCACAGTCGGCACCATGTACTCCGGCAGTGCCCGCGCGACGAACGCGCGCGCGGCACCCGGCTCCACGTCGCCGACGACGTAACCGACGAGGCGGGTGACGCGCCGGTGGTCCTCGCGGGCGATCACGGCAGCCTGCGTGATTTCCGGGTGCGCCATCAGCACCGCCTCGACCTCGCCAGGCTCGATCCGGTAGCCCCGGATCTTGACCTGGTTGTCCGATCGGCCAAGGAAGTCCAGGTGTCCATCGATCCGCCAGCGCGCCCGGTCGCCGGTGCGGTACATGCGGCTGCCCGGCGGGCCGAACGGGTCGGCAACGAACCGCTCGGCAGTGAGACCGTGCCTGCCCCGGTAACCACGGGCGAGCCCGCGTCCGCCGACGTACAGCTCACCGACCTCGCCCACACCGACCGGGCGCAAGGCGGCATCCAGCACATAAGCACGCGTATTCGGGTCAGGCCTGCCGATCGGCACCGGTCCCTGCCAGTCCTGCTCGGCAGTCCACAATGTCGAGTTCACGGTCGCCTCGGTGAGCCCGTACGCGGCGACCACGCGCATCCGCTTGGCCCAGCGGGTGATCAGCTCGGGCGGCACCGTCTCGGTGCCGACGACCAGCACACCACCCTCGGGCAGCTCGCATTCCTGCGGCAACGCGGCCACCAGCGACGGCGGCAGGATCATGTGCGTGACACCGTTGTCGGACAGGTACTCGGTGAGCTCAGGGCCTGCGACCCTGCGCTCGCTGGGCACGATGACACTGCAGCCGCCGACGCACAGCGACATCGTCAGGTCCCACACGGTGACGTCGAAGCCGACGGAGGCGAACTGGGCGACGCGGCTGGTCTCGTCGACCCCCAAAACGTCGACGGCCGTCGCAATGAGACTGCCGATGCCCTCATGGGACACGACGACGCCCTTGGGCGTGCCTGTGGAGCCGGAGGTGTAGATGACGTAGGCGGCGGCATCGAGCGGGATCGCCAGACCGAGGTCGCCGCTGTCGAAACGAGACAGCTCGTCGTCGTCCACACTGGACAGCACGAGTGTCGCGCCGGAATCGGCGATCATGAAATCGAGCCGCTCCCGCGGGTGGTCGCCATCCAACGGTAGGTAGGCCGCGCCCGTCTTGAGCACCGCGAGCAGTGCCACCGCCAGGTCCACCGAGCGCGAAAGTTCGACACCGACGACGTCCGTGCTACCAACGCCACGCGCGCGCAGTGCGCGGGCGAGCCGGTTCGCTCGCGCGTTCAGCTCCGCGTAGCTGAGCTGCTGGTCCTCGCATACCACGGCGACCGCATCGGGGGTGCGAGCGGCCTGCCGCTCGAACGCCGCCGGCCAGGTCAGCTCGGCGACCGGGCGCTCGTCGGTGCCGAGCTCGGTCAGCAACAGGGTCAGCTCGGTGGGCGGCAGCAGCTCGATCGTCCCCAGTGGACGCTCCGGCTGGGCGATCATGGCGTCCAGCACGGCGAGGAAACGCCGCTCGTGCTCGGCGAGCGTCGCCTCGTCGCAGGCAGCGTCCAGCTCGATGAGCAACCCGTGGTCGCCCCAGCGTTCGCAGATAGTGACCGACAGGTCGGTGACGGGTCCGAGTGCGAGGTCGCGGAAGTCGGCGGCCACCCCGCCGAAGGTCAATCCCCTGCCGAACCCGATGACGTTGGCCGTAGGACCGATGAGCTGGGCGAGCCCATCGGCGAAGCCGAGTTCGCGGGCGAGGTCCTCGCCCCGGTAACGGCTGTGCTCGACGAGCTCGCGGATGCCGGTGTCCACGTCATGGAGGAGCTGCGCGGGAGTGGTCCAGGGTCGCACCGCAAGCCGCAGCGGCAGGACGTTGGACGCCATACCGGGCACCAGCAGCGTCTCGGGCGCAACCCGCGCGGTGACCGGAACACCGAGCACGATGTCGGCGGCCCCGGTCCGACGGTGCGTATAGGCGGCGACAGCGGCGATCGCGACGCGGGAGAGCCGCTGCCCATAGCGGCTGCCCAGTTCCCGTAGTGCGGCGGTGCGTGCACCGGACAGCTCGACCGTGCGCCGGATTATCTCGTGCCCGCTCGCGCGGTTCACGAGCCGCGCGGGCTCGGGACGGTCGGCGAGCAGCCCATGCCAGTACGTACTGTCCTCTGTGTACTGCGCCGAGCACGTGTAGGCGGCGTCTGCCTCCGCCAGGTCGGTGAGCGGGCCGAACGGCCGCCCCTCCGTACCGGCGTAGAGATCGCCTGCCCGCTGGGTGACGAGCAGGCAGCCGTAGGCGTCCATGACGAGGTGGTGGTAGCGCTGGTACCACCACACACGATCAGCGCCGAGCAGGAGCAGCGCATGTGCGAACAGCGGACCGCGCGCCAGATCCACGGGCGTGCGCCGGTCCCGCCGCATCCATGCCGCCGCGGCAGCGGCCGGATCCGGCTCGCTGCTGAAGTCCAGCACCCAGGGTGCAGGGTCAGCGGGTGCCGGCACCTGCACCGGCTCTCCGCCGACGTCGGTGAACCGCACGTGCACGCTCTGCGCCTGTGCCATCGCCTGCCGCGTCGCGGCGGACAGCCGGTCGAGATCCACGTCGCCGCGGATCTCCAGATACCAGGCGATGTTGTAGGTCGGATCGTCCGGCGCGAGCTGGGTTGCCAGCCAGATTCCGGACTGTGCACTGGTGAGCGGGGCGCCCGACATCGGCGGAGGTCCCTTCCGGTTACGAGGTGGCGGTTAGCCGCGGCACCATCTGGTCGATGGCATAGGGGATCGACAGCACGGTGTTGAACGAGAACGCGGCGCCGATGTCGGGGTTCTCGTAGGGCACGAACAGGTCGCGGCCGTCCTGGTGCACCGCGAGGCGCTGGTACAACGGCTCGGCCTTGATCCGGTCGTTGGCCTCCTCACTGGAGGTCACCCACACCAGCCTGTCGACGTCAAGGGTGTCGAGCTGCTCCGAGCTGAGCTCGGCCGCGTTCATGCCCGCCTCGGCCAGCCCGTCGATCCGGTCGGCCAGCCGGAAACCCAGCTCTCGGAAGAAGATGGCCTTCGGGTCGCTGCTGGTGAACGCCGAGTAGATGCCCGGCTGGAAGCTGTCGGCAACGACGAGGGTCTGCTCGGCCCACTCGGGATGCTGTCCGCGTGCTTGTGCGTACTTCTGGTCCATCTGCTCGATCAGCTGGTTCATCTCGGCTTCCTGACCGAGCGCCCTGCCGATCGGACGGGCCATCTCCTGCCACGGCGCCGCGTAGTCGGCGTAGTCCTTCGGCTGCGCGACCACGGGCGCGAGCCGGGACAGCGTGTCGTACTGCTGCTGGGTCATGCCCGAGTACTGCGCGATGATCAGATCGGGATTGAGCTCGGCGACGGCTTCCATGTCGTACTCGTCGCGTTCACCGACGATGGTGGGCTGTGTGTCGCCCCACAGGTCCTTCGTCCACGGCCACTTGCCGTACGGCCGCTCCTTGAACCAGTCCACGACACCGACCGGCTTGACGCCCAGCGCGAGCACAGCGTCCTGATCGGACAGTCCAAGTGTGACAACTCGCTCTGGCTTCGCGGGGATCTCGGTGCTGCCGTACTTGTGCTCGATGGTCACCGGGAAAGCGCCGCCTTGCGCGCCGGAGTCGGTGCCGGTTTCCTCGGCGGAACCGCCGCAACCGGCCAGTACCGCGCCCAGCACCAGTGTCAGCAACGCCGCTGCCAGGCGTGATCTGCGGGGAATCGGGGACATCGGGGTTACCTTTCCTGTTACCTGTTACCTCGCGAACGCGTGGTCGCGAGCGTGGGTCCGCGCGTCGTTGCCGGACGGCCGCCGATCGAGGATCGACCGCAGGATCTCACCGGAGCGCACGGCGTTGTTGGACAACAACGACGACGTGATGCCGTGCGTGTGCTCGGTGCCGCCACCCTGCAAGTAGATGCCACCCGTGATGGCCGGCGTCGTGCGCAGCCGGTAGTCCCTTTCGATGCCCGGCCTGCCCTGCTCGTCACGGCGGCAGCTGGGAGCGAGGTCTCCCAGCAGTGGAACGGGGTCGCTTGGCCGGTAACCCGTGCAGTAGACAACGACGTCGGCATCGAGGACGGTCCGTTCGCTCGAGGCCTGCGATTCGACCGTTACGCGTACCCCATCGGCGGTTTCCGAGACCGCCACCGCCCGGGACACGTTGAACACGCGCAACCGCTGAGTGCCAAGAACCTTCTCCCGGTACAACCGTCGGTAGAGGTCGTCGATGAGGTCAATGTCCACAACGGAATAGTTGGTGTTGGCGTGGTAGCCCATCAGGCGGTGTTTGACGTCGTCCGGCGCGAAGTAGAACTGGTCCACGGCAGCGGGATCGAATATGCGGTTGGCGAACGCGCTGTCGTCGGACGGGCTGTAGCCGAAGCGGGAGAACACCGCGCACACCTCGGCGGCAGGGAACCGCTCGTGCAGGAAGGACGTGACCTCGGCCGCGCTCTGCCCCGCGCCGACGACGACGAACCGCGAAGCTGTGTCCACAGTGTCTACCCGATGCAAAAGCTGGCTGTTGTGCCAGATCCGCGCGGACGGTGCGACGCCGTCGGGCAGGTGCGGTGTCAATCCGGTGGCCAGCACCAGGTTGCGCGCCCGGTACACCTGCCCGGAAGCGGCTTCGACGTCGAAGCAGCCCACCGCACCACCGTCGGCGACCGGGCGGACCGCGACGACCTCGTGTGCGTAGGACACCAGGTCGTCGACCTGCGCGGCCGCCCACTCGAAGTAGTCGTGGAACTCAACGCGGAGCGGGAAGAGGTTCTTGTGGTTGACGAAGTCGATCAGCCTGCCCCGCTCGTGCAGATAGGACAGGAAGCTGAACCTGCTGGCCGGGTTGCGCAGCGTGACGAGGTCCTTGAGGAACGACACCTGCATGGTCGCGTCCTCGATGAGCATTCCGCGATGCCACCCGAAGCTCTCCTGGCGCTCCAGGAAGTGCGCGGTCACCGTGTCGCCGGTGGCGGCGTTGTGCTCGGCCACCGCGATCGCCAGCGCGAGATTGGCTGGTCCGAACCCCACGCCGAGCAGGTCATAGACCGGTGTCTCGTCCTTCAGCAGTGCCTGTGGCATACCCGTCCCATCGCCGATTCCCCAGATGAAGGTAACCCTAACTTAACTTAGGTGAGCCTCAGCTACTCTATTCGAGGGTGATTCTCATCCCTTGTTGGATTAGGCAAGCCTTGCTTAACTGAGGCCGTTTGCCAACTAGGGACGGAGAATCGATGCGGGTCGTCATGTTCGGGTACCAGACGTGGGGCCACCGGACACTGCGGGCGTTGCTGGACTCGGAACACGATGTCGCGCTGGTTGTCACGCACCCCAGGTCGGACCACGCCTACGAGCGCATCTGGGCTGATTCGGTCGCCGACCTCGCCGCCCAGCACGGGGTCGAGGTGGTACTGGCCAATCGCCCCGACGAGGCGCTCACGGCGTGGCTGCGTGAGATCCAGCCCGACCTGATCGTCGCGAACAACTGGCGGACCTGGATTCCGCCGGAGATCTTCACGCTGCCCCGGCACGGCACGCTGAACGTGCACGATTCGCTGCTACCGGCCTACGCCGGGTTCTCCCCGCTCATCTGGGCGCTCATCAACGGCGAGAAGGAGGTCGGCGTCACCGCGCACATGATGGATGCCGACCTCGACGCCGGGCCGATCGTGTTGCAGCGTGCGGTGGAGGTGGGTCCACGGGACACCGCGACCGACCTGTTCCACAAGACCGTCGACCTGATCGGGCCCGTGGTGTCCGAGGCGGTCACGCTCATCGCCTCCGGCCGCACGGACTGGACCGCGCAGGACCGGACCAAGGCGAGCTTCTTCCACAAACGGTCCGTGGAAGACAGCCGGATCGACTGGAGCTGGCCCGCCGAGGACATCGAGCGGCTGGTGCGTGCGCAGTCTGACCCGTACCCCAACGCGTTCACCCACTACCGCGGCGAGCGCATCCGCATCCTGCGGGCATCGGTGTCCCGCTCCTGCTACGGCGGCACCCCGGGACGGGTGTTCATCCCCGAAGGCGACGGCGTGGTGATCGTGGCCGGCGCCGATGCGCGCTACGGCCGCAACCACGGCCTGGTCATCGAACGTGTCCGCACCGAAGACGGCACCGAGTACGCGGCGACCGACTACTTCCGCACCATGGGCGGCTACCTCACCGCGCACTGAGCGTCCCCCAAGGCCACCTTGGTCGCGTTCAACGCGACCGAGGTGGCCTTGGGTGCTTTTGGTCAGACGCGAACGGGCATCTCGCTGCTATCAGGACTGCTGCGCCTGCTCGTCGAGCTTGGCGAGCACGCCGTCATAAATGCGCTTGAGCCCGGCCGGCGCGAACGTCTTCTCGAAGAAGCCGCCGATACCGCCCGCGCCCTGCCACGTGGTCTCGATGCGCACCACGCTGCGTGGTCCGGCTTCGCGCACGGTCCAGGTCGTGACCATGGTCGAGTTGGCGTCGGTCTCCACCAGCGTTCCGGGTTCCGGCTCGGTGACGGTGGCGCGCACGTCACGCACACGCTTGGACGTGGCCTGCAGCTTCCACCGCGCAACGGTGCCCGCGCCGGTTCCGCCCTCGGTGACCTGGTAGTCGCGGTACGCCTCGGTGAGGATCCTCGGCCTGGTGGCCGCGTAGTCGGCGACGAGCGTGCGCACCTCGTCCACGGGTGCGTCGATGGTGCGCTCAGCGGTAGCGGTGACGTTGCCCATATGCGTTCCCCTTGTCCAGTCGTCTCAGCCGGCGAGGCTCTCGATCACCTCGGCACCGGGCAGCGAGGCCAGCAGCGCACCGGTGACGAGAAGCTTGCTTCCACGGAGCCCACTGCCCACCACCAGCTCGGGCGAGTCGGCGACCGCCCTGTCGACCAGGATGGGCCACCCCTCGGGAAGGCCGATCGGGGTGATCCCGCCGTACTCCATGCCGGTGAGCTCGACCGCGTCGGCCATCGGCGCGAACGACGCCTTACGGACGTCGAGCCTGCGCCGGATCACGTTGTTCACGTCGGCCCGTGTGGTGGCCAGCACGAGCGCCGCCGCGTAGCGGACCTCACCGGCACGCTTACCGGACACGACGACACAGTTCGCCGACGCCGACAGCGGTGAGGAGTAGGCGGCGCAGAACTCGGCCGTGTCGGCCAGCGCCGGGTCGATCTCAGCGATCCCGACGGGCTCGGTGATCGTGGCGAGCGCCTTGGCGACGGGCTCGGCCACCAGGTCGGTGCGCTCGGCAGCCGGGACTACCGTCAGCGTTCCAGCGATGCTCCAGTTGCTCACACCGCAACCGTACTCAGGCGCGGGTCACCAGTTCTGACCGCCGCGCTGCACCTCGATCAGCTTCGGCCGGACGTCCACCAGGTACACCAGTGTGGCGACGATCCCGGCGAGCCAGAAAATCATGCCGGCGCCGTACATGCCGAACAGCAGCATCGCTGCCGTCGCTCCGCCGGTGATACCGAGCCAGACCGGCTTGGTCATGCGGTCGGCGGCGGTGAAGGCATCGGCCCGCTGCATCACGGCATGAGCGAACGCGACCAGCCCGGCCAATGTCCCGGCCCAGTCGATGACCCAGAGGATCCACAGCGCGAGAAGCGGCACGCCCCCAGCGTACGTGAGGCTGCCGGGACAGCGACCAGCCCCGGCTCCCGAGCGATCGGGGCCGGGGCCGAGGCAGACGCGCTCCTACTTGGAGGTCTTGCTGTTGGTGCTGCTCGTGGGCTTCTTCGCGGCGCTGGTGCTGCGGCGGGTGTTCGTCGCGCGCGACTTGGGGGCCGCCTTCGGCGCTGCGGGCGCCGCGGGCCTCGTCTCCTCGATCTTGTCGCCCACCTCCGCGGTGACCTTCTCGATCTTGCCGGCCGCCGCCGTACCCGTGGCGCGGGTGCGGCCGCTCATTCGGGAGACGACGTCGTCCATCCGATCGCGGACCTCGGAGGTCACCTCGTCCATCCGGCCCTGCGCGCTGTGCAGGGCGTCCTCCAGCTGCTCGATGTTCTTCTTCACCTGCGGCTGGGTGAGGAACTTCTCCCAGGTCTGCTCACCGGTCTCGGCGAGCCGGTGGTACAGCTTCAGCGCGGCGTCGGTGTACTCGTCGAGGAGCTTGCGCAGCTCGGCGGGCTCCAGCCGCTCGCGCAGCGACTCGACATCGGCCGGCAGGTCCTCGATGTTCTTGCGCGCCGTCTCGCTGCTCTCCGTCACACGCTCCCTTGCCTTGCCGACGGCGTCGGCGACAGCCTGGCCTGCCAGGTTGCCCGCGCCGAGCGCGGCCAGCAGCGACGTCTTGATCTGCTCGAAAGCGGTGTTGAAAGCCTTGCGGACGTCCTCGGAACTCGTGGTCGCCATCCTGTTCACTCCTTGGCTTCGGATTCGGATCCGTTCTCGATGTCCGGCGTGCCCGCTGCCCCGTTCTGCCTGCGAAACGACTCGTAGACGTCGAGCAGCACCTGTTTCTGGCGCTCGGAGAGTTCGGCGTCGGCACGGATCGCTTCCGGCACCGGGCCTCCCATCGGCAGGTCGAGAATCCCCGCCTGCACGTAGAGCGCTTCCGCCGAGATCCGCAACCCCTTCGCGATCTGCTGCAGGATCTCCGCACTCGGCTTGCGTACCCCGCGTTCGATCTGGCTCAGGTACGGGTTGGAAACGCCGGCCAGTTTCGACAGTTGCCGCAGGGAGATCCTGGCGTTGCTGCGCTGTTGACGGATGTAGGCACCGATGTCCCGACCCAGGTCGGCCACCTTGTCGATGGGCCCGCCTCCCGAGCCGTCGCCCTCGTCCGGTGGAACCTCCGGCAACGTTGTGCCACCTCCTCGCGACTTACACAACGGTACGCCCGAGTGCTAGCTCTTGCAAGCACTGCGCTTGCAGATGAGGGCGCCGTCCCGGATTAACCTGTTGAGATGACCTCAGCCACGCGGGCGCGCCGTCACCTCGTGGACGGGCTCCGCCGTGAAGGCGCACTGCGGGACCCGCGGTGGATCGAGGCGTTCCGGCAGGTGCCCCGCCACGTTTTCCTGCCCCGGTTCTTCCTGCCGCAGGGCATACGGTGGGCCGCCGTCGAGCAGGACGACCCGGGCTGGCTCCCCACCGTCTACTCCGACAGCGTGCTGGTGACGCAGCTCGACGACGATCCGGACAGGTGGGCGCTCGCGCGCAGAAGCGAACCGATCGCAGGCGTCCCGACGTCGTCGTCGAGCATGCCGGGGATCATGGCGGTGATGCTCGAGGAGCTGCGCGTCGCCGACGGCGACCGGGTACTCGAGATCGGCACCGGCACCGGGTACAACACCGCCCTGCTGTGCCACCGGCTCGGCGCCGCAAATGTGTCCACTGTGGACATCGACCCGGCGTTGCTGCTACCTGCGCGGGCGACACTGGCCGCCCTCGGGTACACGCCCGACTGCGCGGTCGCCGACGGCGAGCAGGGGTATCCGCCGAACGCACCGTACAACCGCATCCTCTGCACGTGCTCGGTGTCCCGGATTCCCCCTGCCTGGCTCGAACAGACCCGCACCGGCGGGCTGATCGTCACGACGCTGAACCGGCCGATCGGCGCTGGACTGGTCCGCATCGTCGCCGGCGACGGCGCAACTGGAGAGGGCGAGGTGCTCGCCCGCGACGGCCGGTTCATGCCGATGCGCGCCCATCGCCTCGCCGATGCGGGCACGGTGCTGGCGCGCCGCGCCGCCCCGGTGGCACGCAGGCCGACAGAGCTCGCGCTGACGACCGTGCTGGACCCGGGCAGCCCGTTCGAGTTCTTCGTGAGCCTCGAACTTCCCGGTCTGTCCGCCGCCTTCGACCCGGACGACGGGCAGGGGTGCTTCCTCGTGCACCCGGACGGCTCATGGGTGCGCCACCACACCGACGAGCACGACGAGCACTTCGTCGAGCAGGGCGGCGGGCGAAGGCTGTGGGACGCCGTCGAAGCGGCCTACGCGCGCTGGCAAGCCCTCGACCGGCCCCGCCGCGAGCAGTTCACCATCATCGTGAACGGCGCACAGCAGGAGATCCGGCTGGCGGAGCAGCGCTGGCCGGTCGACCCTCCCGCAGTGTCCGCCTGATCCACCCTGCGACGTGCTCGACCGCGGTGTCGAGCGGCACAGGGGTGGTGTCGAACAGGGTCACGGGCGGCGACATCGTCGCCGCGTCGGCACGCAGCCATTCGGTGAACTCCAGCATCTCGGCGATGCGCGGTTCGTCCCACTCCCGCCACGCCGGTCGTGCCCGCAGCCGGCCGGCCAGCACCTCCGGTTCGGCGACCAGCGCCAGGTAGTGGATGGCCGAGAAGAAGGCGCGTTCGGGGAGCGGTTCGAACTCCGGCGGAACCACCGTCCCGCACAGCACCACCGGGCGCCCGTTCTGGTGGATCATCGCGGCCATCCGCAGCCACGTCGAGCGGAACCGCGGGTGCCCGTCGACATCATCCCGCAACCCACCGGTCCACAGGACGTCCTGCTCCAGTACCACGACCTCGTCGGAGAGCAGGCGGGCCAGCGCGGGACCGACGGTCGACTTGCCCCCGCCGCTGGGCCCGGTCAGCGCGAAAAGGGGCAGCCGGCGAAACGCCCAGCGGTGATCGCACCGCCGGCACACCAGCTGCCCCTCCAGCACAACCGGAGCATCGGCGCGATCGCCGCACTCCGGGCAGATCTTCAGGTCGAGCACGTACAGGCCAGCTGCTTAGTCGAACAGGTTCTCGAGGAAGCTGCGCTTGCGGCGGCCGTGACCGTAGGGACGCGGTGAGTCCCGGTAACCGCCGCCGTAGGGCCGGGGCGAGTCCTGGTAGTGGCCGCCGTGCCCACCGCGATGCGGGCGGGGCGAGTCAGCGTAGCCGTAGTGCTGCGCCGGTGCGGGCCCGTGACCACCGGCTGCCGGACGGTACGGCGGCGGCGCCGCGGGCGCGGCGTAGTAGGCGTTCTCCGCGCTGACGATCTGCTCCAGCTCACCACGGTCGAGAAAGACGCCGCGGCAACCCTCGCACTGCTCGATGTGGATGCCGCCCTTGTTGACCGTCTTCATCACGTTTTGACACTTGGGACAAATCACGTCTGCCACCCTACGCAGATCCTGGGCCGCCCGGCAGCCGAACTCAGCCGGCGCAGAGGCAGAACGGGTGGCCGCTGGGGTCGGCATAGACGCGGAACGTCTTCGGCTTGTCGTCGAGCAGGCGAGCACCCAGCGCGAGCACTCGGTCATGCTCGGCATCGATGTCCGGCACATCGAAGTCGAGGTGCAGCATCTGGGCCCGCTCGTTCGACGGCCACGTGGGCGGCTGGTAGCCGGGATCGCGCTGGAAGCAGATGCGCGTGCCGCCGTCCGGGTTGACCACGCCCACCCAGTCGTCCCCCGGCTTGTTGGTCTCGTGTATCTGCCAGCCGAGCAGGCTCGGCGTAGAACTCGGCGAGCTGGTAGGGCTCCGGGCAGTCAAGGGCCACGGCGCTGAACGTCATCGATGCAGTCATTCACTGTCCTCCTCATAACCTGCTAGCGGATTATGCGGGTTACGGACGCCGAGGGCAACCACCGTCGGTCCTACACTGGTGACGTGATCCCGGGTGTTGCGCTGGTGCTCGACTTTCTGAACACGGTCGACGTCGAGCAGGACACTGACGTGCTGCGTTCAACCGCGGATTGGCGAGCCTGGGCGGGCGAGCGGGAGTTGCGGGCAGGACCGCTCGCCGAAGCCGTCCGGATCCGGGACGCGCTGCGGGCCGCGATCGGCGACCCTGGCGCCACCCCCGCGGAGGTCCGGGCGGCTGTCGACGTCACGCTGACCGCGAACGGCCCCGAACTCAAGGCAGACGACGTCGTCGGTGCCGCGCTGGCAGCGGCGGCACGGCTGGCCGTGCTCGGTGACTGGTACCGGGTGAAGATCTGCCCTGCCGATGACTGCCGGTTGGCGTTCTACGACCGCTCACGCAACCGTTCCCGGACGTGGTGCTCGATGCGGATCTGTGGCAACCGGGAGAAGGCGAGGACGTTCCGCGAGCGAGTCGCCATCGAGCGACAGCCTGTGGACAACTCCGTGGATAACTCCCCAATCTGTGGATAACCTCCCCCGGTCGGGTGGCCACAGCTGGGGGACGCGGGGTCAGAACAGCAACTGGGCGACGGTGTAGATCACCAGCCCGGCCAGTGCACCGACAACCGTGCCGTTGATCCGGATGAACTGCAGGTCACGGCCGACCTGGAGCTCGATCTTGCGCGAGGTCTCCTCGGCGTCCCAACGCTCGATGGTGTCGGTGATGATCGTGGTGATCTCCCGCGAGTAGTGATTCACGACGTACACTGCGGCGCTTTCCACCCAGCCGTCCGCCTTGCTCGCGAGCGCGGGATCGGACTGCAACCGCTCACCCAACGAGAGCAGCCCGTCACGCACCCGCGTCCGCAGCTCGCTCGACGGGTCCTCGGCCGCGGTGAGCAGCATGTCCTTGGCCGTGGACCAGGCCGAGCCGATCAGCTTCTGCACCTCGGGGTGCTCGACCAACTGGAGCTTGACCTGCTCGGCCCGCGCCATGGTCTCCGGATCCTTCTGCAGATCCTGGGCGAACTCGGTGAGGAACTTGTCCAGCGCCAGCCGCATCGGGTGGTTGACGTCGGTCTTGACCGCCCACGCGAACGTCAGCACCTCGCCGTAGACCTTGTCGGCCAGCATCGCGTCGACGAACTTCGGCGACCACGACGGCGCACGGTCCGACACCACACGCAGCACCGTCTCGTGGTTGGCGCGAACCCACTCGTAGGAGCGGTCGCACATCAGGTCGACGAGCCGGTAGTGCGCACCGTCGGTGAGCACCTGCTCGAGCAGCTTGCCCAGCGGCGGACCCCAGTCGCGGTCGACGACCCGGCGTACCACGGCCTGTTCCAGCACGGCCTGGACGTCGTCGTCGCGCAACACCTTCACCGCGCCGCGCACGATGGTCGCCAGCTCCGCGGTCACGCGCTCGGCGTTGTCCGGCTTGGCCAGCCACTCGCCGACCCGCTGGGCGGTCTGCACCCGGCGCAGCTTGTCGCGCACCACGTCCTCGGAGAGGAAGTTGGTCCCGACGAAGTCGCCGAGACTGTCGCCGAGCACGTTCTTCTTGTTCGGGATGATCGCCGTGTGCGGGATCTTGATCCCGAGCGGATGGCGGAACAGCGCGGTCACCGCGAACCAGTCCGCCAGCGCACCGACCATGCCGGCTTCGGCGGCGGCACGCACGTAACCGACCCAGGCCGGCCAGCCCGCCGACTGCGCCCAGGTGGTGAGCAGGAAGATCGTGGTCGCGCCGAGCAGAAACCCCAGCGCGACCAGCTTCATTCTGCGCAGGCCACGCCGTTTGATCTCCTCGCGCGCCAGCCCACCTGGCGGGTCGGCAGGCGCAATCTTCCTGGACCTCGGTTGCTCCACGACCCCATTGTCCGTGAGGATGTGCCATCGTGCGCGAACCAGTTCTCGTCCCCCGACTTCAGCCGTTCACCTCCACCATCTTCGCGGAGATGACGGCGCTGGCCGCACGCACCGACGCGGTCAACCTCGGGCAGGGCTTCCCCGACACCGACGGCCCCGCAGGCATGCTCGCGGCGGCCCGAGACGCCCTGTTCGGCGGGGCCAACCAGTACCCACCTGGCCCGGGCAGGCCGGAGCTGCGTGCCGCCATCGCCAGGCACCGCACCCGGTACGGAACGCACTACGACCCGGACATCGAGATCCTCGTCACGGCGGGCGCCACCGAGGCGATCGCCGCCAGCCTCCTGGCGCTCACGCAGCAGGGCGACGAGGTGATCGTCATCGAGCCGTACTACGACTCCTACGCGGCCGCGGTGGCCATGGCCGGAGCGAGCAGGCGCGTCGTGTCGCTGACCGCCGACGGCGACCGGTTCGCACTCGACGCCGACGCCCTGCGGGCCGCCGTCACGCCCGCCACCCGAGCCATCCTCGTCAACTCACCGCACAACCCGACCGGCACCGTGTTCACCCGCTCCGAGCTGACCGTCATCGCCGAGGTGTGCATCGAGAACGACCTCATCGCCATCACCGACGAGGTGTACGAGCATCTGGTGTTCGACGACAGCGAGCACGTCCCGCTGGCCAGCCTGCCCGGCATGCGCTCGCGAACGGTGACGATCTCCAGCGCAGGCAAGACGTTCAACTGCACCGGTTGGAAGATCGGCTGGGTGTGCGCGGTGCCGGAGCTGGTGTCCGCGGTGAAAGCCGCCAAGCAGTTCCTGACGTTCGTCTCCGGCGGTCCGCTGCAACCCGCGATCGCCCACGCCCTCGAACACGAGCTGACGTGGGTCGAGCAGCTGCGGACGGCGCTGGCGGCCAAACGCGATCGGCTCTCGCAGGGCTTGCGTGAGGCGGGCTTCACGGTCTGGCCGAGCGCGGGCACGTACTTCGTCTGCGCCGACGTCCGGCCGCTCGGGTTCACCAACGCGGCCGAGCTGGCCTGGCAGCTTCCCGAGCGGGTCGGTGTTGCCGCCGTGCCGGTCAACGTCTTCACCGATCACCCGGAGGAGTGGAATCACGTCCTGCGGTTCGCGTTCTGTAAGCGCGACGAGGTGCTCGACGAAGCCATAGAACGACTCCATCGGTTGGCTTCTGTTGGGCCGTCCGGGGTGGATCACACGCGCACGGGATGAAACACTCCCGACCGATGCTAGAAATAGCATTCCCGGGGTAGCGCGACCAGGCCAGAAAGTCGGTCGCAAGATCAACAGAAAGCAAGCGGATGGGTGCGGTACGGAGAGTGGGTGGCGTGCGCGCTGCTGACCTCCTTTCGCCTGCCCTCACACGCGTGCTGATCACCGTGGGCTTCACCATCGTGGGCTGGCTGCTGGCCACCGCGTTCGCCGGGACCGCGCAGGCTGTTGAGGAACCGGACAGCACGCCGGACACGGTGACCGTCGGCCTCGCGCCAGTGCTCACCAACCTGACCGGTGTCGTGGGAACCACGCTCGGCAGCGAACCGGCCCCCGCCGAGCCCGCGCAGCCGGCCGACACGGGCGACAATGCGGCGGCGCCGCGGTCGCCAGGGCTGCTCGGCGGCCTCACGCAGACCCTCGGCAGCCTGGTCGGCGCCGTGACCGGCACGGTCACCGGCACCGTGGAGGACGTCACCGGCACCATCGAGGACATCGCGCCGATCGTGGACGACGTGCCGAGCGTGCTGCCCGAGCTCGGCACGCTCGTGCCCGGCACCACGCAGTCCGCGCCCGCCCCGGGGGCCGACACCGGAAGTGCGCCAGTCACCCCGCGCCCGGCACCGGTCCCCGAGGTGGTTCCGGAGGTTGTTCCGGAGCCGCAGCCCGAGCCCGCTCCGGCCGTGGCCGTCCCGGCGGCTACCAAGATCACCGTGCTGCCCAGCACCCCCCTGCCGGCACCGCCGAAACCACAGCCGGCTCAGACGGGGCCGACCGACAGCGACGCGGGCGGTGGCTCGCCGGGTGGCCAGGCCCCCGTCAAGCCGCTGCCGCCCGCGCCCGCGACCATCACCGGCGCCACGTCCGGCACCGTGGTGCCACAGGACCACAACGCGACGGACCGCTCGGTGCACGGCATCCTTGGCTGGGCGCCGAGCCGCACGCAGCTGCGCCTGGCCGGCGCGAGCCGCGACCACGACGCCACCGGCGCTGGCAGGGATGCGGCCCTGCCCACCACCACTCCGGACTGAACGCCCCGGCGCTCCGGGGAGCAGTGTGTCAAAACAAGATCAACTTCTGCCTGCCCCTGTGACGACTGTCGCCCTTTTCAGGTGAACGTGCTCGCAAACGCTTGCGTAGGGGTCTTCTCGTTGCAGACATGTCTTCCCGCTCGGCCGACCGCGCCTGGCCGTGACGGGTCCTGGTCCCGGCGCCGCGTTACCCCCGCGGCACCGGGACCCCAACCAGGTGCGCGCCGGACGCTGCTGCTCACCGCGCCGAGCAGTAGCCGATACCCGGTGCGCGCCTGAACCGTAGACCCACCCGGCATGGCGAGGGGCGATGCCGGGGTGGGTCTGCGGCCCCCGTGCCCGGACGGGCACGGCAGGAGCCGGTGCGCTGGATGATCGACCGTCCGAATCCCTGGAGTGACGGCACCCCCACCATCCAGCGCACCGGCTCTTCTTATGTCCGCTAGTTGTTACCCAAGGCCACCTTGGTTGCGTTCAACGCAACCAAGGTGGCCTTGGGGGCTCTTTACGTCACGGCAACGGCGACATCCGCTGCCCCCGACCGCACTGAGGCGGCCGCGAGACCGAGCCTGCGCACAGCCTCGTGCGACCGGTCCGGCAGCAACGAGAAAGGCACCCGCAGCCACCGCTCCAGTCCACCGTGGACACCGAACCGGGACGCCGGTGCGACCTGCACGCCATGGTTGGCCGCGGCCACGCTCAACCGCGTGCTCATCGGCTCCGGCAGCCGGCACCACAACGAGAGCCCGCCGTCCGGCACGCGGAACGTCCAATCCGGACAGTGCTCGCCCAGTGCGGCCACGACGGCGTCTCGCATCACCCTCACCTCCGCACGCCGGCGGAAAAGGAGCGGCTCCGGGTCGGCTAGCAGCTCGGCGAGCACGAGCTGCTCCAGCACCGGCGACCCGAGGTCGAGCGAGCAGCGGGCCGACACGAGGCGGTCCACCAGCTCCTCCGAAGCGCGGATCCACCCGAGCCGCAGCCCACCCCAGTACGATTTCGCCGCCGAGCCGACTGTGATGGCCCACTCCCCGGCGAAGGCCGCCAGCGGCACAACGGGTTCCGGATCGGGGCGCAGATCCAGCTCCGCCATGGTCTCGTCGACCACCGCTGGGGTACGGGCTCTGGCCAGCGCCGCGCCGAGGCGCTCCCGTCCGTCGGCGTCCAGCAGCTGTCCGGTGGGGTTCTGGAAGTCCACTGTGAAGTGGGCGAGCCGGGGCGCCGCCTGGCGCAGTGCGGCTTCGACGCCCGGTAGGTCCCAGCCGTCGTCCGGGTCCACGGCGACCGGTACCGGCTGTGCGTTCGCGGCCCGGATGGCCACCGGGGTGTTGGGATAACTCGGCTGCTCGACGAGCACCCGGTCCCCCGGCGCCGTCAACGCACGCAGCACGAGCGCGAAGGCATGCTGCGCGCCGTTGGTGACCAGTACCTGTGCCGGGCTGGTCGGCAGGCCTCTGGCGGTGTAGCGCTGCGCGATGCGCTCCCGCAGGACTGGCAGGCCCTGCGCGCTGTAGCCGTGCTCGAGCAGTTCCGCGGCGAGCCGCGGGCGCACCGCGTCCACGGCGTCGAGCAGGCCCGGCACCGCGGGCGGCGACGCTTGAGCGAGATCACGATCGGGCCGCCTGCCGGCATCCGAGGGCGGCGTGGCACCGGCAGCGGGCGGCGTCACCCACGACCCGGCGCCCTGCCTGCTCGCCACGAGACCGCGTTCACGTAGCCGATCGAGCGCGCCGCCCACGAGGGTACGGCTGACGCCCAGCGCGTCGGCGAGCTCGCGTTCCGCGGGCAGCCGCGTGCCTGCCGGTAGGCGGCCGTCCCGCACCTGCAGCTCGACAGCAGCGGCGAGATCGCTGGCGCCACGCTTCGCGCCGTTGTGCCGCCAATCGCCGAGCATGGCGACCAGCCGGGCACCGGATACGCGTCCACCTGGTGGGAACTGTCCGTTCACCGGGCCAATTGTTCCGGATCGGTCCTGGTCATGCCAGCCATTGGCCTTGATAGTGGTCCTCGTGACCAAGCCGAACCAAATCCAGTTACATCCGATCACCGTCACCACCAATCCTGCCCGCAGGCTCTGTCAGCTCTTTGCCGGCCTCGCGCTGTACGGCACGAGCATGGCCCTGATGACCAGGGCCGGACTCGGCCTCAACCCCTGGGACGTGCTCCACGAGGGCATTGCGGACCGGACGGGCCTGACGTTCGGCACGGTCACCGCGCTCACGGCGGTCGTGGTCCTGCTGCTGTGGATCCCGCTGCGGCAGCGGCCCGGCATCGGCACCGTCGCCAACGTGCTGATCATCGCGGTCACCGTGGACCTCGCCCGGTTGGTACTGCCCGACCAGCACGCCTTCGCCTGGCAGGCCACCTTCCTGCTCGGCGGCATCGTGCTCAACGGGCTCGCGACCGCCGTCTACGTCGGTGCCCGGCTCGGGCCAGGCCCCCGCGACGGCCTCATGACGGGAATCGCCGCCCGCACCGGTCGCTCGGTGCGCTTGGTCCGCACCGGTATCGAGCTGACGGTGCTCGGGGTGGGCTGGCTGCTCGGCGGCACCGTGGGACTGGGCACCGTGCTGTACGCGCTGGCCATCGGGCCGCTCGCGCAGCTGTTCCTGCCGTACGTGGTGTGGCGCGAACCAGGACTCAGGACGCGCGGCGCAGAGCCTGCCTGAGGACCTCGGGAGTCACGCCGAGGCCTGCCAGGACATCCGCGGCAGGGCCGGGCACCACGGCCAGCGCGAGCAGGATGTGTTCACCACCGATGTGACGGTCACCGAGCATGATCACCTCGCCCACGCACTTCTCCAGCACCCGCCTGGGTCCGGTACCGAACGGCACGTGCCCACCCACCCGACGCCACCCGCCGGCCAGTGCGCCCTGCCCGTGCTCCCGTTCGACACTGGCGACAATCGCGTCGACGTCGATGCCGAGACCATCCAGAGCCTCGGCGTCCCGTTCACTGAGCCCGCCGCGGCGGCGCGTCAACTGCACCTGCTCCCTTACGTCGTCGAGCGCGATGTCCAGTGTGTTCAGTACCCGCGCGGCGCCGCCATCAGGACGGCGGGTCACCGCCACCAGCAGGTGTAGCGTGTCGACTTCGGCCGAGCGCAGCTCCCCCGCCTCGCGGCCGGCTTCCTCTACCGCGACACGGGCGTCCTTGGTGAACCGTTCGAACATCAGCGCCTCCCGTATTTCTTGTGCACCGCCTGCCGGCTCACGCCCAGCTCGTCTGCGATGTCCTGCCACGACCAGCCCTGCACCCGCGCATTGCGCACCTGCACGGCCTCCAGTTGTTCCAGCAGCCGGCGCAGCGCGGCGACAGCTCGCAAGCCCACACCGGGGTCACGGTCGCCCGCCCTGGCCGCCAGATCGGTTGCTTCGGTCATGCTGTCAATCGTGGTTGACACGGCAGGCATTGTCAACCTTGGTTGACGTTATTGTCAGGGTGTGCCTGACATCGCCATCGACGTCGCCGAACAGGCCGGGGTCGGTCTGGACGGCAAGCCACGCCCCACCGAGGACGTTGTGGTCACCACTGGCAACGCCGTCGCGCTCCTCGACGGGGCCACCGAGTTCCGCGACGGCGTGCCCAGCGGGGGCTGGTACGCGCACCGCCTCGCCGAGCAGCTGCGAGCACACCTGAACGGCGCACCGGGCGGCGACCTCGCCACATTGCTCGCCCGCGCCATTGCCGACGTCGCACGCGCCCATCGGCTTCAGCCTCACCACGCGCCGTCGAGCACGGTCGCCATGCTGCGCTGGACCGCCGAGCGGGTGGACGCCCTCGTGCTCGGCGACAGCCCTGTCGTCGCGTTCGGACGGTCCGGAATGGACGTCGTCGCCGATCGGCGACTGGCGGAGCTCCGCGCTGCCGGCCGGCTGCGGACCCGCGCCGAGGTCAACCGCCTGCGCAACACCGACGGCGGGTTCTGGGTCGCCGAGGCCGAGCCAACCGCCACAGCACACGCGGTGTGCGTGTGCTGGCCACGTGCGGAGCTCGAGACGGTACTGCTGGCCACCGACGGCGTCGCGGCCGGCATCGACGACTACGGACTCTTCGACTGGCCGCAGCTACGGCTGCTGGCACGCGGGCACGGCGCGGCCGCGGTGCTCGACGCCGTACGACAGGCGGAGCGCTCCGACCCGGACGGCACACGGTGGCCCCGGGCCAAGCGGCACGACGACCAGGCCCTGGCCGTGATCGAGTTCACGAAACTCTCAGGGGTGACTCAGGGACATACCCCGATCACAAGTTGACCTTTCCACGTCAAGCTTGACGTCATGAACAACCTGGGGACCCACACCGGGGCCACGGCGGTCACCCGTACCCGCACGTGGTCGATCACGGCGTGGGCATCTCTGGGCTGGGCGCTGTTCACGTTGTTGATCCTGCACGCCGTGAGCTCGTTCAACCCGCTCGTCGACCCACTCAGCCGCTACGCGTTCAGCGACCACGGCGGTGGCATGCTCGCAGGCAGCCTCCTGTCGTTCGCGGTCGGGGTGTTCGCCGTCCGCGGCGCACTCCTCGCCTCGGGCATCACGTTCGGCCGCACGACGTCGGTGGTCGTCTACGCGACTGCGCTGGGACTGGTGCTCGCCGCGCTCTTCCCGGCATCCTTCACGCCGGAGATCGATCCTGTGAGCGGGCGAATCCACCAGTACGCCAGCCTGATCGCGTTCCTGTGCCTGCCAGCCATCCCGTTCTCACTGCTCGACCGGCTCCGCGACGTCGCCGGACTCGCCGACGCCTACGCGAAGCTGGTCCGGCTGCTCCAGATCAGCCTCGGCAGCCTCGTTTTGTTCGGGTTCAGCTACGTCGCGCAGGCCCTGCCCCAGACGGCGGTGGTGCTCACGGCCAGCACCCTGCTGCCGGTCGGCTTCACGCAGCGCATCGTCTTCGTCGCCTACTTCTGCCTGCTGGCGGCCCTGTTGCTGGTCGCGATCCGCCACGCGCGGCTGCGCGGAACCAGCCACGTGAACTAGCTCCTGCGGCGCGCGTAGTGTGCGCGCGCCTTGGCCCGGTTGCCGCAGCGCGCCATCGAGCACCACTGGCGGTTGCGCTTGGGCGACACGTCGACGAACCGCAGCCCGCAGTCGTCGGCAGCGCAGACGCGCATGTCGGGCGAACCGGTGACCAGATCGATCGCATCCGCCGCGACCACCGCCAACGCGGCGGCGACCGGCACCGGCGACACGGAGGTGACGCGGCGTGGTGTGCCATCGTCGTCGATCCGCAATGCCGGCGGGGGGAGGGCCGCCGCCATCGTGTTCAGGCAGGCCACATCGTCGGCGGCCGGCCGGCGGCCAACGGACACGGCGCGGGTCACCCGATCGATCACCTCACGCAGCGTGCGTGCCGTCGACACGTCCCCATCGACGGCCCGGGCGCCACTGAGCCCCGCGAGATCGAGCCACCGGGTGAGCGCATCTGGGCCGGTGACCAGCTCACGTCCGCCTGCATGCCGGTCACGCAGCGTGTTGACCAGGTCGATGCACAGCCTGCCGCCGTCGAACACCCATTCCATCTAACCATCCTAACTGGTTAGAATTTCGGACATGGATGCAGGAATGGAGACGGTCAACGGGATCCGGATGCACTACCGGCGCGCCGGCGAAGGACCGCCGGTCGTGCTGCTCCACGGCTGGCCGCAGACGTCGTACTGCTGGCGCGAACTCATCGACCCGCTCGCCCGCGACCACACCGTCATCGCGCCCGACCTGCGCGGCTACGGGCGCACGGACAAACCGCCGCACGGCTACGACAAACGCACGATGGCGGCCGACGTGGCCGCATTGGTCACAACGCTCGGCTTCGAGCGCGTCAGCGTGGCGGGCCACGACCGGGGCGGCAGGGTGGGCCACCGGTGGGGTCTGGACCGGCCCGACCAGGTGGCCCGGCTCGCCGTACTCGACATCATCCCGACCAGGGAGATGTGGCGGCGCATGGACAGCATGCTCGCGCGCGGCTACTGGCACTGGCTGTTCCACCTGCAGCCGGACCTGCCGGAACGGCTGGCAGGCCAGGACATCGCGGGCTATCTCGGCTACTTCTTCGAACGCTGGACCCACCAGCGGCACGCATTCGAGGCCGACGTCGTCGCTGAGTACGTCCGGGCCTTCTCCGCTCCGGGGGCGCTGCGAGCGGGCTTCGACGACTACCGCGCGTCGTTCCCCACCGACGCCGCGCACGACGATGCCGATGCCGAGGCGGGGCACAAGCTCACCATGCCGGTCCTGGCCCTGTGGGGCGCCAACGGGCTACTCGGCTCGTTGCCGAGCGCGGAGATCTGGCGCGACTACGCCGACGACGTGACCGGTGCCGCCATCGCCGACTGCGGGCACTTCCTGCCCGAGGAGCAGCCCCAGGCCGTGCTGGCGCGCTTGCGGAGCTTCTTCACCGGATAGGCGGGCGCCCCGCTGGGTTACCCCATGATGCCCACGAGTAGCGATCAACCGCGGACTGTGTGCATCATCAACCGCGTGGGCTGGTTGGACTCGGCGACGGATCGCTCCGCACGCCGCTGGCTGAGCCGGATGGGCGATGAGCTGCGATCCGGCTGGCTCGCCCTGGCCGAACCAGCCGTGCGCAAGAAGTTCGACCAGCACCTCGACCAGATCACCGAGTTCCTGCGGGTCCAGGAGGAGCTCGTCGACCGTGCCGTGCCCACGACTCCGCTGGTCCTGATCGCCGGCCACGCCTATGACGTGCGCAACCAGGCGCGGGACGAGGGCTGGCAGCCACCGGACACGGCAGCAGCGTGGACGGCCGACGAGTGGTTCGGCCTGCGCCTGCTCGCGTGTTACGAACTGGCCGCGCGAGAGCCCCGCGGACCCAAGCCGGCCCACCGCCATGTGGAGGGGTTCTCGATCGTCGGGCTCATCCGGGGAGCACGGCCGGGTTGAGCGGCATCGGGTTCTCCAGCAAAGTCCATATCGGACATCGATGAAGCGTGGGTGTAACCGCCCGGTCGAATGGGTAACTGCAGCTACCACCTGACGTCGACCCTCGGGAGTTCCGATGAGCGCCTACAGCCCGACCGCCCCGAGCCAGTCTCCACAGCCGGTGCTGCCTCGTACCGACGAGCCCACCGCGGAGCAGCGCCGCAGAGCGGTCCGCGCGGTGGCATCCGCATCCGCAGACGCCACCGACTGCATGACGCTGCTCGAGGCCCTCGGTCTGCACCCCGCTGAGGGACAGGGTCTCGCGCAGCGGGACCAGTGACCAGCCAGGCGACAGTCCTCGACACAGCACACATTGCCGGGCAGGTTGTGCTGCCTACTCTGGCCGGCGGTGTGCTCAGCCGCAGGCCACGCGGGCTGGAATGGCGGTTACAGCTGGACCACCGTGCTATCCGGCTGATGCGTAGGTTGCACGCCCGCTACGGCCCCGGGCCCCTCCTGTTGCGGGCGCCGGGGCGTCCCATCGCGGTGCTGCTCGACCCCGATGATGTCGGCCGGATCCTGTGCAGGACGCCTGCCCCGTTCCATCCGGCCGGTATCGAGACACGCTCGGCGCTGCGCCGGTTTCAGCCGCATGCTGTACTCGCCACGCACGGCAGCGAACGCCGCCACTACAACGAAATGGCGCTGGAGAGCACGCACGAACAGCACTCCGTCACCGGACCGGCCAAGGTGGTGGTGCGTGAGGAAGCCGAGCACCTCCTGGCGGGACGGTCGACATTGGACTGGAACGCGTTTGCGGCCGCCTGGTGGCGGATCGTGCGGCGCATTGTGTTCGGTGACGCGGCGCGGGACGAATCCGGCGTGACAGAGCGACTCTCCCGGTTACGGCCACGCGCGTGGCCGACGGCCGCGCGAGAGCGGCAGGCGTTCCAGCGGGAACTGGCTGAGCTGCTGGATCGCGCGGAGAGCGGCAGCCTGGCCAAGAAGATCGCCGACACCCCGGCCGGACCTGGGGTCGATCCCTACGAGCAGGTCACGCAGTGGCTGTTCGCCTTCGATACGGCCGGCGCGGTGACGCTACGCGCCCTGGCTCTACTCGCGACCCATCCACGCCAGGCCGCACTCGCACGCGAGGAGGTCGACACCATGGCACGGCCGTACCTGCGGTCCTGCGTGCTGGAGGCCGTGCGCCTCTGGCCCACGACCCCAATGCTCGTGCGGGAGAGCATCACGGCAACCTCGTGGCGTGGCGTCCAGCTACCTGTGGGTACGACGTTCGTCGCGTTCGCGCCCTACTTTCACCGCGATCCCGGGCAGGTGCCCTTCGCCGACACCTTCGCACCGGAGACCTGGCTCGACGGTCGCGCACGGCGGTTTCCAGCACTCGTGCCGTTCAGCACAGGCCCTGGACAGTGCCCTGGCAAGAACCTGGTGCTGTACGTGACCAGCACGCTGCTGGCCGAATTGTGCCGCCACGGCGTATACCGTCTGGCCGCACCCCGACGACTCTCACCGCGATTACTCGCACCCCGGCTGCTCACACCGAACACGCTCAGCCCGCTACGACCGCTGCCCACGACCCTCGACCACTTCGGCCTGCGGTTCGCCTACGAAGCCCGCAGCAGTTCCTCGTAGTACACCGGCTCGATGCAGCCGCACCCACCCTCGACCGACTCGCACTCGATGACGAGGCTGTGCCGTACGACGTCAGCATCGGTGCAGCCCTGATCTGTGCAGTCGGCACCGCCGGCGAGGTGCTGGACCAGCGTGCCGTGGCAGTGGTCGATGCCGGAGTGGCAGCTTGTGCACGTCATGGCCACTTGGTACCACTCGGCACCGACGATGCCGCGAACAACACGCCGTCAGGCGCCCTTTGCGGGTTTGCCGGACGCCTTACCAGCGGAGGTCTTACCGGCGGCGGCCTTGCGCGGTTTGGCAGGCTGCCGCGCCTTTTTCGCCGCCGTGACGCTGGCTTGCAACGCTGCCATCAGGTCGGTCACCTCGGCTTCGCCTGTGGCTGCCTTCGGTTTGGTCGTCTCCTCACCCGCGATCTTCGATTCGATGAGCGACAGCAGTGCCTCGCGGTAGCTGTCGTGGTAGCGCGACGGCTCGAAGACCGTGTCGGACAGCGAATCGATGAGGGAAGCCGCCATCGACATCTCCTGCTGGCGCACCGGCGGCGTTTCTTCCTTGAGGAACGCGAAATCGGGTTCCCGCACCTCATCCGGCCACAACATCGTCGTCAGGACCATGACATCCGAGAGCACACGCAGCACCGCGAGCGCCTCGCGCTGCCGGATCGCAACCTTGGCGATCGCGACCTGGCCGGACTTCTGCAGGGCGTCACGCAGCAGCACGTACGGCTTCAATGCCGGTTTCTGCGGCTCGAGGTAGTAACTCTTGTCGTAGTAAATCGGATCGATCGCCTCGAGCGGAACGAACTCCTGCACGTCGATCGTGCGTGACGTCGACAGCGGCAGATCGGCGAGTTCCCGATCAGTCAGCACCACCATGTCGCCGTCGGAGAGCTCGTAGCCCTTGGCGATATCGGCGTAAGGCACCTCCTGACCATCGATCGTGCAGAACCGCTTGTACTGGATCCGCCCGCCATCGGCCTCGTGCACCTGCCGTAGCGAGACGTTCTTGCTCTCGGTGGCCGCGTAGAGGTGGATCGGGATCGTGACGAGCCCGAACGACACCGCGCCCTTCCACATAACCCGCATGGAAGTGAAGGTACGCGTTACCGCAGCTCAATGCTTGCTCCTAGCGGAGCGCAGTCATACCTGGCGACTCTCCCTTCTGCCGATGGTGTCCTGGCGCAGCCGCTCGGTGTGCACGGTGACGTCGTCGAGTTGCTCGGCCAACGCCGGATGGGTGGCCTTCAGGTGCGGCCCGAGCCCGGCGAACTGCTCCAGCAGGATGACGACATCGCTGTCGCCGAGTGCGCGGTGCACCTGATCGATCTGCTGTCGCGCCGGAGGGCTCGCCCCCTCCACAGCACTGACCATTGCCGCAAGCCTGCGCAACGTCGCCGAGTTCTCCTTGGCCCAGCTGGCAACGGCCCGCTCCCCCGCCCGGCGGTTTCGCTCCGCACGGACCCTGCCGTCCGCTGTGGAGTCTGCTGCCCCGGGCCTGCGCAGGCGTAGGTATCGCCGCTCCGCCGCCTGCCTGCTCGCGACACCGAGCGCCTGCGCGAGCTCCGCCCAGCTGATGCCGAGCTCGCGCGCGGCCTCGATCAGCTGTGGTTCCCAGCCCGTGAGGTCGTCGCGCAGCTCGCGCACCAACACCAGGGCGGCCAGCAACTGGTCACCCCGTAGCTCCTTGCCTGCGGCCACCTGCTCGACCGCGGAGCTCAGCTGATCGTATTTGGTCATGTGGTCATCCTTCCGATGACGTCGACTCTTGTCAACCAAAAGACGACGTGTTACAAACGTAGCAGCAGGACGACAGGCCTACAGACAGGAGGTGGAGGCAATGTTGATGCGCACCGACCCCTTCCGGGAACTGGACCGGCTGACCCACCAGATGCTCGGCAATGTTCCCGGCACCTGGTCACGGCCGACCGCGATGCCGATGGACGCGTATCGCGCTGGTGACGAGTTCGTCGTGTCCTTCGACCTTCCCGGCGTCGCTGCCGACGCCATCGAGCTCGATGTCGAGCGCAACATCCTGACCGTCAAGGCCGAGCGCAGGCCCGCACACCGGGAAGAGAACATCGAGATGCAGGTATCCGAACGGCCGCTTGGCGTGTTCTCCCGGCAACTGTTCCTCGGCGACACACTCGACACCGACCACATCAAGGCCAGCTACGAGGCAGGCGTACTGACACTGCGCATCCCGATCGCAGAGCAGGCAAAGCCCCGCAAGATCGCGATCGAGAGCAGCGAGAGCCGTAAGGAGATCAGCACCTGAGACACGACACTGGACCCGGTGATGGCTTCGGTCCGGGCCGCCCCGGCCGACGCCATCACCCTTTCGGTCCCAGCACGCGGGCTTGACGGGTCCCCACAAGACGGATGTACCGTTTTCCTAGGAACGATATTTCGATTCCGCAACGCGAAAAGGTGGGCGAGGATGCTCGACGCGGCCGTGCATGATGCGCTGGCCTCGGCGGTCGGACGGCCGAATGTGCTGTCCGATCCCGTCCAGTTGCGCAGCTACGAATGCGATGGTCTGACGGGCTTCCGCCAGATGCCCGCCCTGGTGCTGCTCCCCCTCGACACCGAGAGCGTGGCCGCCGCCGTACGGTTGTGCCACGAGCACGGTGTCCCGTTCGTCGCACGCGGTGCGGGCACCGGGCTGTCCGGCGGCGCGCTGCCGGTGGCCGAGGGTGTGGTCATCTCCCTGCAACGGCTACGCGGCGTCCTCGAGGTGGACCCGGTAGACCGTCGTGCGGTGCTGCAACCTGGGGTGACCAATCTCGACATCACCCGTGCCGCCGCGCCCTACGGTCTCTACTACGCCCCCGATCCGTCCAGCCAGCAGGTCTGCACGATAGGCGGGAACGTCGCCGAGAACTCCGGCGGCGCCCACTGCCTCAAGTACGGCTTCACGACCAATCACGTGCTGGCGATGACGGTCGTGCTGCCCGACGGCGAGATCGTCACCCTGGGTGGCGACACGGGCGAACAGCTCGGCCCCGATCTGCGCGGTGTCTTCATGGGCTCCGAGGGCACGCTCGGTATCGCCTGCGAGATCACCGTCCGGCTGTTGCGGGTCCCGGAGTCGGTGCGGACGCTGCTCGCCGACTTCCCGTCTGTGCAGGCGGCGGGCGAGGTGGTCACTGACATCATCGCCATGGGAATCGTGCCGGCCGCGGTGGAGATGATGGACAACCTCGCCATTCAGGCGGCCGAGAAAGCGGTCGGCGCCGGATACACCCTGACGACGCCTGCGGCGCTCGTAGTCGAGCTCGACGGTCCCACCAGCGAATGCGCCGCTCAGTTCGAGCAGGTCAAGGCCATCTGCGACCGCCACGGCTGCACGCGCCTGCACATCGCGGCCGACGCGGCTGAGCGCGCCAAGATCTGGAAGGGCCGCAAGGCGGCGTTCGCGGCGGTCGGCCGCATCAGCCCGGACTACTTCGTCCAGGACGGGGTGGTCCCGCGAACCCGGCTGGCCGAGGTACTCGGCCGGATCGACGAGATGGGCCGCGCCGCGGGCCTGCGTGTGGCCAACGTCTTCCACGCCGGGGACGGCAACCTGCACCCGCTGGTGCTCTTCGACGAGGACGCCGGCGAGCACGAACGCGCAGAGCGGTTGTCGAAGGAAATCGCCGAGCTGTGCGTCGAACTGGGCGGCTCATTGTCCGGTGAGCATGGGATCGGTACCGACAAGGCATGCTCGATGCCGCGCATGTTCGGGATCGACGACATCGCCACGATGGGCCGGGTGCGGTCGGCATTCGATCCGGCAACGCTGTGTAACCCGGGCAAGCTGCTGCCCACGCCGCGGCTGTGCGGCGAGCGGCCCGGCAAGTTCCGGCCCCATCCGCTGGAGGAAGCGGGAGTGATCGAGCGGCTATGACGGTCACCCTTATCGCCCCCACAGACCTGCGCAGCGCGCACGAAGCACTCGCCGACACAACGGGCACGGTCCAGATCCAAGGCGCCGGAACGGCCGCGGGCTGGGCAGGCGCACCGGAGCCGGCGGCAACCGTGCTGGACACCACCCGGATGACCGGCGTGCTCGCCTACAACCCGGCGGACATGACGGTGGCGGTGCGCGCTGGCACTCCACTGCGCGAGCTGCAGGCCGAGCTCGCGGGCAATGGGCAGCGGGTCGCGTTCGACGCGGCACGTGCCGAGCAGGGCGCCACGGTCGGCGGGCTCATCGCGACCGCCGACTCCGGCCCCCTCGCGCTGACCTACGGTTCGCTGCGGGACCTGGTGATCGGCGCGACGATCGTGCTCGCGGACGGCACTGTCGCCCGTTCCGGCGGGCACGTGATCAAGAATGTCGCCGGTTATGACCTGGCGAAACTGCTGCACGGCTCGTACGGCGCGCTCGGCCTGCTCGCTGAGGTTGTGCTGCGGTTGCACCCCATCCCCGCCGCGACCCGCACCGTGGCGCTCGACTGCTCGCTCCCGACGGCCGCGGAACGCGCCGCGACGGCACTTCACAGCGCGGTCGAACCGGTCAGCCTGGAATGGGCCGACGGCACGCTACTCGTCCGGCTGGTGGGGACAGCGGACGGCACCGAGGCGAGGGCTCGCCACCTGGCCGGCACGCTCGGCGCGACCGTGCTGTCCGAGGAGTCGGCCGAGGCGGCCTGGGCACGCCATGCCGAACGGGTCACCGACGCCGTCGTACGCCTTGGTTGCCGGCCGAGCCGGCTGCCAGGCCTGCTCGCAGAGTGCGGTGGCACCGCGGTGGCCGGGCTCGGCACGGGGATCGGCACGGTGACCGTGCCGTTGGACGACGTCGGCAGGGTGCATGATGCGGTGACCGCAGTGGGCGGCACGTCAGTGACCCGGCGGCGGCCGAAAGAGGGCATGCGTGCCTGGGGGCAGCCCCCCTCGGCGATCCGCGTGCTCCAGGCAGTCCAGCGGGAGCTCGACCCGGGCGGCAGGCTCTGCCCCGGCCGCTTCGAATCGTGGTTCGGTACCAGGGAGGCGACCTCGTGACGGAGTCGAGTTTCGACGCGCTGCACCCACCCTCGCGGGAACTCCTCGACGACTGCGTGCACTGCGGCTTCTGCCTGCCGACGTGCCCGACCTACCAGCTGTGGGGCGAGGAGATGGACTCGCCGCGTGGCCGCATTTACCTCATGGATCTTGCCGAGCGGGGGGAGATCGGTTTATCGGGGGCCTTCACTCAACACATCGATGCCTGCCTCGGCTGTATGGCGTGTGTGACGGCGTGCCCGTCGGGTGTGCAATACAACCGCCTGCTGGAAACCACGCGCCCGCAGATCGAGCGGAACGTACCGCGCACCCGCTCCGACCGGCTGTTCCGTGACGGCATCTTCGCCCTGTTCCCCTACCGGCGGCGGCTGCGTGCAGCGGCGATCTTCGGCCTGGCCTACCAGAAGCTCGGGCTCGCCCGGATCGCAGAACGCGTGCTGCCCCCACGGCTACGTGCCACGCAGGCGCTGATGCCGCCGGTACAGCTGCGCGACGCATTCGCGACGTTGCCCCGCCGCGTCCGCCCGGAGGGCGAGGTACGGCGGCGCGTCGCGATGTTGTCCGGCTGCGTACAGGATGTGTTCTTCCACCAGGTCAACGTGGCGACGCAGCGGGTGCTGGCGGCCGAGGGTTGCGAGGTGCTGACACCGCGGAGCCAGGGCTGCTGCGGCGCGCTGGGTCTACACGCTGGGCGCGAGGAACATGCCATCAAGCACGCACGCCGGACTATCGAGACGTTCGAGAAGCTGCCCGTGGACAACATCGTGGTGAACGTCGCGGGCTGCGGCTCGTCGATGAAGGAGTACGCGGACCTGCTTGGCGACGATCCCGTCTGGGCAGAGCGGGCGCGCGCGTTCAGCGCGAAGGTGCGCGACGTCAACGAGTTGCTCGCCGAGCTGGGCCCGCAGGCGGAACGGCACCCGATCAGAGCGAAGGCCGCCTATCACGACGCCTGCCACCTCGGCCACGCGCAGGGGATCCGCGCGGAGCCGAGGGCGGTGCTGCGCACCATCCCGGAGCTGGACGTCGTAGACCTGCCGGAGGCGGAGCTGTGCTGCGGTTCGGCAGGTATCTACAACATGGTCCAGCCGGAGGCGGCCGCCGAGCTGGGCCGACGCAAGGCAGGCAACATCCGCGCGGTGAATCCGGACCTGCTGGTCACCGCCAACCCCGGTTGCCTGCTGCAGATCGGCCGCTACCTCGACAGCGGCATCCCGATGCTGCATCCCGTCCAGCTCCTGGACGCCTCGATCCAGGGCCTCCCGGTCAGCGGGCCAGGGTGAGCGCATCCACGCACTTCGGCGCGCCCTGCCCAGTGGCCGGGCGGAGGTAGTGCGCGGCGGCGAAGCCGGCGCGCCCGTCAACCGTGCCACTCAGCCACATCGTGTTGCCGGACACGGGCGTTCCCGGCCGCCAGCAGTCGGCGACGAACGGCGAGCCCTCGTCGATCCAGCCGACCTTGATGCAGTCGACGTCGGGGCAAGCGCGGATGTTCAGACCTACGCCGTCGGTCCCTGAGACGCGGTAGCGGGTTCCGGCCGGAGCATCGGCGGCCTGCACCGATTCCGCCGTGGCGGACTGCGTACCCGGCTGGGTCGAGTGCGGTTCGGCGCGCGAGGTCAAGACCAGCATCAGCCCACCGGCCACCAACGCCGCCACCAGCACAACACGAACAAACAAGCCCAATCGCAACGACACGAACATTGTCGACCTCCCTCTGTTCGACGGGACTTGCAGATGTCCCCTCCGATCGCGCCGACGTTCGTGCTCGCAGGGCTCCTTTCGCCTCGACGTGGTGGGATCGTGGTGGGAACAACATAACGATTGTCCCGTGATGGGCGCTCGCCATGCAATTCCCATTTTTGGGATCCCACGGAGATCACCGTCGTGGCCTAGTCCATGACCACGAAGAGGTCCAGCGGCGGCCAATCACGAGTGTTCAGTACCCCCATATGGAGCAATACTGGGCGGTTCAGACCCTGGTACGTCACACCTCTTCGCTCATGTCCTACAATCTGCGAGTTGGGATTCCCACGAGGACATCCCAATCTGGAAGACCCGTGACCGACACTCGATTGAGGTCCGATGGCTGATCCAGGCCCGGTGGTACCGAGACGTCGCATCGCCGAAGAGCTGCGCCGCCTTCGCGGCGAAGCAGGCCGCACCCTCGAAGAGGTGGCCGAAGCGCTACTGATCTCCACGTCGAAGCTGTCTCGACTGGAGAATGCACAGGGGCGCCCGCAACTACGCGACATCCGTGACCTCATCCGCTTCTACGGGATCGAGGACACCCAGATCGCCGGCCGCCTGGAACGCTGGACGAAGGCCGCGCAGTCACAGGGCTGGTGGACCGACTACAGCGGAACCATCTCCGACGAGCTCGGTGCCCACGTCGCCTATGAGGCCGAGGCCTCCATTGCCAGGGTCTACACGATTCCGGCGATCCCCGTTCTCCTGCAGACCGCCGAGTACGCGCGCGCCTACTACCGCAGCACCGAACAATGGCGGACCGCCGACGACGTGGACCAGCTCGTCGAACTCCGCATGAAGCGTCAGGAAGCACTCCGCCAGCGCAACGGGCAGCCCCCGCTCCAGCTGATCGCGGTGACCCACGAATCAAGCCTCCGGCAGCTGGTCGGCACCCCCGAGATCATGCGGGCGCAGCTGGACCACCTCATCGAAAGCTCCACCGCGCCGAACATCGAGCTGCGCGTCTTTCCCTTCTCGGCACAGCCGTTGTTCACGAGCACGTGCATGTATGCCTACTTCGAGTTCAGCGAGGACATCGACCGCGACGTCGTGCACATCGAGACCCACGCCGGCATCCGGCACATCGAGCGCTCGAAGGTCGTCGAGCGATACCGCGAGTACCACGGAACCCTGTACCGCAGCTCGCTGACATCGGAAGAGAGCCGGGCGCTCATCCGCAACATCAAGCAAGACCAGTTCTCCTAAGCTTTCTCACCACCCACATTGGACCTGTCATGGCATTGGAAGCTGTGCAGCTGGGCCAGAAGAAGCTCAGCACCGACGGCTACGTCGTTCTCACCGAGGCCGAGCTCGGCTTTCCCGCCTCAGCACGCGAACATCTGCACCGGACGTTCTTCCACCGCGGAGTGCTGAAGCTGTACCCCAACGACCTTCCGGTGGACCGCGAGCGCGCACGCGACGTGGTGCGCTTCGAGTGGGCGCCGGATGGACTCCGACTGTCCGAACACGACACGATCACCATCGAGAACCGAGGCGAGCGGCCGGAAGCCCGCGAGTACGGCCGTGTCGAGGTGCTCGCCGATCCGCAGTTCGAGGCCTGGATCCGTGGCGCGCTCGCGCTGCTGCCGCCCGAATGGCGCGATCCTCGTGGCACGTTCGGCGTGAACCTGTTCCGTACCTTCACCAACGTCGTCACCAAGCCGCACCAGGACGGCGAGCGGTTCATCTTCATCTACGTGGTCGACAAGATCGGCCAAGGTGCCCAGACCTGGCTGTACGGGCTCGACGACGACACCGAACCGGTGTTCCGCGGCACGTTGAGCCCCGGCGATCTGCTCGTGTTCGAGGACGCCCGGTTCCGGCACACGGTGACACCCCTGGAAGCACCGGTGGGCGGCGGCACGGCACGGCGTGACGCGTTGGTGTGCACCGTGAACTACCCGCACACCTACTCATTGAACTGGTGAGCTTTCCGTTACCTTGGTGTCATGTACCGGCGCTCGGCAAGGCACCTGTTGAGGTGGGCACTGCTGGGCGCGCTCGTGTTCGCGGTCGTGGTCATGCACCACAGCGCCCCCGCATCGACCATGCACGAGCCGGGGGCGATGGACACGGTGTCGGTGCGTGCCGACACCCACGCCACGGCCGACCAACCCGCGCCGGCACACGGCTCGCATGACCTGCTGGCGCACCTGTGCCTGGCAGTGCTGGTCGTCGTCGGTGGTCTACTGCTCACAGCCTGGTTCCTCGGCTTCGCAGGACATGCCGTACCGCCAGTACGTGTCGCCGGATGGCGCCCGGCCGTGGCACGTGGACCACCGCCCCGCGGAGGCCGCCAGATCCTGAACCTTGCCTGCGTGATCCGGGTGTGATGGGCCTCGCGCCCAGCTCATCCGTACTCACTAACAGGCAAGGACAACTCATTCATGTTCAGAACAACTCTGCGCTTCGTGCTGCCCGCGATCACTGCCGCCGTGCTGGTCGCGGGGTGCAGCGGCGACACCGGCAACCAGGCCCACGGGAACATGCCCGGCATGCCCACCAGCCCAGCCTCGGCACCGGCGGACACAGCACGGGACACGCACAACGCCGCGGACGTGACGTTCGCCCAGCAGATGATCCCGCATCACCAGCAGGCCGTCACCATGGCGGACCTGGTTGCCGAACGCACGAGCAACCAGCAGGTCATCGACCTCGCCCAGCAGATCCAACAGGCACAGGACCCCGAGATCCAGCAGTTGTCGGAGTGGCTGCAGCAGTGGGGCGAGGAGATGCCGGAGGGACACTCCGCGCACGGTGACATGCCGGGGATGATGGGCTCCGGCCACCTGGACGAGCTCGCCGGGTTACGTGACCGCGAGTTCGACCGCAGGTGGCTCGAGCTGATGGTCGAGCACCATCAGGGTGCCATCGACATGGCGCGCACCGAGCTGGCGCAGGGGCAGGGCGCGGAGGCGAAACGCCTGGCGCAGACGATCATCGATGCCCAGCAGGCCGAGATCGACACCATGAACGGCATGCTCGGCAACCGCTGACCGGCTAGCGCGGGGTGGGGGCGGTCAGGCGGGCGTGCAGGTCGACGAGGGCACGGGCGCGCGAACTCGGCGGGGGTGAACGCGAACGTCGGCCGCTCAAGCACCAGCAGCCCGCCGTCCGCGTCGACCAAACGCATCGTCGTCCCCTCGACGCCCTCGGTGGCCCCGGCGGTGTCATCGCCGCGCACGGTGCACTCACCGAACAACACACGCAGCACGTGGGGCAGGTCGCCGCCGGAGGCGACGGCCTGCCCCACGATGGTGAGCACCCGCGTCGGCACGTCGACGAGGTCGTGCAGATCGGCTCGCTCCGCGCGCACGTCGCGGCCGCCGCCCGCCGCGGTGGCCGCGACGAGCTCGGCCACGGTGGTCTGCTCCGGTGCCTCGACCAGGAACTCGTCCACCGCGCCGTCCGGCACGGTGCTCACCTGCACGGACACGATGTTGACCCCACGGCCGGCCAGGCTCGCGGCCAGCGCGGCGAGCCGCCCCGGAGTGTCGGGCACGGTGGTACGGATACGCCAGACGGCCCGCGATCCGGGCGGTTCCTCGGGTTCCTCCTCGTCTCGCGTCCCTGCTACGGCGCGGCGGCGCCGGGTCCACCAGCGATACGCGAGCGCGCCCACGAGCAGTAGCCCGGCGAGGCTGAACAACACGACGAGGCCAGCCACGTGCCGGGTACCGGCCTCGGTGGACAGCCCCGCGGTGCCCAGCACCGCGAACATGGCCGCGAGCTCCACGAGCTCGAGGGTCGTCGACATCGCGCCGGGTCTGTCCTCCACCATGTCCCCAGCGTGCACGCCGCCGTTTACACCGGCACGCCTGCGCCGTCACACCTCGGTTAACGCTAGCGACCGGTCGGCAGCAGATTCGCGTTGCGCATCACGTGCTGGACCAGCGTGATCAGCACCTGCTTGGTCGACTCGCGATCCCTGGCGTCGCACAGCAGCATCGGCACGCTCGCGGACACATCGAGGGCGGCCCTGACCTCCTCGGTGCCGTAGCGGTACGCGCCGTCGAAGCAGTTGACGCCCACGACGAACGGCAGCCCGCGCCGCTCGAAGAAGTCCACTGCGGGAAAGCAACTCTCCAGCCGCCGGGTGTCGGCGAGCACCACCGCGCCGAGCGCGCCGGTGGCGAGTTCGTCCCACATGAACCAGAACCGGTCCTGGCCCGGCGTGCCGAACAGGTACAGGATCAGGTCGGGGTTGATGGTGATACGCCCGAAGTCCAGCGCCACCGTGGTGGTCGTCTTGGCCTCGACGCCGTTGAGATCGTCAACGCCCTCCGAGGCCGAGGTCAGCATCTCCTCGGTGCGCAGCGGCGGGACCTCGCTCACCGAACCGACCATGGTGGTCTTGCCGACCCCGAAACCGCCAGCGATCAGCAGCTTGACCGCGGTCGCGGTCAGCCGACGCCGGGGGTCAGAGTTTCCGGATACCATCGAGAACCGCCTGCAGTACGTGCTTGTTGGGTGTTTCGCTCACGGGCGCAGCTCTACGGAAGATCACGTAGTTCTGCTCGATCAAATCACTGAGCAGAACCTTCACCACCGGCAGGGGCAGGTCGATGTGCGCGGCGACCTCGGCGACCGAAAGAGGACGCTGGCACAGCCGGACGATCTTCGCGTACTCCGGTGGCAGGCCGGCGGCCTCGGTGACCGACATCAACGACACCACCAGCGTGATCATGTCGAGGCCGAACTGATCCGAACGAGTACGGCCGCCCGTCACGGCATACGGCCGGACCAGAGGGCCGGCCGCCTCGTCGAACCACGCCTCGTCCTGTTCGGTCATGGCGCACTGTGCTGCTCAACTCTGGGAGCCGCGCTCAGCACCGCACCGACCCGCTTGACCATCATGTTCATCGCGTACGCGACAAGGCCCATGTCCGTCTGCTCCGAGGTGAGCAGCGCCAGGCAGGCGCCGCGCCCGGCCGCGGTGACGAACAGGAACGCATGATCCATCTCGACAACCGTCTGCCGTACCTGACCGCCGCCGAAGTGCCGGCCGGTACCCCGCGCGAGGCTCTGGAACGCCGACGCGACAGCGGAAAGATGTTCACCGTCCGCTTCGGACAGATTGCTGGACCGGCCGATCAGCAGCCCGTCGGCCGACAGGACGACGGCGCGGTCGGCGCCCGCGACCTGCTGCACCAGATCGTCGAGCAACCAGTCCAGTTCGTTGACTCCCGTGTTCGCCATGGGTCTCAGTCTCCAGAAAGGTTGTCGAGGCCGGGTTCCTGCGCGCGCGCCTGCCGGGTACCCCGCTGGAACGCGGACAACCGGCTGCGGGCCTGGTCTGGGGAGTCGGCCGGCACGTCCTGCTGCTCGCTCGCCGGGCCGGCATCCATGAGCTGCGGCGCCAGGCTCTGCTGGCGGCGCCTGCGCGGCAACGGCGGCCTGCCGGGCGACATCGGCCCACCGGGCAACGGCGGCCGGGTGTCCTGCGGCGGGCGGGCCTCGCGCGGTGGCACTTCCCGCGGCGGAGCCTCACGCTTCGGTGCCTCCAGTTGCGGCAGTTCACGATGGGTCGGCTCGTCCGCAGGCATCTCGCGCGGCGGCAGCTGGCGTGCACCACGGATGCGCTTGGGCAGCTCGGGCTGCGCGGATCCATTGTGGACAACGGGGGCATCCTGGCGCTGCGGCGGCTCGCCAGGCACGGGACCGTTGTGCACCACCGTGTCCTCGTTCTGTACAGGCGTTTCCGCACGCTGCAGCTGCCGCGGCGGGCGGCGCATGATCGGCGTCTGCTGCGCCGGAACGATGTCCTCGATCGCCGGGGTGTCGTCCGGTTCGGGCACGGGGCTCAGCTGCTCGGAGCGGACAAGCACGATCGCACGGGTTCCGCCGTAAGCGGATTCGCGCAGGGTCACCGTGACACCGTGCTTGGCCGCAAGCCGCGCCACCACGAACAGGCCGAGGCGTGGCTCCTCGGACAGCGCCATGAAGCTGAAGTCCGGTGGGTTGCGCAACATCTCGTTGAGCTCTTCGGTCTGCTCCGGCTCGATCCCCAGCCCCTGGTCCTCGACCTCGATCACGACGCCGCGACCGACGACCTCACCGCGGATCTCGACGCGGGACTGCGGCGGCGAGAACGACGTCGCGTTGTCGATCAGCTCGGCCAGCAGGTGTACGAGGTCGCCGACGACGGGGCCCGCGATGGCCACCGCGGGGAGCTTGCCGACGGTGACGCGCTTGTAGTCCTCGGTCTCCGCGGTGGCGCCGCGCACGAGGTCGGCCAGTGCCACTGGGTTACGCCACTGCCGTCCCGGCTGCTCGCCACCGAGGATGATCAGGTTCTCGGCGTTGCGCCGCGCCCGGGTCGACAGGTGGTCCAGCCGGAACAGCATGTCGAGCTGGTCGGGGTCCTCCTGCTTGCGCTCGGCCGCATCGAGGGCCTGCAGCTGCCGGTGCACGATCACCTGGCTGCGATGGGCGATGTTGAGGAACACCTTCTTGGTGCCCTCACGGGTCTTGGCCTCCTCGACAGCCGCCGCGATCGCGGTGTGCTGCGCCTTGTTGAACGCCTCGGCGACCTGGCCGATCTCGTCGGCACCGTGGTCGAGTACGGCGACCTCGGAGTCGAGGTCGACCACGTCACCGTCCCGCACCCGCCGCACCATTTCCGGCATCCGCGTCTCGGCCAGGTCCAATGTGTCCTCACGCAGCCGCACCAGCCGCCGCACCAGACGGTTGGACAGCCGCCATGCGATCAGCAGCAGCACGATCGCGATGACGACCACGGCGCCACCGGCGATGATCGAGGTGAGGAGGGTCCGATCGGCGTCGTCGAGTGCGATGGCCGTTGCGTTCGAGCTCTGCTGGATGTAGAGGTTCATCAGCGTGGCGCCGACCTCGCGTGCGGCGGCACGCCACTCGGCCTCCGGAACGGGCAGCTGGGTCTGGTTACCCCGCAGGAAGGCGTTCTCCACGGCGGTGAGGCCCTGCCAGGCCGGACTGGCCAGCAGCTGCTCGTACTGCGCGCGAACCGCGGGGATCATGTCCGCGACGGCGTTCTGCAGGCCGGAGTGGTAGGCACCGATCTGCCCGACGTAGGTACGGAACTCCTGCTCGGTGAGCCCACCACCGGCGAAGCCGGCTGCCGCGAGCGCGTCGCCGCGGGACATGCCGTCCGCGCTGATGAACAACGGCATCGCGGTCACGCGCAGGTACGCCGTCTCGGCGTCGGGCGCCTGCTGGGCGACGCCGTTCAGACCCGTCGCGAAGTGGTCGATGATGGCGTTGTAGAAGTCGTAGGCTTCCTGCAGCGATGGCGATCCCGCGTCGACCTGCTGCCGGAACTGCGGCAGCCGGGCGAAGTTCTGCTGCAGGCCGTTGATGCTGCGCAGCACGATCTCCGGTGCCTCGCCGGCAATGCCCTGCAGCTCGGCGTTGATCGCCACCGCGGCGCCATCGGTCTGGGTCCGCTGGTTGTCCAGCTCAGCACTATTGGCGCCACCACTGGCGAGGGCCTGCAGGGTGAGTCGCCGTTCCTCGCGTACCGCAGCGAAGAACCGCGCGCCGGGCTCGGCCGCGTCGTGGACCCCGGTGGCGAGGTCGCGGACCCTGACGGCGTCGTAGACGAGGTAGCCGGCCAGCGCCACGCCCGCCAGCAACAGGGCGACGCTGGGAATGAACGCGATCGCGAGCACCCTGGCTCGGATGGACGTACTCCGGATGCGTGCTCCGGACTTCTTCTCAACCAACGCGCTCAAAGGCCCTTTCAGCGACTCTTCGTGATCGTTTGGGCCCCCGAAACCCGAACGGGTGGCCTCACCTAAGTACCCGGTAAGCCTCCGTTCACGGGAGGCTATGCAGTGGGCAAAGCCCCGTCAACATCGCTACTCCGTCCGGCCGAACCCGAATTATGGGCTCTCGACCAGCGCGAGCAGTGCTTTCGCCCACCTGAGCACACCGAGTGACCCGACGCACGGTGAGTAAGTTCATGCCCGATTGCCGCAACTACTCAGCGTATTCTTACTTGCAAGTAGCAAACTCTTTCGGGGATGGTTTCGCGCGCCGGTCAGGTAACTACGCGGCCGCGTCCGGCGATACATCTGCAACGAGTTCTGATCTCAGCGACCAGGGACAGCAAGGAGGCCGATGACGATGCTGAAACGTGACGACAGGTTCACGTTCCCGCAGCGTCTGCTCCTGCTCATACTGGCCTTCGTGTTCGCGGCGACCGCTGTGCTGCAAGCCTTCCTCGCGGGCTGGATGTCGGAATGGTGGCCCGCCGTACTCGCCGCGGCACTCGCGCTCGCGGCGGTGGGTTGCCTGCTCGCGGCCGGCCGCGCCTGGAACGGCAGCGAGCGGCGTCACCTGTGACGATGCGCTGTTCATTGGTCACGTAAAGAAATGATGCGTCTGTTGTCGATTTCCGCATCGCGCCGTTCGACGCGTGAGTAGAGGCGGAAACAACGACAACGGAGGGAAGACGCATCATGTCGAACACCACCACCCGTGAGGACACCCGCACCACACTCCGCAGCACGCCACATCGTCTGCAGGCCGGTGTGCTGGCCGCCACCCGCATCGTCGTCGGGTTCCTCTTTCTCTGCCACGGCCTCCAGGGCTTCGGGGTCTTCGGCGGGGTCGACGGAGCGGGCACCGGGCTCCCGTTCGGTTCCTGGCCCGGCTGGTACGCCAGCGTCATCGAGATGGTCGCCGGTGCGCTCGTCCTGTTCGGCCTGTTCACCAGGCCCGCGGCCGTGCTGTCCTCGGGTGTGATGGCCTACGCGTATTTCACCGTGCACCAGCCGGTGGCGCTGCTCCCGCTGCAGAACATGGGCGAGCAGGCGGCCCTGTTCAGCTGGATCTTCCTGTTGCTGGCAGTGATCGGACCGGGCGCGTTCGCCTTGGACAATCTGCGACGACGCGCCGCGGCGGACTGAGCACGGAACCTCGGCAACCCCTCGACCGTCCTATTCGGTCGAGGGGTTGTCGTTGTTCGCACTGCAAAACTCGTAGGAGGCCCGGCATGCGCGGTTCCGTACGCGCGCTGTTAGCCGTGCTGTTACTAGCACTTTTTCCGATCTTCGTCCTCGCCCTCGGCATCGCCGGTGTGCTCGCCGGCTTCGGCATCGGCCAGCGCACCGGCGTCTACGTCGCGATCGTCAGCATCGGCATGATGCTGGCGCTCGGCATCGCGCTGATGCAGGCGCTGCGCACGCGGCTCACACCTCCCGAAGGGCCCGACCTGACCCGCCACGAACAGCCCGGTCTGTGGCAGCTCGTCGACGAGCTGGCCGCGCAGGCACAGACCCGTCCGCCGGACCAGATCGTGCTCGTGCCCGAGATCAACGCGGCCGTGTGCGAGGACGCGCGAGCTCTCGGCCTCCGCGCGGGCAAGCGGTACATGATGATCGGGCTGCCGTTGCTGGCCGGCCTGAACGTCGGCGAGCTGCGCTCGGTGCTCGCGCACGAGCTCGGCCACTACGGTGGCGGGCATACGCGGCTGCTCGCGGTGAGCTACCGAGGCGCAGAGACACTCGGCCGCACCGTCTCCAGGCTGGATTCGGGCCCGGCCCGGTGGATCCTGAACGGCTACGCCTGGCTGTATGCGGTGGTCTCCCGCTCGGCCAACCGGACACAGGAGCTGCAGGCCGACGCCTACTCCGTCGCCGCGGCGGGCCGGGCAACAGCGGCTTCCGCGCTACGCAAGATCGCCACGATGGACCTCCTGTGGGAGGCCTTCGGCAACCGTTACCTCGCACTGCCCACGATGGCAGGCCGCACGCCGGACATCCTGCTCGGCTTCCGGCACTTCCTCGAGCACCCACGGCAGCAGCACGCGGTCGCGGAGATCGAACCACAGGTCCTGGACTCCCAGCCCAGCTCGCTGCTCGACAGCCACCCGACGATCCGGCGCCGCATCGCCGCGATCGAGGCACTGCCGGACAGCCCGGCGCGGCCGGACCCGCGGCCGGCGTGGACCGTGCTCGCCGATCCGGCCAGGGTGATCCCGGCGGCGGAGGCGCAGCTCTACATCAACGGTGAGCTGGGGCCGCGAGCGAGCTGGCAGGAGATCGTCCAGCGGGCGGGCGCCGCCAGCGCCGCGCGTGGCGCCGAGATGCTCGCCAAGGCCGGGCACACCTCCGGCGCCGCGCCGCACGGCACACTGGGTGAGGTCCTGCAGGCCGTGCAGCGCGGCGATGCCGAGCGGCTGATCCGGCCCCTGCTGCGCGACGGCGCCGGGCCGGACGCGGTGCAAAGAGGCCTGGTAGAGCTGCTCAGCGACGTGATCGTGTGCGCGCTGCTCGAGCAGGGGCGGGTGCACCACGAACTGCACTGGGGTGGCGGCTGGGTGGTCACCGGGCAGGGCGGTGAGCTGAAGCCGGAGGAGCTGGTGGCACCGGCGGTGCAGAACCCCGCGCTGGTCCCCCAGCTCGCGCAGCGGCTGATCTCGATGGGCGTGCGGATGGATTTCGTCCGCGTGCCGAGCAACGAACCCGCGCAGCAGGCTCCCGCGGACAACGGCAGGCCGCGGCTGGTGGCCGTGGCGCCGATGGTGACGGCGTTCAAGAAGAACTGGGACGTGCTGGTCCACAACGGCGGGCTGCTCCTGATCCCCATCAAAACGGGCAAGCTCGCCAGCCAGAACCTCGCCGGCCTCGCGGGTCAGGCGGGTCAAGCGCAGCGCAAGCGCATCACCCAGCTGCTCGAGCTCGGCAGCGAGCAGCTGTTCGCCATGCCGGGCGCACGCTGGCTGGCGGTGGAGTCGATGCTCGGTGGTGACCGGAAGAAGTTCCTCACCGGCGGCGGCAAGATCGCGCTGCGCTTCGCAGGCGGCGACACCGCCACCCTGCGTACCCAGGAGGACGGCTCCTACGAGGCACTCATCGAGTTCCTCGACGCCGTCCCACAGCCAGCCCGGGGGTGACAGTGGTTCCCCAAGGCCACCTTGGTCGCGCCCACCCGTCTCCCACCACCCATACGGAGACGCGTCGCGCCGCAGTGTTCGATTCCTGCAACCAAGGTGGCCTTGGGGGCTCGAACCGCACTCGAACGGGGCGGAACGGAATTACCTGTCGATGCGATATACCCCTGTCCGGCACACGCGCCGATGCGGAAGTGAGGATGACCGATGGACACCACGGCCGAACCGCGACAGGACCAGCATCCATCGAACGAGCACGCCCCACCCGCTCCTGACCCGGTCGTGCCGGCACAGCGCATCGACGACGACGAGTTCGCCCCCACCATCGTCCGCGGTCGCGAGTAGGCCGCCGGTCAGCCTTCGGCGACCAGCGGCTGGAGTTCGAGTTCGGGGTGCTGCCGCAACAGGATGCGCATCGCCATCTCGTCCTCGAACAGCGCGAGGTCGGCGCCGTCGGAGCGGGTCAGCACCTCGCTACGCCTGCCCGAGTCCACCAGCGCGCGTTGCGCAGGGTCGCCCAGCCTGCGCACCGCGCTGTAGGGCAACCGATCCAGCCGTACCCGCACCGAGAACTCGTGCTCAAGCCGATGCGCCGCGACCTCGAACTGCATCGGACCGACCGCCGCGAACACCGGCGCCGCATCGCCCCGCAGGTCGGACTTCAGCAGCTGGACGACACCCTCGGACGCCAGCTGGTCCACGCCCTTGCGGAACTGCTTGGCCCGGCTGAGGTCCGCGGGACGCGCGACCGCGAAATGGGCGGGCGCGAAGCTCGGCAACCCGGGAAACCTGACGGCCGGCTTGCCGGCGTAGAGCGTGTCGCCGACCCGCAGTGCCGACGCGTTGACCAGGCCGATCACATCTCCCGGGAACGCTGTGTCCACTGTGGATCGTTGCTGGCCGAAAACCTGCTGCACGTACTTGGTGGCGAACGGGCGTTTCGTCGTGGCGTTGGTGACCACCATGCCGCGCTCGAACCTGCCAGAGCACACGCGCGCGAACGCGATCTGGTCACGATGGGCGGGGTCCATGCCGGTCTGCACCTTGAACACGAACGCCGAGAAGTCGGCCTCGAGTGGTCGCGCAACGCCATCGGCATCCACACGTGCCGTCGGCCGTGGCGCGAGTTCCACCAGCAGGTCGAGCAGATGCCGCACGCCGAAGTTGATCACGGCGGCGCCGAACAGCACGGGCGTCGCCGACGCGGTGCGGAACCGTTCGACGTCGAACTCGCCGCCGGAGGCGGCGAGCAACTCCCATTCCTCCGCGGCACGTAGCCAGTCAGCGCCCACCTCCGCCTCGGCCTGCGCCGGGGTGAGCCGCTCTTCCTGCGCCGCCGTGGCACCGCCGACGGTGCGCCCGTAGCGCACGAACGAACCGTCCGCCGCGTCGAGCACGCCACGGAAGTGGCCCGCGGCGCCGACCGGCCAGGTCAGCGGCATGGGCTGCAGCCCGATGCGCTCCACGAGCTCATCGCACAGCTCCAGCGCCTCCCGCCCCGGGCGGTCCCACTTGTTGACGAAGGTCAGCACCGGAATATCGCGGTGCCGGCACACATCGAAGAGCTTGAGCGTCTGCGGCTCGAGGCCCTTGGCCGCGTCAAGCAGCATCACCGCCGAATCGACGGCTGACAGCACCCGGTAGGTGTCCTCCGAGAAGTCCGCGTGCCCTGGCGTGTCGAGCAGGTTGATCACCGTGTCGCGATAGGAGAACTGCAGTGCGGCCGAGGTGATCGAGATGCCGCGCGCCCGCTCCATCTCCAGCCAGTCCGACACCACGCCCTGGCGGCCTGCCTTGCCGTGCACCGCACCCGCCTGCGAGATCACTTTGGCATGCAACGCCAGCGCCTCGGTCAGGGTGCTCTTGCCCGCGTCCGGATGGCTGATCACCGCAAAGGAGCGCCTGCGGTCGGCCTCGCTGAGAATGCGCATAGACCACCGACTCTACCTGCGGCCCATTCGCGCGAACGGACGTTACCCCTGCCCCAACCGGGTGCGCAGTGCCTGCGCGAACTCCTCGGCGGACGCCAGCTTCGCACGCAACTCGGCGCAGCGCCGCTCCGCACTGTCACTGAACTCGCGCAGCCGGTCGACTTCGGGACGGCGGTCGGACGGCTCCGGGTGCAGCAGGCCGAGCAGCTCCCGCATCTGACCGAGCTGGAAACCCAGTGGCTTCATACGTTTGACGAGCTCCAGCCGGGCGAGGTCGGGCTCGGCGTAGAGGCGGAAACCGCCCTGGCTGCGGGCACTCGGCGTGACCAGCCCGACTTTCTCGTAGTAGCGGATCGTGCGCAACGACAGGCCGGTTCGGTCAGCAACCTCACCGATCTGCATGTGCTCGCCCACGCCGACGACCTCGCTTCCCCAGGCGCCCAGTATCCAAAAGGTACCGCGCTCCGAGCACCCGGTGCCGCGCAAGATCAACAGTGTCCATTGTGGACGGCCTCTCACGTGGCGAGACGCGTTGATCTACGGACACCTTGCCGTAACGTTAAGGTAGAATGGCCGTCTGTGAGCCCACAGCACTTCGCGTCGGTGCAGGAGTACAACACCGCCTACCCCGACTGCCCCATCCCCACGGACCCTGCCAAGAGGCACGGCCTGCGTGGCTACCACGCCGCCATGCGAGGTGTCGCCGACGATGTGACTGGCTCGGAGACCACGTTGACCGTGGAGTTCCTGCCGGGCGGCGCACCGTCCCCGCAGGAGCCGGACCGGACCGGCATGGTCGTGGCGACGCGCTGGGGCGACGGCCCGGTTCTGGTGCTGGCTCGCGATGTCTCGTTGCGCAGCGCCTGGAAAGCCATCACCGAGCAGTGGCCGACCCGGCTCTCCGGCGTCCAGGCGGCACTCGCCCCCGCCGCGGCGGCTGCCACCGAATAGCCCGATTGGCTACAGTCACCCGGTGGACCGGGACCAGCTCTCGGCGATCGCCGAGCAGACCGACCGGATCGTCGCGTCCGGCCGCTACAGGAGTACCTCCGGAACCGCGGTGGACATCTCGCCCGCCATTGCGGAAGCCGTGCGTGGCACCCGGCTCTACCTACCCGAACAACCGGTACCGCCAGAACCGCAACCCGGCCGACCTGCCCGCATCGAGGTCCTCGACTGCTCGACACTCGCGGCCGCGCGGCAACTGGCCAGCGCGGCGCCGGACGAGCCGGCCTGCCTCAACTTCGCCTCTGCCCGCAAGCCCGGCGGCGGGTACTCCTCCGGCGCCACAGCGCAGGAGGAGAGCCTTGCCAGGGCGTCGGCTCTGGTGGCCTGCCTGCGCGCCGCACCCGACTACTACCGGTATCACCGGGCACATCGCGATCCGCTCTACTCCGACCGGATCATCTACTCACCGGCCGTTCCGGTGTTCCGCGATGACGACCACAGCCTGCTCGACCAGCCGTACCAGGTGGCGTTCCTGACGTCGGCCGCGCCGAACGCCTCGGCCACGACCTCCGTCGAGCAGCGTGAACTCATCCCGTCCGTGCTCCACGAGCGCGCCGCCAAGGTGCTCACGGTCGCCCATGACAACGGGCACCAACGGTTGGTGCTGGGCGCCTGGGGCTGCGGCGTGTTCGGCAACGACCCGGAAGTCGTGGCCGCGGCCTTCGCCGAACTCCTCACCGGCGACGGCCCCTTCGCGCACCGGTTCACCCACGTCGTGTTCGCGGTGCTGGACCGGCCGCCGTTCCCGCGGCTCACCGCCTTCTCGACCGCATTGGCACAACCTCGACCTTAGTCCAGGTCAGCGGGTATAGCCTTCGAGCATGAGCATGCTGCCGCCCGACGCGCACGAGCTCACCGTCGGTCAGCTCGCTCGCCGGTCCGGAGTCGCCGTGACCGCGCTGCACTTCTATGAACAGAAGGGGCTCATCTCCAGCCGGCGGACACCGGGTAACCAGCGCCGCTACCCCCGGCACACCCTGCGCCGGGTCGGTTTCATCCGGGTCGCGCAGCGCGTGGGCATCCCGCTGCGCATGGTGGCCGAAGCGCTGAACAGCCTGCCGGACGGCAGGACACCCACCCGCCAGGACTGGGCGCTGCTGTCGGCGCGCTGGCGGTCCGAACTGGACACCCGCATCGAGCAGCTACAGAAGCTGCGTGACGACCTCACCGACTGCATTGGCTGCGGCTGCCTTTCCATCGACCGGTGCGCGCTGCGCAATCCTCTCGACGAGCTGAGCAGCGAGGGCAGCGGGCCACGGCGGCTGCTCGCCACGGCGGACCGGGAGCGCAACAGCACCCGGTGAGCGCCTGGACACTGTTTCACGACTGGTAATCGGTCGGTTACCGATCAGGCACAGCTGCGCTATCTCTCACACCCAAGGTGAAGCGGTCATAGCTGACAAGAGGGAGGCATTGCATGCCCGGCTCACTGACCGCCTCAATCCGATTCCTCTCAGTCCTTCTGACAGCAGCACTCTTTGTCGCGATCGTGTCGCTGGTCGCCGCTCCGCAGGCACTGGCGACACCACCCAACATCCCTTCGAAGTCCACCGCGCAAACTCAGTTGAACGCGCTCAGGGTCGCCGGCGAGGGCTCGATGACGGGCTACTCCCGGGACAAGTTCCCGCACTGGATCACCATCTCCGGTACCTGCAACACCCGCGAGACCGTGCTCAAGCGGGACGGCAGCAACGTCGTCGTCGACGGTGCCTGCGCCGCCACCTCGGGCCGTTGGTACAGCCCTTATGACGGCGCCACCTGGTACGCGGCCTCCGACGTCGACATCGACCACGTGGTGCCGCTGGCCGAGGCCTGGCGCTCGGGAGCAAGCGGCTGGACCACGAGCAGGCGGCAGTCCTTCGCCAACGACCTCAGCTATCCCCAGCTGATCGCGGTGACCGACGAGGTCAACCAGGCCAAGGGCGACAAGGACCCCTCGGCCTGGAAGCCGCCGCTGTCCTCCTACCAGTGCACGTACTCCAAGATGTGGATCCGCACCAAGTACCAGTGGGGCCTCACGCTGCAGTCGACGGAGAAGTCCGCGCTGCAGAGCATGTTGAACACCTGCGCCTCCTGACCAGCGGTGTGGCCGCGTTCGCCTGACCGGCGACGCGGCCACACCCGGAGGACTCAACCGGTCAGCGCGTCGGGCCTGCGGCTGCCGAGCCAGTCGGCGATGACGTGTACGGGGTCAGCGCGGAACACCTGATCGGCACGGTGACGCTGCTGCTCACGTGCGGAGTAGGGCGTACACAGCGCGGTGACCACAGTGCGCAGCTGATGCTGCCCGTCGCGCACGAGGCCGGCCCGGATGAGCGCGGCCATCCCGAGGCGGCCGTGCCCCGGCAGCGGGCGGAAGCCGACCACCGGCAAGCCTGCCGCGAACGCTTCGGCGCACGTAGTGCCGCCGGCGTTGTCCACCAACACATCGGCAGCGGCGAACAACGTGGGCAAATCGTCCCGCCAGCCCAGCGCCTGGCAGCCGGGCCGGTGCCGAAGTTGCGCCAGCAGCCGAACGTTGCGCCCACACAGGACAACAGGGCGGATGTGGTCCAGGCCCGCCAACCGGTCAAGGGCGGCATTGATGTCGCCCATTCCCCATGATCCCCCGGAAATGAGCACCGCGTGGTCCCCGGCGTGTAGTCCCAGGGCCCGCCGCCCGGGGGCGACCTGGCCACGGTGCCGGGCGAACTCCGGCGCGATCAACGGTCCTGGTGTGACCGTCGGCCTGCCGCTGAGCAGGCCGACCTCCTGCGCGACCCAGGGATACGGGCAGATGAACAGGTCCGTACCGGGGTGGGCCCACAGCAGGTGCGCCGCGGGTTCGGTGATCATGACGAGGCTCGGCACGCGCAGGCGGCCTGCCAGCCGCAGTCGGCCCGCCGCCTGCCCCGCCAGGTGGAATGTGGAGACCACCGCACGGGGACGCCACTGCGCCACAATGCGCCCGAGCTGCCGCGCCGCCAACGCGGCCAGCGGGGAGGTACTCGGCTGCCAGTGCCCCCTCGGGACGAAGAACGACTGAAAAATGCCCTCGTACAACCAGGGAGCGTGGCTCAGCATCGCCGCGTAGCCTTCGCGCAGCCCGCTGCCGAGCCGGCCGGGCAGGATCTCCAGCAGATCGACCATCCGGGCGGGCATCCGCTCGCCCAACCGGCCGACGAGTTCAGCCGCCGGTTGGGTGTGCCCGGCTCCCATACTGGCAGTGAGCACCAGCACCCCACGCTCGTCGGTCATTACCGCGAAGGGAGGGCGTCGATGGCTTTCACACGAGCCTTGTCCGGTACGGGTTTGGTTGCCGCCGCATGCGCGAGCTGGCAGATCGGTCCCGCGGCGACGTGGCTGCCCGTGGTGCGACGAGCCACGCCCTGCCTTGCCGGACGCGGGTACCCGGACCGGGTCGCCCTGACGTTCGATGACGGTCCGTCCTCCCGCACCTGGCGGCTGCTCGACACGTTGGCCGAACTGGACGTGCAGGCCACGTTCTTCATGGTCGGTGAGTACCTCGAGCGCAACCGGCTAATCGGCGAGGCGGTCGCGAAGTCCGGGCACGAGATCGCAGTGCACGGCTGGCGCCACCGGTACCTGCTCGGTCAGGGCGTGCGGCGCGTGTCCGCGGAGCTGGCGCGCGCCAGGGATCTGGTCGCCGACGTTAGCGGATCGCCACCTCGGTGGTTCCGGCCCCCGTACGGCGTGCTCACCGGTTCCGCGCTCGTGGCAGCCGCACGCGTGGGGCTGCAACCGATCCTGTGGACAGCCTGGGCACGGGACTGGGTGGACCAGGTGACCGCGAGCGAGGTGCTGGCGACCCTCACGCCCGGCCTGCGAGGCGGGGCAACCGTGGTGCTACACGAGCCCCCGCCAGGGGCGCCGCCGTCCCGAGGCCAGGCCACGCTGGCCGCGCTGCCCGAACTGGTGGCGCACCTGCGTGTCCAGGGACTCACGCCGGGGCCGCTACGTGACCACGGGCTCAACGGCCGCGGTTCACTCGGTTTTCGCGGCAACCTCCGGTGACGTGCGGGTGCGCTCGGTGAGCAGCGGTGAACGCGCCAGCACCAGCACCGCACCCACCAGTAGCGCACCGCTGATCGCCTCGGGCACGATGAACCAGCCGCCGCGCACGTCCTCCCCGAAGGCCAGCACACCCCACAGGATCGCCACGATCGGGTCGACCAGCGTGAGCCCAGGCTGGGTGGCGACCAAGGTGCCCGCGTTGACAGCGGACTGCAACAGGAACATGGCCAGCAGGCCTGCCGCCACCATCAGGTACAGCTGCCAGGCGGTGAACAGAGCGACGAGGCCGTCGTCGAGCGCGTCGGTCGCGCCCTTCATCATGGCCGCGGTCAGCCCGAACGCCGTACCCGCCGCGGCGCCGAGCAGCGCGGCCCGCCGATCGCCGACCACCTGCCGCCACCACGCAGCGCCAACCAGCACCCCGATCAGCCCGACGGTGCTGCAGGTGCCGGCGAGCCACACGAACCAGTCGACCTCGACCGATTCGCCGTCGGAAGGCGACAGGAAGTACAGCAGGCCCGCCAACCCGACGGTCATTGCCAGCACGGACCCCCACTCACGCCCGTGCAGCCGTGCCCCGAAGACCACCGAGGCGAGCAGCAGCGTCGCCGGCAGGTCCAGCGCCAGCAGCGGTTGCACCACGGAGAGTTCGCCGGTGCTCAGTGCCGCCGCCTGGAAACCGAACCCCGCGATGACGGCGAGCACGCCGGTGAACCACACGGGCCGGTGCAGCAGCTCGCGGATCAACCGCCAGCTCAGGTTGTTGCGCTGTGGGATGTCGCGGTTGGCCTTGCGCTGCAGTACCGAGGCCGCGGCGTTCGCGCACGCCCCCATGACGGCCAGGAGGTAGGTGAGCATTGGACGGACCTCCAACCCCGGCACCGTACGCAACCCCTTACCACGTACCACTCAGTGCGCCCGGGAAACCGCAGGCGTTGCGCCATCTACTGATCATGCACGCCGAGGGCCTACGGTGTTTTGAGGGTTTGCGCGACTGCTTGCCGTTCGTACGTTCTGTCCCGGTGGATCGACAAAGGCACAGGAGGCGAGCATGGCCATCAACACGCAGGAGGCGAAACAGGTAGAGCAGGCGAACGCGAGTGGGCGTGTTCCGGTCGTGTTCGTCCACGGGCTGTGGCTGCTGTCGAGCAGCTGGGACCGGTGGGCCACCGTGTTCGAGGAGGCGGGTTACGCGACGCTGACGCCGGACTGGCCTGGTGACCCGAAGACCATCCAGGAGGCCAACGCCAACCCGGACGCGTTCGTGGGCCAGACGGTCGGTCAGGTCGCCGACCACTTCGAGGAAGTCGTCAGTGGCCTGACTAGAAAGCCAGCGGTGATTGGGCATTCGTTCGGCGGGCTACTCACCCAGATCCTCGCCGGCCGGGGCCGGTCGGCCGCGTCCGTCGCGATCGACCCGGCCGCGTTCCGCGGCGTGCTGCCGCTGCCGGTCTCGGCCTTGCGGGCGTCGTTTCCGGTACTGAGCAACCCCGCCAACCGCAGTCGCGCCGTCCCGCTGACGTTCGAGCAGTTCCGGTACGCATTCGCCAACGCCGTCCCCGCAGCGGAGGCGAAGGAGCTGTTCGACACGTTCGCGGTGCCGGCGCCCGGCGCGCCGCTGTTCCAGGCCGCGACCGCGAATTTCAGCCCGCGGACGGAGGCCAGCGTCGACACCCGCAACCCCGGCCGGGGGCCATTGTTGATCATCAGCGGGGAGCAGGACCACACCGTGCCATGGGCGATCGCGTACGCCTCGTACCGGCGGCAGAGGGACAACCCCGGTGTCACGGAGATCGTGGAGATGCCCCAGCGTGGTCATTCGCTCACCATCGACCGCGGCTGGCGCGAAGTCGCGGATACCGCGCTGGCGTTCGTGAAACGGTTCGTCTGATCAGTCCAATGAGGACTCGATGCGGTAGCCGAAAGGAGGGCAACCACCTCTCGTGATGGCTGCCCTCCTCCGTCCTGACTAACTGGTCACATCGTGCCCGTGGTCAGCTGTCACCAGCTGGCGCTGGGCGTTGCGCTGTTCGGCCAGCTGCGCGTCGTCCTTCGCAGCCTGCGGGGCGACACCGTTGAGGTCCTCGGTGCTCAACGCGTACTTGCCCACCGTCCACGCCATCGCGTCAGCCATGCGGTCGAGTGCGACGAGGTCGACGTTGTCCAGATCGTCGCAGCTCTGGTGGTAGCACGAGTCGTAGGCGACACCCGCCTGACCGCCCCAGTTCGCGGCCTGTTCTGGCGTCTTGATCCCATCGGCCCCGGTCTGCACGCCACCCGCGGGAATGCCGACCGCGATGAACTCGGCGTAATCGGACCGGCCATCGAAGTCCCTGCCCTCGGTCTCCACACCCCGTCCAGCGAGGTAGTCGACGAAGGACTGCTCGATCTCTGCCGAGCCGTCGGGACCCGGTCCCGCCCCAACGCCGTCGGAGTCGTCACCGTCGTACACGAAGTACCCCGCGTTCGGCGAGCCGATCATGTCGAAGTTGAGGTACAGCGCGATGTCCAGTTGCTGTTCGGCCGAAAGGCTGTTCACGTAATACCTGGAGCCGACAAGGCCATACTCCTCCGCGCTCCACCACGCGAAGCGTACCGCGTTGTTGACCTTGGGTTTGGCCCCGAGCTGCAACGCGGTCTCCAGCAGCGCGGCCGAACCGGAACCGTTGTCGTTGATGCCTGCGCCCACCGTCACACCGTCGACGTGCGCACCTGCCACCACGACGTTGTCCTTGCGGCCGGTCTTGGTCTCCGCGATGACGTTGTAGCTGGTGCGATCCTCTTGCAGCGCGCGGAGTTCCAGTGCGACCTCGGCGCCGTCCTGCGCGGCGAGCGCCTCGCCGTCGACCCGGGTGATGCCACCAGTGGGAATCCGGCCGACGTCCGGGTCGCTCAAGGTCGCGTTCATCGGACCTTCGACGTTGTTGTAGATGATCGCGCCGACCGCGCCGGCTTCGGCGGCCACGGCCTGCTTCTGCGCGAACGGGCAGATGCCGCGCTCCACGAGCACGATCTTGCCGGTCACGTCGCCGTAGTCGGTGACCTCACAACCGGGTGTATCGTCCGACTCGATCACCGCCAGCGGCGCCGTGATGCCGCCTTCGGGGGTCGAGGGGCTGTAGGTCATGATGTTGATCGGCACATCCGCGCCGGCAACGGCCAGCTCCTGCGCCAGGGTTTCCGTGTAGACGAACGGGAACTCCTGACGGGTCACGGTGTATCCGACCGCCTTGAGCTTGCTCGCGATGTACTCGGCGGACCGTTCGTGGCCGACGGTGCTCGCGGCCCGGTTGCCGTCGCTACTGTCAGCGATGGTCTGCAGTTTGTTGAGATGCCGGCTGATCTGGCTGATGTCCACCTTGCTCGCCAGCTCGTCCGGCAGCGCCTTCCTCGCCGCGGTCGCGGTAGCCGCGCTGCTGAGCACGAGACCGGCGCATGCCACTACGACCGTGGCACGTCTGAAGCGGTGGTTGACCACTGTTATGCACACATCCCTTCATGACGAAGAGTGACTACACGAATCTTCTTAGTACAAGCCGTCAACCCCCGATCCAGGGAACGCGGCCCGCCACAGGGCTAGACCACTACGCGCAGCAGGCCATGCCACCGCTCAGCTGGGTGAAGCCTGACCTCAACGGGGGTTCAGCATCTAGGTGACCCGGAGGAGCCGGTCCGTGCCGTGGCCCTCGGAGCTGTGGATGATGTGGGCAGACTGCTTGAACTCCTGAATAATTAATGGTGCCGCCAGAAATGGGATGAAGATGACGCGCAGCCGTGCCCAGGACCAGGATGTGTGCGGCGTAACCGCCGCGATAGCCGTGATCGACGGCAAGTGAAAAGGTGGATTCTGTAGCTCAACTGGAGGCACTCGTCAGGTCAATGGCGGCCCGTCCGCCCGTATTTGGCCGCACAGGCCGAGTCTCCAATGCCGGGCGCGTCGGTGATCACCTCGGCGAGGTTGGTGCGCGCCTTGCGCTGGAACTGCTTGTATGCCTCCCGGCAACCCTCTGCGCCTTCCGGCAGCGGAGCGTCCCCGTCGAGGTAGCAGCGCAGCAAGCCCAGCCGCGCCCGCCGGTTGTCCATCCGCTGAGCGAGGTCGTCGAGCCACCACTGTGGCGTGGGCATGTGTTCACCTCGCTCGTCTCACGTAGCCGGTGGTGGTCTTGGTGCCAATGCCCTTGGCGACAGCGTCGAGCCGGGCCTGCCAGGCGAGCACCGCAGCGACAGCGGCATCGACCTTGTTCGGAGAGCTGTCGTGCTCCTTGCCGATGGCCAGCTTCTGGTGCTGGATGCGCTTGCGCGCGTTGAGCACGTGCTCGGTCAGCTTGAACGCGGCGTCGTGGGTCAGGTCGCGGTTGCGGACCGCGCCCGCGAAGGCCCTGATCGCCTCTTGGTTGATGTGGCTGCGACCACCGGTCATCCACCACTCGAACGGATGGTTCGCCTTCACCGTGACCTTCACCCGGCCGCCGTACTTGGCCTCCCAGGCGTTGACGAAAGAGCGCCAGTCCTTCGCTGGGTCGGCATAGAACGCGGCCACCTTGAAGCGGCGGAACGTCTGCGCGATCGCGGCCTCGATCTCCGGGATCGGCGGAGTCCACTCCTCCTGCCCCGGGCCGTCGGCCGCCTCCCACACCTTGATCTCGAACAGGTGCCCATCGGACACCCGGCAGCCGATCAGAGCGGTGGCATCCGGCTTGCCCTGCGCCCGGCCGCGGGAGCCGTCGAACCCGAGGGTGATCCACTCCCGGTCCGCGACCACCTTGTCCAGGTCCTCGCAAGCCTTCCATTCCGGCCGGGACAGCAGCGCATCGGACGCGTGGGTGACCTGGTTGAGGTAGTAGCCGCGGGCGTCCTGCGGGTCGGTGTCCGGATCCCAGTACTCCGCCACCAGCCGGTCGAGGTTGACCCAGCCGCCGTTCACGTCGGCCGAATCGCCGTAGGCGTAGGCCAGACCAGCGCGCAGCGATGCCTCGTCGGTCGGGTCGGTCTGCGCCGGCGCCTCCCGATGATCCACCAGCAGACCCGTGTCCTTGCGCAGCCGCCCGGACTGCTGCATCTTGTACGCCTCGAACGACCGCTCCGCGACCGACTTCCGGCCAGGCTTGAACGCGTTCGGCGTCTCCACCGAGCAACCGTTGACCTTGGCCAGGTTCCGCCGGATCGTCGACGCGAGGTGAGGCCCACCGTTCGACGGAATCCACGACTCGGTCTGATCCATCGCCGAGAACACCGGGCGGAAACCCTCCCGGCTGGTGCCCGACGAGGTGACCGCCTCGACCAGCCCCCGCGGGACAGCGATGAACGTCTCCATCGGGTCGATGTCGTAGTTACTGCTCACCGGGCCACGGCGGGCCATGTCCAGGCACGGCTCCCACGTGTTCGTGGTCTGATCCTCCGAGACGGCGACAATCTGGACCTTCGGTTTGAACCCCAGCGACTCCCACGGCCGGCCAACCGGGCGCCCCTCGGCGTCCCAGCCGTCCATGACCACATCGCCCAGCGCCTCCACCAGGCACAGCGCCGCCACTAACGGCGACTTACCCCAGCCCTTCGGCCTCGACAGCACCGCCCGACGGGTCAGGCGCCCGTTACGCAGCGTGCGACCACCGATCGCCGGGCCGTCGAAGGTCCGATCCACCTCGTACAGCTTGAGCACGAACTCTGCCTGTTCGCGGGTGAACGTCAGCGGCTCCCCGTCAGCAGCGCCGTCCGGCACGATCAGGTTCGCCGTGATCCAGTCCAGGACGATCCAGCCGAGCGTGGGCCGCTCACCCGGAAACTCCGGCTTGAACGGCATCGCTCAGTCCGCCAGGCGCAGGCCCGCGTACCGCGACGACGCACTCGACTCGCGCCGAGGTGCTTTGTCCTCCGCCTCGTCCGCCTGCGCGAACGTGATCCGCAACCGAGCCCGGTCCTCCGGCGTGGCACCGAACTTCGCCACCCTCAGCCGCAACTCAGCCGCGATCTTGTGGTCGCCCCGCCAGAACCGCGCGTGTAGCACCGCCGTATCCAACAACTCCGACCAGTCGGTAGAGGTGAACTCGGCCGACAGCGGCGACTCGGCCCACATCCGCCACCACTCGCGCGTGCGCTGTGGCCACACGAACTCGACCAGCTCGTCGTCGACCTCGATCTCGAAGTCGGGTAGCTCGGGCTGCGGTACCGGCTCCGCGGCGATCACCCGCAGCGGCACCGGATCTTTGTTCGTCCGCGCCCGACGGCTCGGGTCTTTCGGGGCAGGGCCACGACCAGCCATGACAACAACCTCCCGTGTCGGGAACATGCAGCGCGCCCGTGTCGGGAGCATCCAGAGCCGAGCTCGCGCCCGGAAATCGCCAGACCCGTAGCCAATGACAGCCGCAGCACCTTCCTATGCCGCCCAGGGGCCCCAGGGGGTGGCCCCCCACCCCTGACTCAGCCGATCACACCAGGATGCGGCTCAGGGTCTCGCCGTTGACGAGGTCGACGCTCGTTCCATCGCTGCAGCCCGCGCGCCCGCTCAGCGGCGGACTTGGGATCGTGACAGGGGGAGCACAAGCCTTGACCGTTGGTCTCATCGTCCGTCCCACCCTCGGCCACCGGCACGATGTGGTCAGCGATCGTCGACGGTCGAACTCCGCACGCCCGGCAGATCGGATCGCGCTTGAGGATGCGCGCACGGACGGCGGTCGGGAAGGCACGGCGGGGGGTATTCCACACCGGGAGCCTCCATTCGCCGCGGGGTGAGAGCAGCCCAGGGGGCATACGAAAGACCCCGGGCCAGTGATGGTCCGGGGTCCTCAGTGAGTCCTATGTGGTGCGCCCCTGCGGGGACACTGCACCAACATGGATCACTATACGTTCGCCCCAGCTCGGTGCGCTACAGGATCCATATTGCGGTATGTCACACCATCGACATGCCCCAGAGGTCTTGGCCTCGGCTCGGCTCGCCCCGGCTAAGTTCGCGAGCTCGCCCCGACGTGGTTGATCGACTGCCGCTGATACAGCGCGTACGCCTCATCGACGACGGCACCAGCGGTCAGAGCAGGCCAGAGCACGCGGTCCAGATCGTTGGTAAACCGGAAGACCATCGTCTTCTCTTGGGACGCAATGAGTTCTCGTTCCAGCACACCGAGCGTTGCCCAAGTGCGCCCATGGGCAAATCCTGAGCAGATACGCCACGCCGCGAGGGCATTGAGTTCCGGATCCAGTCTGTTACCGGCTTCCTCCACGATTTCCGTACTCGTGGGCACTTTTATCTTCGCTGTGATTCCAGCCTGGGATGCGACGTCCTTCACGCGCTTATCTCGCTCGGCCTTTGGTTTTGCTGGGGTAGCGCCTAGCTCCTTGGTGGCGGTGTGTTCGTCACTGATGTCCTTCAGGGCATAGCGGAGGCGACGTAGTACACGCTCGCGACGACTGCTGGGGGCGAGGAGCCAAACGGCCAACGAGGCGGTCTCAATTGATCCACGGATGAGGGTGAACGGCACGGTCGGGTGGAGCTTTCCGGCATCGGCGATAAGCGTGCGAAAGGCGTGGAGGTGTTCCACGCCAGCTTGTATCGCCGACACAACGAGATGTGACACGTGGAAGGGATCAGCTTGGTTGTCGTCGGCGCGCAGTGAACTGCCCTGGTCTGGCCGATGCAGGCCAAGACCCTCGGCTTCCGCCATCAGCTCGTCAACATGCCGAAAGAGCTCCTGGAGAACCTGCTCCTCTGCGGATTGTTCAGCCATCCCATTGCCTGCCCTTCAGCCTGCGGCGCGGTCCGTGTCCAGCCTGTATATCCGATCATGGCCATCGGGTCGGCCGGCGAGTCGGCGCCGGGCGTAGGACGCGAGCGCGTCCGCCCGGGCAACGAGGCGGCGGCCACGCGTGCCGGACGTTGCCCAGCCATCTTGGTGGCACCACCTCCGGAGCGTGCCGACCGGCACATCGAGCTGCTCGGCCAAGGCTGCGTAGTCGGCCCAGGGGTCACCGAGCTTGTGCCAGCGGGCGCGGGGCCAGTTGGTGCCGCAACCGCGGCAGCGGATCTCTGTGGCCCCGGCGTGGACGTGCAGGGGCGTATTGCATGTGATCGGGGTCGGATAATGCTCGTCGTCGACCTCGATCTCGTCGACGACCACGGGGCACGGGCCGATCCGCACGGACGGGGTCAGTTCCCGGCCGACGGCGCGGAGCTGCCGCAGCACATCCCGCAGCTCGGTGCCGAAGTCGGGCAGCCAGTCTTGCGCGAGCAGGTAGTGCCAGTGGAAGCGGATGGTGGCCAGCTCCCGGGCCATCGTCACCGGCCCGGCCGGCACCGTCTGCCGCACCCGCTCCCGCGGAACATTGAGGGTGGTGTCCTCGCGTATCGCGCGAGCCCACGACGAGACCACGGCCAGCGCGCCGAACCCGTGTTCCGGAGTCCACTTCGTACGGGGGTCGAAGTGCGCGGCCAGAGCGTCGAGCGCGGGCGAGCGGGGACCGTAACCGGGTGCGCCGCGCTGCCCATCGCTGCGGGGCAGGTGGGTCTCCAGGTCTGTGTGCGCGTCGTAGAGCTGCTCAACCGCGGCCAGGTCGGTTGCGAGCTGCCGGGCGCACCCATGGCAGGCGAGCAGGCCAGGCGCGGCCTCGTTGGGCATGCCGTCGGGGTTGCGGCAGCCGAGCACACAGGCGTACACCTCAGGCACGGTCGGTCTCCTCGGTGCTCCCGCGAAGCTCAGAAGCACGAGCCTTGATCAGCTCAAGCACGTGATTTACGGCGACGATGTAGTCCGGGTGGAACAGCGTAGAGCTGATCAGGTTGACCAGCTCGTCGTCTTCGGCGGCGCGGATGAACGGGGCGGCAGCCTCAACAGCGGCGCGTACACGGCCCGCCATGATCCGGTCCCGCGAATTGAGGAACGCGCTGATTGCTTCGTGGCCGACTTCCTGCGGTATCTCGGTCATCGGTCGGTCCCTTCGGCTTTGGTGAACACCAGGACCGTGCGGCCTGGCCTGTCAATGACGTACCCGCGAGCCTCGACCAGGTGGACGAGGCGGCGTAGCGATCGCGGCGTGGCCCGGTAGATCCGGCCGCGGTTTACCTTCCGCGCCAGCCACAGCGCGAGCACTACGAGCGGATACGCGGGCAGGAACAGCACGCAGCCGACGATCTCGCCGAGATCCCGCCGGGTGTCCCGGTCGAACATGCACACGACGAAGCTGAGGGCGAGCACAGCGCCGGCGCCCCACAAGAATCCGATCATCGGTCGATCTCCTCCTTCTGCCGACGGTTCGGGTTGGTGAGCCGCGCGAGAGCGAGCGAGAGAACGTGCACGGCCTCCGGCTCGGTGCAGTTCGCGGTCAGGATGCCGTGCCGCTCGGCGTTGTCGCGGTCGTCCATGGCGAGCACGAAGCGCATGCCGGGCCGTTGGCCGGTGATCGCTCGCATGGCGCGCACGAGTTCGCTCGTGGGGTCCGGTTGCGGGGTGGCGGTCACGGCTGTATCTCCACTTCGATCCACAGTCGACGGTCACCCTTGCCCGGGTGGATCACGGGCATGCGTTCGGTGACGTGCGGGTCGGTGTCGTCGGGCACGATGCCGGCGTCGACGAGCCCGTCTATGGCGGGTTTGCTGGTGGCGGTGAGGTTCGGTGCGTCGGTGACCGAGCGGCCACTCGGCTGGTAATGCAGGGTCACGGTGATGTGCTGTGCCGCGGGGATGCGGGCGTTCCGGGCGTGCAGGGCCACCTGCTGCCGGATGGTCCTGATCTTCTTCGCCTTCGCCCGCCAGTGGAACCGGTCGTTGTGGGAGAGCGGGCGTAGCCCGGTCTTGAGTTGCACGACCATCGGCACGTCGAGCTCGAACACCGGCCGGGATGTGCAGTCGTCGCAGGGATCGGGACAGACGGCGCCGAGGTAGCGATTCCAGTCGCGGTGCCGCTCGCAGCGGGTGATGTTCCAGGACGTCGCGGTGGTCACCGGCCGGTCTCCTCGGTGTTGGGTTGGGCGTGTAGTGGGCAGTCCATCCGGATCACCCACCATTGCCAGTCCGCCGGGTGACGGCCCAGGCGTTGTCCATACCGGGGCAGCGGCAACCCAGGTCCCACGCTTCCCGACTGCCGGGGTCGGCTGCTCGACATCACTGCTCGCCTCCGCTCGGTTCGGGGTAGTCGACGGTGATCCGCGCCAGATCGGCCCGGTAGGCGGCCTCGTACCGGAGCCAGGAGTCCGCCGGGATGCCGACGACGCGCTCGAGGCGCACCGCGGTGTCGTTGGTGATCGGTGCGCGCCCGTTGACGATCTCGTTGACCTGCTTGCGGCTGCACCCAAGCTGTTCGGCGACTCGCTGCTGGGACAAGCCCTGCTCGTCGATCCATTCCTCCAGGTACTCGCCTGGAGCTACGGCATAGTTGGTCGCGATCACTGCGCGCATCCACTCGGCTCGCTCGCAGCCTGGCGACGGTACTCAACCAGCGGTGCCTGGTAGGCGAGAAGGGTATTCCAGCCCATCTTCAAGCTCCACGGGCCGCACCACATTCCGTCGCTGCGGAACCAGTACTCGTCGCCCTCCCATTCGTCTTCGCGGTAGTAGCGAGAATCGCGGCCCATCAGACGCAGACCCTCTTCGAGCGGCTCCGGATCGCCCGCGTTCCACACCCTCGACGTCCATCCGGTGGGCTCATCCTGGGTGTCTTCTCCAAGCCTTGGAGCAACTTGGAGACCACTTGGGGTTGGCTGCGGCGGGGCTGTCTTGGCATAGCCGGCCAAGACATCGGGGCCCTCGTCCAGTGCGGCGACGCAGTTGTGAGGGGCGGGAAAAGCGTGGGCCCTGGTCCACTCGAGCAGCTCGCCGAGCTTCGTCCCGTCGTTCCACGCGCCGCGGGGCGGGGTCAGATCCGGCCGCAGGATCGACAGGGTGTTCAAGGCGGCCTGCCCCGGTCGTTGCACGTCCATCGCCGTGCACGCCCTGTCCGCCTCCCGCCAGCGCTCAGCGGGAGTGAGGGCCTGGGCAGTGCGGGCTTGGATGTCGTGAATGACGCCCGTCTCGCAGTCGGCCCATTCGCGGGCCTCCGCCAGCTCCGTCCGCAGCTTTTCCAACTCGGCGTAATCGCGCCATAGGAGCCGGTTCACGATCTCGTCGGCAACGATGCGCTGCGACGCGACATCCGCGAACTCGATCAGCAAGTTCTCGATGTCCTCGCGCAGCTCCCCGCACCGGCTGGCCATGCCGCCGAGCGGTTTCTCCAGCTCGAAGACGAGGGCAGCCCGAGCCGCCTCGTCGCCGTGCTCCGCAGGTACAACGGGCAGCAGAGACATCGCGAACGACGCCACGACCGACAGGCCCTCGCCATCGACCGCGACGAGATAGGCGCTGCGGTACTCGACCAGCGGTCCCTCGATCACCGTCCCCGCCCGATCGCCCAAGATGCCGACGCGCTGCCCTCGCGCGAATGCTTTCTCGCTCACGAGGAAGCCTCCTGTAGTGAGGTATTGAGGCCCTGTAGGGAATCCAGCGCTTGAGCTAGGCGGCGGCCCCATACCGCCGCCTCTTCGCTTCGGTTGGACAAGTGGGTCTTGCGGATCTGCGCGGCACGCTCCGCCGCGTCCTCGGCGTGGACGAGAACCTGGTTCATCACCTTGACCACGTCGACGCGCTCGCGACGCTGCCTGGGTTCGGATGCAGGCTCTGGCTCCTCGACAACGTCCGCGTCCACCGGCGTCTCGGCCTTCGGCGTGCCGTTCAGCTCAGCGAGATCGTCAGCTGAGATCAGATCAGTGACGCGCGGCTTCGAGCTGTACGTCTTCCCGTCCAGACCAGTCACCGGCGCGGGCTCGGCCTCGGCTTCAGCGGCAGGTGGCAATTTCTTGTCAGCTGCGATCGCCTGCCGCACCGTCTCCCGGTTGCTGCCGACCGCCGACGCGATGGCCCGCGTCGACAGACCTTCGGCCCGCAGGCTCACTACCAGCTCGCGGCGCTCGTCCCGCGCCAGCTTCGGCAGGGAGTTGCCGAACTCGCCAGCGACGTAGGACTCCCACGTGTCGTAACCCAACGCCTGCCAGTCCCGCGCGTGGTAGGCGTCGGTGATGTCCTGCTGCAACTCGACCAACGAGCGAATCCCGGACCGGATCCTCTCGGCGCGAGCAACAGCATCGTCGCGTGTGGACAGTTCAATCATGTCGACCTCAGCGACGGTCATGCTGCCGCCCTGCGGCGGTCCAGGCCCTTGAGGACCACCCGGTCACACATCTGCGTCAGCCGTGACGCGGTGCGTTCTCCGAGCCGTTCGCCGAGTTCGCGGGGAGCCACGTTTGTGGTGAAGATCGTCGTGAGCTCATGGTTGTAGCGGTAATCCACCAGCCGGTAGTTGGTTTCCTCGACGAACTCGGAGTTCTTGCCGGTTCCGAGGTCGTCGACCATGAGGAGGTCAGCGCGGGCGTAGGCCTCGAACGTTTCCTCGGTGTCGACGCCCGGCCGGGGCCGGAGGGCGGCGTAGAGTTCGACAGCTGAGGTGATCCTGATGTTGCGGAACAGGTCTTGGTCGAACAGCCACGAGACGAGCCCAAATGCCTCATGGGTCTTGCCGGTGCCCACGGGGCCGAGGAGTAGCAAGCTAGGCCCGGCAGTGCCGTACCGTCCGTGGGCGTCGGTGCTCTGCTCGTCGAGCGGCTGGAGGTCCCAGGGTTCGCGGGTGAGGTTGTTGGCCCACTCGCACACCTGGTCGTCGGTCGGTTCCCGCACACTGGCGTACCGTCCGGGAATCTGCTGCGCCAGGCGCTTGGCGGCAGGTCCCCGCAGGCGGCTGAGTCGCTCAGCCTTGATGCGGGCTTCGGCCTCGCCGAGGGAGCGGATGCCCTCCACCTCAAGCCAGTCGGTGAACGAAACCCGTTCGCCTGGAGCGACCTTGGATTGCGCTTCATCCCACTGGTTGCGGAGTCGATGCTCCACCTCATGGGGCAGGTAGCCGATCATGCTGTGATCTCCTCAGAAAGCTTCGTCGTAAACGGACTGGTCGACGGGGTCCTGGTATGGCTGCCAGCCGCCTGAGCCTGCGCCGGCCCGTGAAGCGGGTGGTTCGTCTGTCCACCGCTTCTGGTTGAGCCACGTCGTCGGGTCGGGGATGAACTGCCGTTCCTTGCCGACGTAGCCGGCGGCGGCCCAGAGGTCCCGCCAGCGTTCGGCTTCAGCGATCAGGAACGCGGGATCGTGCCCGGCCTTGACCGTCTTCACGAAGACGCGCCGGGCGTCCTGCAGCTTCCGCTTCTTCGGGTAGGCGCTCCACCACCGCTGGAACGGCTCGTCGAGCGGATCGACTCGCGTCGTCGGCGCGGCCGGTTCGATGCCGAGATCCAGCTCTCCGTCAGCCGGGTCCGAGGCGGCCCGTGCCGCAGGCGCGGGGTATGGATCTTTGTAAAGGACCTTTGGACTTTTATAAGGACTTTTACGGGGGGACTCTGAGTCGTCTACAAGACGATCCTCGATCGTCTTCAAGACGACGCTCAATCGTCTACGTGACGATCGTGAGTCGTCTACATCGGGCCGTTGAGACGATCGAGAATCGTCTACAGTAGATGATTCTGAGTCGTCTACCGTAGACGACCGAGAATCGTCTACATCAGACTTATCGCGCCACCGCGCCTGACGCTCCGAACGCTTCCCTCGGTGTCGCTCGCAGAACTCGTCGAACGACTCCTCGCCACGCCGCTTGTGGACGTGCAGCACCCAACGCGGCTGCCCCTGCGGCCCCACACCGTCCTTGCTGATGAGCCCATAGCCGCATAGCCGCTTCAGGACACGCGGCACGACTTCCGGGTTCAGGTCGAGCGCGTGCGCGATCGACACGGCCAACGGGAAGGCATTCCGGCCTTCCTTGTCGGCCTTCGCGCCCAGATAGGCCAGGACGAGCCGGCCCGTGGGATCAGACTTCGGCATCACAGCCTCCGTCAGCGCCCACTGCGCGGCCTGCCACGACATCCGACCCCCTCAATTCGATGATCAACGCTTGCTCCAAGGGGTGGCCGGCCCCAGATCGAGACACGGGGCCGGCCACACAGTCGGCGGGAACTACGGCTCCTCCGAGGATGGGGTGACGGGGCCACGGAAAGCGCGCCGTCGGGCCTCTTCCTCGCTGATGCCCTCACGGTCCCGGGCGAACATGTCAGCCAGCGAACCGGCGACCTCGGTCTCGACCTCTCCCAGGCTGTTGACGTGCGTCCGGTACGTGGGCACGTCCTTCGCCCGCTCTTCCAGTCCCGAGGCTCGCATCGCGTGGGACATCAGCGGGATGACCGAGTCCATGAACTCTTTGCCCCATGGGGAGTTCAGCATCATGGACATGATCCGGTCGGTGTGGATCAGGTAGAGGTCGCACCAGTAGCGCGTGATCGGGCCGGACATCCTGCCATCGACGTAGTGATCATCGGAGCGGCCTTCGCCCTGCCATACGTCCACGCGCATCGGGTGGTGCCTGATGCATTCCCACCCGACTGTCCCGGTTTGCACGTCTTCCTCGCGCTGTGTGACGAGGTCCCACTTCCACTGGTCTCTCGCCCATTCCGCGAAGTTGGCGGCGTCCCACCCGAGGGCTTCAGCGACCTCGTGGCCCCACACATAGCCGTGGACGCCGAAGGTGACGGTGTCCACGTTGACCTCCGTCAGGACTTCCTGGACACGGCCGAACCCGAACAGGTCCAGCATTCGGCGTTCATCCGGTGGCATGACGATCACGTCCTCGCGCGTGATGAGCGCGAAGAGTTCATCGGTGACCTGCTCGACGAACGCCTCGTCGTCGAGGTCGGATATGCCCTTCGGCGACCAGTGCCGCAGCTGCTCCTCGGCAAGGTGACGGGCATAGCCGCGGAACCTCGCGTTCAGTTCAGCAAGCCGGGCCTCCGGGTCGATCTGCGCGGTCACGCCGCACCCACATTCGACTCGATGTACCTGGTCGGGTCGACCAGTGGGAAGGCCGCGGCCCACACCCACTCGGGGTAGGTCTTGACGGTGCCGTGCACCTTGTGCGGCGCCTCGCCCGGACCGAAACCCGGCTCACCGTGCCGACCGGCCGCCGCGATGGTGCGAGCCCGGCGGGATACCTGCGCGATGTACTTGTCATTCGTCACCAGGCCGTGCCTGATGGCGTACGACCGGCCGGTGATCCACCCGTCGTCGGTCTCCACCGCCTCGATCCGGTGGTTGGCCTGCTCCAACGCCTCGCGGGCCTCATGCAACTCTGAGGTCAACCGCTGGATATCCGCGCCGTGTGCGACCAGCTGGGCCCCTTGCCGACGTTGCTCGTTCTCCAGCCGCCCCTGCCGGAGCAGGATCGCGATCTGCTGCTGGATGTCGGCCGGCATCGACGCGAGGTCGGCCTTCATCACCTCGGCATCGTTGGTCTGCCGGGCGAAGTATGCCTGCGCGGCCGCGACGGCGGGCTTGTTCTCGTCAGCGTTCATCGCCGCGAGGTAGGCGCCGTGCCGGGACAACTCGTAGTCCTGCACAAGCCGACTGCCACCCCGCTTACCCTCCACTGTGTACTCGACCAAAACAAAGTGCTGGTCAATTGCTTCGCCATTCGCCGAAGCAGAGTTCCGGGCCTTCACGATGACGCTCTTGAAGTCCTCCCACCGCACGTAGGTAACCAGCACCTGAAGCTCGCGACCGAGCCAGAACTCGCTGCCATCCAGGCGCGTGTGCTTGATGCGGTCAAACGGCGACCAGCCGTCCATCGTCGCCAGCTCACCCACGACGACCACCGCCGATCGCACGCCCGGCAGAACGGCCAGACTCCACGACCACTATTGCCTCGTCTGCCGCGTCGTCCAACTCCGCAACGGACACTGAAGCGTCCGGGATCTGCACCAACACGCCCTTGGCCTCAGCAAACAGGCGCTCCCACCGGGCGCTCAACTCCGCAGCCCGGCGCCGCCGGACACGCGCGGAGAGCCACCGCTCGAGGAGCACTCCGGCTGCAACACCAGCCGTGAACAGCGCGGCCAACTGCACAACGATCGTCGCGGTCGTCACCGGGCACCCCCGGCAAGCACCACGGGCCGCTGTGGGGCAGGGATATGTTGCCCCGTCGCGACCGTCGCAGCCTCGATCAACGCCGCCCCAAGCTGCTGCGCCTCAGCAACGGTCAGCTGCAACGGCGGAAGATCGGGGCGGATCACCTCCGGCTCGACGATCACCCGCGGCTCGCTCTCCCGGTAACGACGACGCAGGAACACCGCAACCTCGGGTTCATGGCGAAGCGGCTCCGGGCAGCCCTCGTGCCGGACCTCGTGCACCGGGTACATGCTCAACATCAAATGGGCCGCCCACCCGGACCAGCAGGAACGGTCGTCCGGGTGGTCTTGAACGCGGTGTAGCGCCACGCACCACGGCGGGCACGGCCCGCTCTGCCAGTACGGCGTCTGGTCGGCGTCGGTCATCACGCCACCCCCTGCAGAGGCCTCGCCAGCGCGGCGCCGAGCTGCTGCGCATGGTCGATGATCGCGACCGCCTCATCAGCAGCGGCGCGAAGACGCAGCGCGCCCTCCCGGTCCAGCGTGACGACCTCCGGGTGACCCTCGATCGACAAGGCCAGCACCGGCGGCTTGTCGCCGAACCGAAACACCTCGGCTACAAGGGGCGCATCCCCCCGCTCATCGTTCCAGGCCAGATCGTTGGCCACCACAGGCACGATGTCGATGGGCCGGTGGAAAACAAGCGAGCCGTCGGTATCAAGGATCAGCTCACCACTCCCATCCGGCAGCACACCCCCGGGGAGCTCAGCGAGCCGCTGCAACAGCTCGGGGTGGGTGTTACTGTGCGTTAAGGGCATGCAGGTCTCTTCCTGCGTGTTTGTCTCGACGGACCGCCTGGCCTCCGCCGGCAAGCTGTGTGCCGGGCGGTTCGTCAGTTCTGGCGTGTTGTTCCGGGTTGTCATCACGCGACCTCCTCTGCTACTGCAGAGCCTCCAAGTACTTCGATCAACGATGCGGTGATCGCCCGATACGAATTGCCTACCTTGATGACGCGGCAAGGGAACTCCCCACGCTTGAGCAGCTCGTATCCATGCGAGCGGGAGATGTCGAGCGCGGCGCACGCCTGCGGGATGCGCGACACCGCCGGCCAGTTCGCCTTGATCTCTTCCAGGGTGGGAGCTGGCTGCCTAGTCATTCGACTGGCCTCCACCGAGAGCGACCTCGCGTAGCCCGGTCAGAAGTTGTCCGTAGCGCTCTGCCAGTTCCCCGCGTGGCGTGCGAGATCCGTCCTCCCATCGACTGATGGTCATGGCAGATACACCGAGCTCCTGGGCCACAGCTCGCTGGGAGACGCCTGCAGCCTCACGGATTGATCTCCGCACCGTGGCCTGCGGGAGCGCCCGCTCCGCGCGTACCCTGGCCAGCAGATTCATGGTTGCCCTCCTGGTTTCAAACGGAACATGTTTGGTTGCATTGAAGGTCCGCAACCGCTGCATGCAGTAACGCTAGCACAGCTGATCGGACGCTTGCATCGACTCCACGGGCGTGTTGCACGGTTGCACAGGTGGTTACGCAACGGTTAGGGTTGCTGCATGCCACCACGTCGACGAGCCCGGGTCAGGATCCCGGACATCGCTGGCCTTGACCGCGATTCGCAGATCGTCGAGTACGACTCCGTCGATCCCTGGGCACCCGAGGACCAGCCCTTCAACAAGATGGCCGTCCGCAAGACATGGACGAACTCGTTCGAAGATCCCGAGGGCATGCAGGTCGATCCCAGCGCGCCGAACGGCCCGGATTACTGGTTCCGCGCCGAGATGGAGGACGTTGACTTCGACGTTCATTTCAGACTCGGCGTCACCGCAGAGGGCGGACTCGTCGTCACAGGGCTACTACTGGGCGACCCCGGCGGCACACAGGCGATCACCACGTCGAACCTTCATCGGCTACCGATGGGCGCCCTCTATGAGGCGATCAGCCGTCTCGATGATGTAACTACGGCGGTTGCCGAGAAGGCTCGGAAGTTCGAGGGCGAGGTCCCGACGCGTGGCGGACAGCGAACCCCTGACAAGCAATTCGAAGAGGCAGCTGACCTATACAGGCAATGCCTTATCGAGAGACCGAACGATCCGATTAAGTGCGTCGCGGAAAAGCTCGGCGTGTCCAGTGCCACAGCCTCCAGGCGCGTATCACGAGCCCGCGATCTAGGACTCTTAGCGTCGGACAGCGATACGCGCACCAGCAACGAGAAGAAGCTCGCAGACCTGGTGGCGCGCAACAAGCACCTGCTGAGCGAGGTGCACGAACTCGATGATCGCATGAAGAATATCGGAAACAAATCAACACTCAATGAACTTAGACGAGAGCGCGACGATTTATTCCGGGAATACTCGGAAAATAGCCGCACCCTGAGCATCGTCGAGGAACGGCTAGGCATTCCGATGAACGAACGAGACGGACTCCCATTCTAAGAGAGGAGTGGATGCAGTGGCAGAGATCAAGAAGGTTTACCTGAAGAATGGCAGGACCCGATATAGATTCGTGGTCGACACTGGCCGTGCCCCAGAGTCAGGCAAGCGACTGCAGAAGACGTTCACCTTCGACACGCTGAAGGAGGCGCGGGCCGAGCGCGCTCGGATCACGGCCGAGACGGCGCAGGGCACCTACGTTCGGCCGTCGAAGCTGACGCTGGACGAGTACCTCAATCAGTGGCTACCGCCTGTGGTGAGGGACCTCACGGAGAACACGAAACGGAACTACGAGGACGCCCTTCGCCCGGCGCGTCAGCGGCTCGGCCATAAGGCCCTGCAGGACATCTCCAAGGACGATGTGGAGAAGCTCATTGAGTGGATGCTTACCTCCGGCCGGCGGCGTGGTGGGAAGCCCGGCACTGGGCTGAGTGGCAGGTCGGTCAACCTGACTCTTGACCGCCTCACCGCGGCGTTGGAGACAGCGCACGCCGAGGGCAAGATCGTGCGGAACCCCGCCACACTGGTGAAACACGTGAAGCACGAGCCGACGAAACGCGGCGTGTGGTCGAAGGAGGAAGTGCAGAAGTTCCTGGCGATCGCCACGAAGGAGCGCCTGCACGCGGCCTGGCGACTCTCGCTGTACGGGCTGCGGCGTGGTGAGGTTCTCGGCCTGGAGTGGCCGCTGGTCGACTGGGGCTCGTTCGCTGAGCAGTGCAGGACACATCGGGAGAAATGGTGTGTGCAGTGCTACAGCAAGGGCAAGAATTACCGGCCCACAACGATCTCCATCGAGAAGACCCGGGTGCTGGTCGAGTACAGGCTGGTGGTGAAGCCGCCGAAGTCGAAGAACGGGCTGCGAACGTTGCCTCTCGACGCGGAGACGGCGGCGGCGCTGCGGGCGCTATGGGTCCGGCAGGCTGCGGAGAAGCTCGAGGCCGGGCCCGCGTACGCCACCGCAGACACTTCGTATCTCTGGGAAGGCGAGCGCGTTGCGGACGCCGAGACCGGCTGGGTTGTGGTCGACGAACTCGGTGAGCCGGTGCACCCGGAGTGGTACTCCGACGAGTGGGAGCGGGTGCGCAAGCGCGCCGGGGTATCGAAGATCGTGCTGCACGGCGCACGGCACACCGCCCTGTCGCTGATGGAGAAGGCCAAGGTGCCGATCTCGATCATCAGCAAGTGGGCGGGGCACTACGACGTGAAGTTCACGTACACCCAGTACGTGCACGCGCAGGACGAGGATCTGCACGAGGGCTCAACCGCCCTCGGCGAGCTCTTCAAGGCCAACTGAATAGCAGTACAACCGTACGGGAGAAAATGTGAGACACCGGGTCTTTGCAAAGAAGAAGAGCCCTGTCTCACCGAAGTGAAATAGGGCTCTGACCAGCGTGTTCGAGTGCGCGCCCGGAGGGATTCGAACCCCCAACCTTCTGATCCGTAGTCAGATGCTCTATCCGTTGAGCTACGGGCGCAGTGTTCAGTTGTCCCCGACCGGGGTCGGGATGGTGCTCGGCTGGGCCGAGCCCCGGCGGAGGCTCCGGGATTTGAACCCGGGAGGGGGGGTTACCCCCAACCGCATTAGCAGTGCGGCGCCATAGACCAGACTAGGCGAAGCCTCCCAGGTCGCGACCACTGCTGACATAGAGTACACATGCCCCCGGCCCCCCAGCAAAGCACCCCCTCCCAACCGTTGTACCAGGTCAATCGCGCCCGGCGAAGGCGACGAACGGGGCGAGCGAGTCCGGGTTGGCGAGCGCGTCGCGGCTCACGGCACGCTCGGGGGCTACGCCGCGAAGGATCTTCTTCACCGGGACCTCGCACTTCTTGCCGTTCAGGGTGCGCGGGACCTCCTCGACCACCACGAACCGGTCCGGAACGTGTCGCGGGGACAGCGCGCCGCGCAGCTCCTTACGCAGAGTCGGCTCGATGTCCTCCAGTTTCGCCCCCGGCGCCAGGACAAGGAAGCACAGCAGCTCACCCTCCTCGTTGGCCGAGGTGTCGATCACGAGCGAATCCAGTACCTCGTCGAACCCCTCGACGACGCGGTAGAACTCCGACGTCCCCATGCGAACACCGCCCCGGTTGAGGGTCGAGTCGCTGCGCCCGTAGATGATCGCCGACCCGCGCTCGGTGATCTTGATCCAGTCGCCGTGTCGCCACAGGCCGGGGAAGTCCTCGAAGTAGGCCTCCCGCAGGCGGTTGCCGTCCGGGTCGTTCCAGAAGGAGACCGGCATCGACGGCATCGGCTTGGTGACGATCAGCTCGCCGACCTGCCCGACGACGCCGTGGCCCGTCTCGTCGTAGGCCTCCACCGCCGCGCCGAGTGCCCGGCACGACAGCTCGCCCAGCCACACCGGCAGGTCCGGCGACGCGCCGACGAACGCCGTGCACAGGTCGGTGCCACCGGAAACGGAGCAGATCTGCACGTGGTGGCCGATCGCGTCGGCGATCCAGCGGAAGCCCTCCTCGCTCAGCGGCGCCCCCGTCGAGCCGAGCGCCCGCATAGCCGAGAGATCGAACCGCTCAGCCGGCCGCAAGCGCTCCTTGAGGCAGCTCTGCACGAACGGAGCCGACGTGCCGAAGTAGGTGACCCGGTGCCGCTCCGCGAGCTGCCACAGCGCATTGAGGTCCGGATGACCCGGACTGCCGTCGAACAGCACGATGGTGGAACCGACCAGCAGGCCGGAGACGAGGAAGTTCCACATCATCCAGCCGGTCGTGGTGAACCAGAAAAACCGTTCCCCCGGCCCGAGGTCGTTCTGCAGCGCCAGCGCCTTGAGGTGCTCGACGGTGATCCCGCCGTGGCCCTGCACGATGCCCTTCGGCAGCCCGGTCGTACCCGACGAGTACAGCACCCACAGCGGGTGGTCGAACTCCACCGGGTCGAACTCCAGCGGCGCTCCCGCGTGTTCGGCGAGCAGACCGCCCCAGTCCAGCGCACCCGGCAGCGTGCCGCCGCCCTCGTAGTCGATCAGCACAGTGCCCGCGAGGCCACTCAGCTTCGCACGCAGCTCATCCACCGTCGACCGGACATCGAACACCCTGCCGTTGTAGACGTAGCCGTTGACGGCGACGAGCACCTTCGGCTCGATCTGGGCGAACCGGTCGGCCACCGCGCGCACACCGAAGTCCGGCGAGCACGACGACCAGATCGCGCCGAGGCTCGCCGCGGCCAGGAACGCCACCAGCGTCTGCGGGCAGTTGGGCGCGAACGCCACCACCCGGTCACCCTTGCCGACACCGAGCGCCTGCAGCGCGGCACGCGCGGCAGCCACCTCGGCCCGCAGGTCGCCGTAGCTGAGCTGCTGCTCCCGGCCGTCCTCACGGTTGAAGATCACCGCCAGGTCGTCGTCGGCCTTCGCCGCACCGGCGACCCCGCCGATCAGGGCATGCTCGGCGTAGTTCAGCGTGGCGCCGGAGAACCACCGCGTACCCGGCATCTCCAGGCTCGACAACACCTCGGTGGGCCGCGAGTGCCACCGCACACCCAGGTACTCGGTCAGCGCCGACCAGAAGTCCTCGAGCGACGTCGTCGAGAACTCCCAGAGTTCCTGGTAGTTCCCGGTCGTGACGCCGCGCTCGGTGCGCAGCCACCGGCGAAAGTCGTCGATCTTCGTCTCGGCCACACGCGCGGGCGTGGGCTGCCACAGCACCTCGGGGACCTCGTCGTCAGCGCTCATGGCGGTGAGCCTAAGTCCGCCCGTACCTGCTGGGCTACGTTCTCTCTGTCACCCGAGGTAGCCGCTTTATGTGAGATCGCCCAACATTTCCTCGGCCATCGAGCGCAACCGGCCCGGATCGACGGGGGTGACCGTCACCCAGTCGCCATGCTGGCGAAGTGTGTACCGTCCGTCCTCGGTGTCCACCCAGTTGACCGTGCTGGACGCCCGCCCGCGCTCGCGCGAACCGGCTCCCAACTGGCCACCGCCCACTCTGCCCGAGACCGCCCGCGCGAACGTGTTCGCCTCGGCAGGGCGGACCCCCGCACCGCGCAGTGTCTCCACGAACCCGGCCGCACCCTCGTACTCGCCGGCACGGCACGCCCTGCGGTAGTCGGCGAGCCGGACATTGCCGGGACTGCCGACACCGGCAGGCAACGGCGATGTCGCATCGAGCATGGTCGCGACCAGCGCCTGCGTGTGTACGGGCCCGATCCGCACGTCGCCATCAGCCACACCCGCGGTCACCGCGCCGTGCGGCCCGGCCGCACCGACGGCGCGGAAGGACACACCAGGGCCGGTTACCTGCAGGTCGAGCAGCAGCTGTGGCGAAGCCAGTGCGTGCAGCATGGCCGCCAGGTCGGCCGCGGGCCGGGCGACCGTACCGAGGTCGCGGTCGCCGAGTGCCCGGTCGGCGAGCTCGACGAGCTCCGCGCGGGCAGCCGCGGTGCGCCCGACGTGCGGGATGTCCAGAACCGTTGGCAACGCGCCAAGCCCCAGCTCGGTCCAGATCAGGTACAACTCTCCCGGATGCAGGGAGATCCAGCCCGACGCGTCGTCCCGCACGTCAGCGGCCTCCCCTGCCGGGCGGCTCCTGGCCGAGTACCGGCGGCGTGACCGGGACGTCCATCCCCCACAGGTCCTCTTCCTCCTGCAGGTAGGACGGCCGCTCGTGTTCGGCGTCCTCCTCGGCGGGACGGGCCCCGGCCGCCCCCATCGGCATGGCCGCCGGGGCCATTCCCGTACGCGCCGCGCCCGATCCGGGCGATGCCGCGGCCGCGCCAGCCGATGACGTTCCGCCCACCGGGGTCGCCGCTCCCGCGCGCGAGCCCGCGCCGAGCTGCTCTCCCGCGGTCCCGCTGAGCGGGCTCGCCGGGAGTGCCGTGGCCGCGCCGCCGGACCCCACACCGCCCGTTCCCATCGCGCCTGGTGCGCCCGTCGACGGGCCGGGCGCCGAACTGGCCACCGTGCTGTCGTCCGGCGGCGTGGGATCGGTCGGGATCGGCTCCGGCCGCTCGGGGTTTTCAAACGTTGTCGGCGGGGTGGGGCTGGTGAACGCCGGCACCCGGCTGTAGAGGTCGTGGGAGTCCCGCTGGTATTGCTCCATGACCTCCGCCGCCTGCTGATGCAGTTCCCGGTTCCGATCCCGCTCGGGAGCCGGGTCGGCGACGATCTCGGCGCCAGTGCGCCAGCAGTCCCTTGGTATTTCCGGCGTCGGCAGCTGCGGGTACACGACCACCGGCGGATCAGGCATGTTCCGCTGCGCCACGCTGGCGAGCGCCGCCTGCTCGCTCACACAGCCGGACACGACAGCGCTGCCATCGGCCGTCTCCTCCGTCCAACCGGCCAGCCTGCCGACCGAGGCGCGCGCCTTCTCGGCAGCCACGCCCTGCCAGCCTTCCTCGGCGGCGGCGAACGCCTGCCGCAGCTCGTAGCCGAGGTCGCCGAGCTCCCCGCCGAGCCGTGACCACTGCGCGGCGATCTCGGTCGTACTGTCCAGGTCGAGCCCTGAGTTGACCATGCTGTGCAGCTCGCCGTGCGAGTAGGTCAGCCAGTTCACGGACTGGCCGAGATCGCCGGTTTCCAGCTCCGGCTCCCGCGGTGGCCAGGGGTAGGGCAGGCAGTTGATCGGAAGTTGCATCAGTCGACCTCTCCCAGCCGGCTCAGCCGCTCGCCGGCCGCATCGTCGGTCTCGGTCAGCAGCCCCGCGGCACGGCGGACGATGTCCGCGAGCCTGTCGAGTTGCCCACTGAACTCCTCGAGCACCGGGATCGCGGCGTCCGCTCCGCCGGAGGCGGCGCCGCGCAGCCGCTCACTCATGGTCTCCGCGACGAAGTTGTCGCCAAGCAGCAGTGGCCGGTCGATGCGGTCGGCGCTGTCGGCGATGAGCGCGTGGACGCGGGACTGCACCGCGGTCAGCGAGGCCAGCAGGCGGTGCGCGGCCTCCTCGTCCAGCCTCAGGTCGCCCGCGCGAACCTGCTCACCGACGACTTCCAGGTCCTTGGCGACCGGGGCCAGCGCCGCGGCGGCACCGGATGCGAACGCCGCACCCGGCGATACCTGTAACGGACTCTTCTCGATGTCGACCACGGCAACCACCCCCAACAACGGCTTCGTGCAGCGAGCACTCTACTGCGTGGGACGGCTCCGTCGCCCGTTTCGTTCCGTTTCTCGCCAGGTCAGCGCAGGTAGCCGTCGAACCAGTCGAGGGTCCGCTGCCAGGCCTCCGCCGAGGCGGCCGGGTCGGCGTCGAACCGATGGTTGGCGCCCGGGTACCGGACCACGTTGGTCGCCACCTTGGCCGCCGAAGCCGCCTCCCGGAGCCGTTCGACCTCGGCTTCGGCCGCCTCGTCGCCTTCATCGCCATACAGGCCGAGCCACGGGCTCACGAGATTGCCCGCGATGTCGACCAGTGCCGGCAGCTCGTCGGAGAGCGGCTTGCTGATGCCCTGCCCGCCGACGCTCACCGCGGCGCCGAGCTTGCGGCTGGCCGCGACGACCAGCGCGGCGGTGCCACCGACGTCGAAACCCATCACGCCGATCAGGTCCGCGCGCACAGCACGATCGACCAGCCACGCGAGCGTCGTGTCGGTCGCCGCGAGGATGTCCTGGCCGGTCAGCCCGCGGTCGCTCGGCTGGATGTGCGGCGCCACGGCCAGCCATCCCTCGCCGGCCAGACCGGAGACGAGCAGCCGCACCTTGTCGTCGACGCCGTCGGCTTCGTGCAGCACGACGAGGCCACCGCGGACCACACGTTCCGGCTCCGCGAACGTGAGTCGGATGGCACGCCCGTCGGCGCGCACGTGGTCCTCGGTGTACGTCTGCATCATGGGCCTACTCAACCACCGATAGTGGTGCCCGAGTCAACGTGAGCTGGCAGATATCCGGCGAGATAGGTTGAAGGGCGGAACCCTTCCCACCGCAAGGAGCCGCGATGTCCTCCGCGATCCCAACGCGAGCCGATCTGGCGGCACTGCCTGCCTACGTGCCCGGCCGCACGATCCCCGGCGCCATCAAGCTGGCCAGCAACGAGGTGCCCGGCGGCCCGTTGCCCAGCGTCGCCGCGGCGATCGCGCAGGCCACGAGCCAGGTGAACCGCTACCCGGACATGGGTTCGCAGGCACTCGCCGAGCGGCTGGCTGGTGAGCTGGACGTGCCCACCGAACGGATCGCCATCGGCTGCGGCTCGGTGTCGCTGTGCCAGCAGGTGGTGCAGGCCATGTGCGCGCCGGGCGAGGAGGTGCTCTTCGCGTGGCGCTCGTTCGAGGCCTACCCGATCGTCACGCAGGTGGCCAACGCGGCGGCGGTGACGGTGCCGCTGGATGCCGGGCACCGGCACGATCTCGGCGCCATGCTGGACGCGATCACTCCGGCGACACGCGTGGTGTTCGTGTGCAACCCGAACAACCCGACCGGCACGGTGGTGCACCGCGAGGCGCTGACGGAGTTCCTGGACCGGGTGCCACCGCACGTCCTCGTCGTGCTCGACGAGGCATACCGCGAGTTCGTCACCGACCGCGAGGTCCCCGACGGTCTCGAGTTCGCCCGCACCCGGCAGAACGTCGCCGTGCTGCGCACGTTCTCCAAGGCCTACGGGCTCGCGGGCCTGCGGGTCGGCTACGCGGTCGGCCCTGAGGAGGTCGTCACCGCACTGCGCAAGGTCTACGTCGCGTTCAGCGTGAACGCGCTGGCGCAGACGGCGGCGCTGGCCTCGCTCGACGCGAAGGACGAGCTGCTCGCGCGGTGCGCCGACATCGTGCTGGAGCGCACCCGGGTGCGGGAGACGCTGCTGGCGGCCGGTTACGAGGTGCCAGAGACGGAGGCGAACTTCGTGTGGCTGCCACTCGGTGAGCGGACCGTCGAGTTCGCCCAGCACCAGCTCGAACACAAGGTCGTCGTGCGGCCGTTCGCCGGTGACGGCGTGCGGGTGACGATCAGCACGCCGGAGGAGAACGACGTGTTCCTCGACGCGGCACGGTCGTTCCCGCGCTGACGTGTGACCGTCACCGGCAGGCCGGTCACTCCACGGTCACGCTCTTGGCCAGGTTGCGCGGCTTGTCGATGTCGCGTTCCAGCGCCGTGGCCAGGTGGTAGGCCAGCAGCTGCAGCGGAATGCCGAACAGGATCGGGTCGAGTTCCGGCTCCGTGGTCGGCACGTGCAGCTCGGCGTCGGCGAGGCCGGCGGGCAGCGTCGCGTTCGTCACCGCGATCACCGGGCCGCCGCGTGCCTTGATCTGCTCCATCGTGCCGATGTTCTTGGCCAGCAGCTCGTCATCCGGAACGATCACCACCGACGGCATCGACGCGTCGATCAGCGCGATCGGCCCGTGCTTGAGCTCGCCGGCCTGGTAGGCCTCGGCGTGCACGTAGGAGATCTCCTTGAGCTTCTGCGCACCCTCCCGCGCCACCGGCCAGCCACGCACCCTGCCGACGAAGAACATGTGCCGGGCATCGGCGAACTGCCGCGCGGTCTCGGCGATCTGCTTCTCCTCGCGCAGCACCTCCTCGATACGCCCAGGCAGCGCGTCGAGGGCGGTGACCATGCGGCGCCCGTCGGCCACCGACAGGTCCCGCACCCGGCCCAGCAGCAGGCCGAGCATCGCGAAGCACGTGCTCATGTTCGTGACCGCCTTGGTCGAGGCCACCGAGACCTCAGGCCCGGCGTGCAGGAACACGCCGCTGCCGCATTCGCGTGCAATCGCACTGCCCACGGCGTTCACGGCGCCGATCACCCGCCCGCCCTTGCGGGTGAGCTCCTGCACGGCAGCGAGGGTGTCAGCCGTCTCGCCGGACTGGCTCACCGCTACGTACAGCGCGTCGGGGTCGACGACCGGGTTGCGGTACCGGAACTCCGACGCCGGCTCCGCATCCGCGGGGATCCGCGCGAGCTCCTCGACGAGGCTGGCACCGATCTGCCCTGCGTAGTACGCCGAGCCGCAGCCGAGGAACTTCACGCGCCGGATCGAGCGCAGCTCGCGTGCGTCGAGGCGCAGCCCGCCGAGGTGGGCCGTGGAGAACCGCTCGTCGAGCCTGCCGCGCAGCGCCCGCCGCAGGGCCTCCGGCTGCTCGCCGATCTCCTTGCGCATGTAGTTGTCGAACCCGTCGAGCTGGTAGTCCTCGTCGGTCAGCTCCACCTCGGTCGGCGTCTTGTCGGTGCGCCGGGCCTGCAACGTGCTGGTGCGGTAGTCGCCGGCCTGCAGCGTGGCCAGCTCGCCGTCGTCGAGGTACACGACGCGCTGGGTGTACCGGACGAGCGCCGCGACGTCCGAGGCGACGAACATCGAGTTGTCGCCGATGCCGAGCACGATGGGACTCCCGTTGCGGGCGACCACGAGCTCGCCGGGGTTACGCACGTCGAGCACGACGATGCCGTAGGCACCCTCGACCTGCAGCAGCGCGCCACGCACGGCGTCCTCCAGTGAGCTGGCCCCGTCCCGCAGCCGCGCGGCGATCAGGTGCGCGAGCGCCTCGGTGTCGGTGTCGGAGGCGAACTCGACACCGGCTGCCGTGAGCTTCGCGCGCAGCTGCTCGGCGTTCTCGATGATCCCGTTGTGCACGACGGCGATGCGGCCCTCCGCGTCGAGATGCGGGTGCGCGTTGACGTCAGTCGGCTCACCGTGGGTGGCCCAGCGTGTGTGCGCGATACCGACCTGTGCCGGACTGTCCTCACCGACGAGCGCACGCAGCTCGGCAACCCGGACGGCGGCCTTCGTGACCCGTAGCCGCCCGCGGTGCACGAGTGCGACACCCGCGGAGTCGTAGCCGCGGTACTCGAGGCGCTGCAGGCCTTCGAGCAGGATCGGGGCCGCCTCGCGGTGGCCGATGTACCCAACGATTCCGCACATGCAGTTGCTCCTAGCCGTAGACGATTCGGCGAAGCTGCCGCTCCGAGAGCCGACCCGCCGCGACTGGGCGGCTCGCGAGCTCGGCGGCAACCCTCCCCCAGATCTGGTCGTTTTTGAGCCCGCGGTGTTTCAGTTCGCGGTGCCGTCGCCGCACGTACTCCTCCGCGGTTTCGCCGAAGAACGCCAGTACATCGGCGACTACGCGGGTGGCGGTGGCCAGGGGAAGACCGGTCGAGGTAGCCACATGCCGCACCAGTTCGACGGGCGGCGGCTGATCCATGCAGGCGAGCTTGACAGGGCGCCGACGGCTAGTTCAAGTTTCCTGCCCGATTCCGGGCAGGATCACAGCTGACGGAGGATGAGCTGGACGATCGCTGCCACACCGACCACGACGATGACCGCACGCAGCACACCAGGTGCCAGCTTTCGCCCGATACGCGCGCCCAGCCAACCGCCTACCAGCGAGCCGGCGGCGAGCAGCCCGACGACCGGCCAGCTGACGGGCGCGACGAAGGCGTAAATCGCACCAGCCACCGTGTTCACCACGGCGGCGAGCACGTTCTTGATGCCGTTGAGCCGTTGGATGGACTCGTTCAGCAGCATGCCCATGAACGCCATGAGCAGGACCCCCTGCGCGGCTGTGAAGTACCCACCGTAGATACCCACCAGGAAGATCAGCGGCAGCAGCAGGACGGGGTTGGCGTTGACGGGCTTACCCTGCTCCCGCCGGATCTCCCTGCGGGACAGCACCCAGCTCGACACCCGTGGCTGCACGATCACCAGCACGACGGCCAGCCCCACGAGCACGGGCACGATCTTCTCGAACGCGGTGGGCGGCAGTGACAGCAACAGCACCGTGCCGCACACCGCGCCGGCCGCGGACGCCGGAACGTAGCGCAGTAGCCGCTTGCCCTGACCTTGGAGCTCGTGCCGGTAGCCGATGGCACCGCTGATCGTGCCCGACACGAGTCCGATGGCATTCGAGGTGGTCGCTGTGACGGGCGGGTACCCGAGCGCGACGAGTACCGGGAACGTCACCAGGGTGCCGGAGCCGACCACCGTGTTGATCGTTCCCGCCCAGACACCTGCCAGGGCAATGAGGACAGCGTGCCACCAAATCACGCTCGGACCATAAGCGCCGGTTATCCAGGGTGCGTATCAGGATGCGTATACAGTGTTCAGTATCACGATCCAGCCCCTGCGCTGTTGCTGTTTCGCCAGCGCGCAATCGGGTAGTCACGGCTGGAGACGACACCTGGAATTCGGCGCGACACTGCGACACAACTGAATCGGCAGAAAGGTGCATGTTGAACAGCCGGCATGACGCTGAGGTGACAACCACCGAATCCGAGCCGCCGCACGACGTCGGCGCTCAGGACGACATCGAGCTGCGGCTGGGCGCGAGCTTGGTGCACCTCCCCATCATTCGCTCCGTGGCGGCGAACATCGCCATCAGAGCCGACTTCGACCTCGACGCGATCGCCGACCTCCGGCTCGCGGTGGACGAAGCGTGCTCCACCCTGATCACCCGCGCCGTGCCCGGCAGCACCATGGTGTGCCGGTTCACGATCGACGACAGCGAGCTGCGCTTCCGCGGTGCGGTCACCTCGACCGACAGCGCGGCGCCAAGCACCGCCTCGTTCGGCTGGCGCATTCTCACCACGCTCGCCGACTCCGCCTCGTCCTGGGTGGAGACGGGGGCGCTCGACGGGCAACGGAACTGGATCCATGTCGAACTCGCCAAGCGGAAGCCGACGCATACGTGACTGGATCGACGACTCGGGGGTCGCGTAACCCGTCGGACGACTACGAACACCTCACCCCGCTCTTCGAGGAGTTCGTGGCGCTCGCCGATGACGATCCGCGCCGGGCCGAGGTACGGGAGGAGCTCGTCACCGGGCACCTCCCACTGGCCGAGCACATCGCGCAGCGCTTCTCGGGGCGCGGTGTGGCCAAGGAGGACCTGGTGCAGGTCGCCAGGGTCGGTCTGATCAACGCCGTCGACCGGTTCGACCCACGGCGCGGGTCGGACTTCCTCTCCTTCGCGGTGCCGACGGTGATGGGCGAGGTGCGGCGGCACTTCCGGGACACCGGGTGGGTCATCCGGGTGCCCCGCAGGCTCAAGGAGCTGCACCTGTCCATCAACAACGCCAGCACCCAGCTGTCGCAACGGCTGGGCAGGGCGCCGACACCCAGCGAGATCGCCGACCACCTCGGGCTCAGCCCCGACGAGGTGTACGAGGGGCTGGAAGCAGGCAACGCCTACCACTCGATGTCGCTCGACGAAGTGCTCTCCGGCGACACCGAGAACCTCGCGCTCGGCGACACCCTCGGTGAGGAGGACTCGGCGCTGGAAGGTGTGGAGAACCACGAGACGCTGCAGCCGCTGGTCAAGGAACTGCCGGAGCGCGAACGCAAGATCCTCGCGCTGCGGTTCGTGCACAACATGACGCAGACGCAGATCGCCGAGCGCATCGGCATCTCGCAGATGCACGTCTCCCGGCTGCTCGCCCGCACACTGGACAAGCTGCGCCAGGGGCTCGTCGACAAGGCGCCCGAGGACGAGACGTGAGGTGGCGGGAGCCGATGCTGGCCACGCTCACCGACCGGTACTTCTCCGACCCGAACTGGATCTTCGAGCGCAAGCTCGACGGCGTGCGCGCTGTCTGCGTACGGGCGGGCGGCGCTGAGCCCGTGCTGTGGTCGCGCAACCGGCGGCCGATGAACGCCGCCTACCCGGAGCTGGTCGAGGCGCTCGCCGCGCAGAGCGGCGACGAGTTCACCGTCGACGGCGAGATCGTGGCCTTCGACGGCAGGCAGACGAGCTTCGCCAAGCTGCAGCCCCGCATCCACCTGGGCGATCCGGCACGCGCGCGAGCCACCGGCATCGAGGTGTTCTACTACCTGTTCGATCTGCTCGACTTCGGCGGCACCGATGCCACGGCCTTGCCGCTGCGGCAGCGCAAACAGTTGTTGCGGCAGGCGTTCGACTTCCACGACCCGATCCGGCTGTCGCGGTACCGCAACACCGACGGCGAACGGTTCCTGCGCGAGGCCTGCGCCGAGGGCTGGGAGGGGCTGATCGCCAAGCGCGCCAACGCGCCCTACCGCGGTGGGCGATCACGCGACTGGCTGAAGTTCAAATGCGTCAAGGACCAGGAGTTCGTGGTCGGCGGCTTCACCGATCCCGCCGGTTCGCGCACGGGGTTCGGGGCACTGCTGGTGGGTTACTACTCCGGACGGACGCTGCGTTACGCGGGCAAGGTCGGCACGGGCTACAACGACGCGATGCTGCGCGACCTGCGGCGCAGGTTCGACGCGCTGGCCCGCCCATCAGCTCCGTTCGCCGATCCCGTGCGGGAAGTGGGGAGCCACTGGGTGGAGCCGGAGCTGGTCGTGGAGGTGGGATTCACCGAGTGGACCGAGGACGGACGGCTGCGGCACCCTCGATTCAGGGGACTGCGCGAGGACAAGCCCGCTACCGAGGTGGTCAGGGAGATACCTGAGCGAGGTGTCCACTAGCGACAGGAGGCGGCGGTGGCACGAGCGATCTGGAGCGGCGCGCTGAACTTCGGCCTGGTGACCGTGCCCGTCGAGCTGTACAGCGCCACCGAGGACCACACAATCCACTTCAGACAGTTCCAGCGTGGCACGGCGGACCGGATCCGGTACCGGCGAGTCAACGAGCACACCGGCAAAGAGGTGCCCTACGACGAGATCGTCAAGGGTTACGACCTCGGCGGTGACGAGTACGTGCTGATCGAGCCGGACGAGCTGGACCAGGTCGCGCCGGGACGTTCACGCACCATCGACATCGGCGCCTTCGTGGACCTCGACGAGATCGATCCGATCTTCTTCCAGAAGACCTACTGGCTGGCGCCGGCGAAGGAGGAGTACGGGCGCGCGTACAGCCTGCTGATCGAGGCGATGAGCAGAACCAACCGGGCTGGGCTCGCGAGGTTCGTCATGCGCGGCAAGGAGTACATCGCCGCCGTACGGGCCGGTGACGGCGTGCTGGTGCTGAACACCCTGCTGTTCCCCGAGGACATCCGGGAGCCCGCCAAGGAGATCGCCAAGCTGCCGGCGCCGGGGCAGACGCGCGGCAAAGAGGTCGACATGGCGGTGAGCCTCATCGAGTCGATGGCGCAGGAGTGGAAACCCGACGACTACCACGACACCTACACCCCGCGCGTCAAGCAGCTCATCGACGACAAGCGGGCAGGGCGCACGGTGAACCCTGCGGAGGCGCCGCGGCAGGCCACGGAGGTCGTGGACCTGTTCGAGGCGCTGTCCCGCAGTGTGGAGAACCGCAAGCGCGGGACCCGAACACCGGAGCTGTCGGAGCTGACCAAGGCCGAGCTCGACCGGATGGCAAGGGACCTCGACATCAGGGGCCGTTCGAAGATGTCGAGGGACGAGCTGGAGCAGGCCGTCCGTGACGCAACGGCCTCGCCGACCGGCAAACGCGCCTCCTGAGGCCCCCAAGGCCACCTTGGTTGCGTTCAACGCAACCAAGGTGGCCTTGGGGGCACATCAGCCAGGTGTGACGGCCGGCCAGCGCAGGGCGGTGGCGCCCCAGGTCAGGCCCGCGCCGAAGGCACTCACCAGCACACGGTCCCCGGCCTGCAGCGTGCCGTCCTTGACGCCGTCGACCATCGCCAGCGGGATCGATGCCGCGCTGGTGTTACCGGTGCGCTCGATGTTGACGACGAGACTGTCGGCCGGCAGGCCGAGCTGTTTGGCAGTCGCCTGCAGGATCCGGATGTTGGCCTGGTGGCCGACGAACCGGTCGACGTCACCCACGGTCCATCCCGCACGCTCCATGACCGTGCGCGAGGACTCGGCCATTCGTGCCGTCGCGTGCCGGAACACGGCCGGACCCTGCATCGTGAAGTAGTGGTCGTCCGGATTCGCGGACTTCTTCTGTTTCGCCCCGCCCGCGGGAACGATGAGCAGGTCGGCGAGGTCGCCGTCGCTGTGCAGGTCGAACGGCCCGATGGCGCCGAGTTCGTCCTGCTCACCGGCACGCAGCACCACCGCACCGGCACCGTCGCCGAAGATCGGCACGGTGCTGCGGTCGTCCGGGTTCAGCAGCGTCGTGAAAGCGTCGGCGCCGACGAGCAGCACCCGCTGCGCCGCACCGGCGGCGATCAGTCCGGCGGCGGTGGCGAGCGCGTAGACGAACCCACTGCACACGGCGTTGACGTCGAAGGCCGCGATCCCGCCGAGCCCGAGCCTGCTGGCCACCTGCGGGGCGCTGGCCGGGCACACCTGATCGGGAGTCGCGGTGGCCAGCACGAGCGCGTCCACGTCCTGCGAACCCGCTGAGCGCAACGCCCGCCCGCCCGCCTCGACCGCCATGTCCACTGTGGACACGTCAGCGGTCACGACGTGGCGCCGGCGGATGCCCGTCCTCGTGCGGATCCACTCGTCGGACGTGTCCAGCCGCTGACTCAGTTCGTCGTTGTCCACTACGCGCGGCGGCAGCCAACCGCCGAGACCGGCGAGCACTGCCACACCACGCGACCCGTGCGTGGGCACTTGGCATCCTCCATGGACCAGCGTCGGCAACGGGAGACGCCGAACCGGCTCCCCAACTACTTCTATGGGCTACCAATCGGTAGAGGATTCTGTTGTGACTTATGTCTCAATCGGAGTATCCAACTGCACCAATCCGGCCGCAAAGTGACCGCATTGACCGTTACAACGGGTGCATGACGGTCCTCAGCAAGCGTGCACTCAACCGGGCTGTGCTCGCCCGGCAATCACTGCTGGAGCGCGCCGACCGGCCCGCCATCGACCTGATCGAACACCTCGTGGGCCTACAGGCGCAGGCGCCCTTCCCGCCCTACTACGGCCTGTGGACCCGGCTGCGGAACTTTCGGCCCGACGAGCTCTCCCAGCTGCTGCTCGACCGGCATGTCGTCCGGATCGCCCTGCTGCGCGGTACCGTCCACCTGGTCAGCGCCGCCGACGCCGCCGCGCTGCGTCCACTTCTGCAGCGCCTCTTCGACCAGCACCTGCGCACCAACACCAGCTGGACGCCACTTCTCGCCGGGCTCGACCTCGACCAGGTCGCCGCGGATGCCCGCACGCTGCTCGCCGAGCGACCGCATTCGTCGGCGGAGCTCGGCCGCTCGCTCGCCGAGCGGTGGCCGGGCCGCGAACCCACCGCCCTCACGTTCGCCGCGCGCAACCTGCTTCCCCTGGTGCAGGTGCCGCCGCGTGCGGTGTGGGGCCGCAGCGGGCAGCCGACCTATGCCACGTTCGACGACTGGGCGGGCCGTCCGCTCGATACCGAACCGGCCCTGGATCGGCTGGTGCTGCGTTACCTCGCGGCGTTCGGCCCCGCGACGGTGCGCGATGTCCAGGCCTGGTGCGGGCTCACCCGGCTCGGCGAGGTCGTCGAGGGCCTGCGCTCACGGCTGCGCACGTTCCGAACCGAGGAGGGGCGGGAGCTGTTCGACCTGCCGGACGCCCCGCGCCCCGATCCGGACACCAGCGCACCGGTGCGCTTCCTGCCCGAGTTCGACAACCTGCTGCTCTCCTACGCCGACCGGACGCGGGTGCTGAGCGAAGAGGACCGCAAGCGGCTCAGCACACCCAACGGCATCGTCCCTGGGGTCTTCCTCGTCGACGGTTTCGTCCACGGGACCTGGCGGATCACCCAAACGGCGGCCCGGCAAATCCTGGAGCTCCAACCTTTTCGCACTGTGTCCACACGGGACACTGCCGCCCTGCGAGCCGAAGGTAAGCGGCTGCTGCGTTTTGCCGAGGCGCCGGATGGTGAGGTCCAGGTCTGCCCACCCGTCAGCTGACGGGCCGTTATCGATCCCCGAAATGGGAGCGATCGCCATACCGCCATGAGAAATGCCCGTGGTCACCGCTGCGGCCCCGCCACTGGTGCGCCTGCAGATTCGGCAGGTTCTGCTCGTAGTACTGCAGCATCGGATCGAGTAGCTCACGCACGGACGGCGGGACAGTGAAACGAGTCGTCGGCGCAGGCGGGCCGTCGGCCCGCGCCTCGGGCGTGGCCTTGGCCACCTGCTGCTCCGACGAACGCACCGGGGCAGGCTGCGGATCGACCTCCGGTACGGAGGCCTTTGCCTGCGCGACGGTCCGCGGCGGCTCCGCAGGCTCGACGACCGGGGTGGACTCGGCCGCGACGGCGGCAGGGGCCGGCGCCTGCCGCTCCTCGCGCTGCTCTGGAAGGTCCTCACGCTTCGGTGGGGGCTCCTCGCCCGGCATTTCGGCGGAGACCGGTGACTCGGCGGCGACTACGGGCTCCTCGCCAGCGGCACCGCCGGCCAGCGGCATGCTCGGACCGCCCGGCCGCTGAACGTCGACGACGGCGCCGAAGGCCACCACGAGCATCAGGACCGCGGCCACCAGGCTCGCCATGCCGGACCGGTTGACGCCAGTCCCAGGCGTCGGCTCCGTCCCCTGTCCCGTGCCACCGTGCTGCGGAGCCACACTGGCTCCGATGATGCCGGTTCGGTCGAGCAGTTCGGCGTCTTGCGGCGTGCAACGCAGAACTGTGGGCGCCATCAGGTCCTCCATCACAGAAAAGCGGTGTCCCCCAGAATCACTGGCCCAACCAGGCCCCGATCGCTGGTTTACCCCCGGCTCCGCATGGCTGTCACGAGGCCACCCCGACTATTTGGCCAACACGACTCTATCGAGTGAACGAAATTCGCTCTGGTTACTGCGAAAGCCGGGAACGTCAGCAATATGCTGATCTCAACCACTCGGCCGGACGAGAACTGGCCTGTGACGGAGAGTTCCGTGCTACTGGTAGTTGACCGCCCCAGATTCGCCCGATTGGCGCATCACATCGCCGCCGGGCAGCCGTCTTTCCAAGGGAAGGACCGCACGCAGCATGCGGGCGGCACGGGCAGACGGGAGTGTGCCGTGCACAAGAACGCCGTACAGCAGAGTCAGTTCGTGTATCTCAACGGCTGCAGCACGCCTGTGCTGTCCCGCTTCTCCTACTCGGCGGAGGCACCGTTCACCGTAGGACTTGCCTTCCGGATCGAGCCCGGGGAATGGGTGGAATGGGAGTTCGCCCGCGAACTCCTGCTCACCGGGCTGACCGAACCTGCCGGAATCGGGGACATCCGAATCCGCCCCGACCTGGCGACCGACGAGAACTTCCTCGTTCTCGAACTGGAGTCGCCCGACGGCTACGCCGTGGTGGAGATTCACCGCGACGAGGTCCGCCGGTTTGCCGAGACGACCGTCGAGATCGTCGCCGCGGGCACCGAAAGCGAACACCTCGATCTCGACGCCCTCATCGACGCTCTCACGACCGCCAGGCCCTGACGGCCACGACTCAGGCGCAGGCTCGCTTGGCCAGCAGTACTCGCTGCAATGCCTCGTGCACGCGCGCGGCCGGTAGCTCACCCGTGGCCACGGCCTGCTCGAGACGATCGAGTACGGGGCCGACCGCGCCACCGGCCGACCACAGTGCCTGGTCGGCGCCGGACTTCAGCGCACGCACTACGGCCTCGGGCAGCGGGTAGCGATCCGTAACGGCCCGCATGGCGCCCAGGTCGTCGGTGACGACAGGCCCCGTGAAGCCGTAGTCGTTACGGAGCAGCTGGTACGCGGCCGGGGACAGGGAAGCCGGCTCGCCACCGGTCAGCTCCGGCACCTCCAGATGCCCCACCATGACACCGACATTCCCGTACTCGGCGATCTTGTCGTAGGGCAACAGATCGTGAGTACGCAGCTGCGCCAGCGGTGGCGTGACCACGCTCCCGGTGTGGGAGTCACCGCTCGCGCGGCCGTGCCCCGGGAAGTGCTTCAGCACCGGCTGTACGCCGGCCGCGGCGAGACCTTCGGCGAACGCGAGCGCGTACTGCCGGGCCACAGCCGGGTCGGCGCTGAACGAGCGGTCACCGATCGCCGCACCGGCGGCCTGGTCGGTGAGGTCGACATCCGGCGCGTAGTCGACGGTGACACCGCGGGCCAGCAGCGCGCGACCCCGCTGTTCAGCGAGGTCACGAACCTGGGCGGGCGTCATGGTGAGCGCCATCTCCCGCGCGCTCAGCATGTGGCCGTCGAGCTCGTCGATGCGCTGCACACGACCACCCTCGTCGTCCACCGCGACCGAGATGCGGACCTTCGCGCCCCCCTGCACGGCGGCCAGCGCGTTGTTCGTCAGCAGGTCGGTGGGGTTTCCACCGATGAAGATCCCACCGACCTGCTGGGTGCGCACCAGATCCGCCGCGGCGGCCGGGTTGCTCGGGTCGACGCCGACCACCAGCAGTTGCGCAACGCGCTCACGCGGTGTCATGGCAGCGATGACGGGCTCGCAGTTCGGCCCGGACGGCGACGTCGTGGTGGTGGGGGCATCGGCATACGCGGTCGGCGTTACCGAGGACAGCGGCGGCGCGGAGGACGCGGAGCCGGGAATTGGCGCACTGGCCGGGGTGCCGGCTGTGGAGCCGCACGCGGCGAGCACGGACGCGGACAGAATCGTCAGCAAGAATCGCTTCATCGCCCACCCACGGTACGGTGTGCTGCCCGCCACGTCGCACCGGTGCGGGTCAGCGGCATCTCGCCTTTCCAGCCGCGCAGGTCAGGGCCTCGCCCCGTGCGGGCGGTAGCCGGCGTGCCCCGCTGCGCTACCGCACGGACGAGCCGTATCTTCGCTCGCCCTCGAAGGTTCCATCCATCCGGTGAATCGTCAGGATGCTAGGCGCGTTCGCACGCGCGACACGCGCTGCCGTGCGTACCGCGTCGCGCTTGCGGCAGTGCCGTGACAGCACCTCGGCGCCGTCCTTGACCAACCAGGTCAGCGAGTCCGGTGAGACCACGAACTCCACCACGTATCGCCTCAGAGGCATGCCGCTCCTTCCATCGATTGCATTACTGCAATACAGTATCGCTACCGCAACATTACGGCGAAGTTGACACACCCCTGTGATAGTGAAAAGGGGCGATTCACGACAGGGGTAGGACATGACAGGCCGGATGGACGCGCAGCGGCTCTATGACGCACTCGATGCCCAGCGCAAGGCGCGGGGTATGTCGTGGCGGCAACTCGCGGACGAATCCGGCGTGAGCCCGTCGCTGCTCAGCCGCATGGGCAACCGGCAGCGGCCCGATCTCGACGGGTTCATCGCGCTGGTGCAGTGGTTGGGCACGCCCGCGGAGGACTTCATGATCTGGCCGGACGAGCAGCCGCGTACACGGCGGGTGCCCGCGCTGGAGACCCAGGTCGCCCTGCTGCTCAGGGCCAGGGAGGACCTGTCGGAAGCCGACAAGGAATACCTGCTGGACATCATCGGAGCCACGATGAGACGCATCAAAGTGGACCATCGGGAGGACTGACGTGCCCCTACGGCGTGGATTCAAGGCGGAGGCAAAGCGGCTCGCGCTGGACGTGCGCCAGGAAATGGGCGTCGCCGTCTTCGCTCCACTCGATCCGTACGCCCTCGCCGAGCTGTACGGCATCGAGATCCATGACCTCAGCGATCCAACCCTGCCTGTCGAGGCCGTCCGCCATTTCACCGGGCCGGCCGCCGGGGCCTTCTCCGGGGCACTGCTCGCGGTCGGCACGGGCCGGGTCATCCTCGAAAACCACGTGCACGACCGCAACCGCCGCCGCTCCACCATCGCGCACGAGATGGCGCACGTGCTCCTGGAACACGAGTTCGAGGTGCTGCTCACCGGACGGGACGTCTGCCGCTCGTCGTCGTCGGAGATCGAGCTGGAAGCTGCGGAGCTGTCCGGCGAGCTGCTGCTGCCCAGTGACGCCGCGCGCATGGCGGCATTCCGTGGCTGGACCGATCGCTCCGTCGCCGGGTACTTCCGGATCAGCGAAAGCATGGCGCGCTGGCGGCTCAACGCCACCGGAGCGCGCCGGATCGCGCAGCGCGCCAAGGCGAAGTGGCCTCGGCGGCTGGTGGCCGGAGCCGGCGCCTGAGCTAGGCAGGCGGGCGGACCAGACCGGACTCGTAGGCGAAGATCACCGCCTGCGTGCGGTCGCGAAGGCCCGGTTTCGCGAGGATGCGGCTGATGTGCGTCTTCGCCGTCTGCTCGGCGATCACCAGTTCCGCAGCGATCTCGGCGTTGGACCTCCCCCGCGTGCGCGGCACGGTGAAGCTCGCTTCGTCGCGCAGGTCCGTCGTGAGCAGGTGGCCGGTGCCGTTGTCACGCAGCGCACGCAGGATCCATGCGCTCGACCAGCCGTGCAGCGAGCCGATCTCGACCACCTGCTCGGGCCGGGTCTCCCGCAGCCGCAGGTAGGTGAGCTCCGCTTCGATGTCGTCCAGTTGCGCCCGCAGGCCGCTCGCGTACAGCTCGCGCTGCTCCGCGCGAACCACCCGCAACGCGTCGACATGTTTGGCGTAGGACTGCAGGACCGTGTCTATGGTCGGGGCCACCGAGGTGGCGGGAACACGTCGCTCGTCATACCGGCGACGCTATGGACGAGATCGGGTAGCCGGCATCGGTCCCGGGAGCACATTCGCGTTGTAGTACGTAGGTACTACGGGTCCTACGGTGGGGGTGAGGACTTCGACGACATTGAACGGGGAACCCCATGACTGACTACGGGCACGACCTGCTGTTCGGAGCATTCATCACCCCTGCGGTGCAACCGGTCACGCGCGCCGTCGACCTCGCCGTGACGGCTGACCACGCCGGTCTGGACCTAGTGACGTTCCAGGATCATCCATACCAGCCGACTTTTCATGACACCTGGACCCTGCTGTCCTATGTGGCCGCACGCACCGAGCGAGTTCGCCTCGGTAGCAACGTGCTCAATCTGCCGCTGCGCCAACCCGCGGTGCTCGCCCGCAGCGCCGCCAGCCTCGATCTGCTGAGTGGCGGCCGGTTCGAACTGGGCATCGGCGCCGGCGGTTTCTGGGACGCCATCGCGGCGATGGGTGGCCGCAGGCTGACCCGGTCACAGGCGGTCATCGCACTCGACGAGGCGATCCGGATCATCCGAGCGATCTGGGCGACCGACGAGCGGGGCGGCGTACGCATCGACGGCACCTACTACCAGGTCGACGGCGCCAAACGCGGCCCGAAACCCGCGCACGACATCGGCATCTGGATCGGCGCCTACAAACCGAGGATGCTCGGGCTCACCGGCCGCGCGGCCGACGGCTGGTTGCCTTCCCTGCCGTACCTGCCCGGCGGACCGGCCGACCTCGCCGGGATGAACGCGCGCATCGACGAGGCGGCCAACGCGGCCGGCCGCCAACCCGCGGCGGTACGCAGGATGCTGAACATCTCGGGCGAGTTCACCTCATCGGGCAAGGGCCTGCTCGCCGGGCCGCCGAGCGAGTGGGCGGAGCAGCTCGCCAACATCACCGTCCAGTACGGAATCAGCTCCTACATCCTCATGGCCGACGACCCGACGACCATCGAGCGCTTCGCGGCGGAAGTCGCGCCCGCGACAAGGGAACTCGTCACCGCCGAACGCGAGAGTTGAGAGAGGTCTCTTCCTGGAAGCAGTCGTGCTGTTACGACGCGTCGTAACAGCACGGTACCCGTCGCGGCGTGTGTCCGGCGCTGTCGAACGTCGTACACAATGATCGGCGTGTACCACCCAAGCCTTCGGGGCTGGGTTTTCTTCTGCCTTCCCGGCGCCCCGGTACCACCGGATGACGACCACAACAGCGTCGCCCGGCGTCACCGTTGTTGCTGTCAGCTCACGGCTTTCTTGACGAGCACAGCGATATTTTCCTCGGCCTCGTCGGTCAGCTCGGTCACGGCGTACGAGGTCGGCCACAGACCGCTGTCGTCGTCGAGGTTGGCTTCGGGAGTGAACCCGAAGGTCGAGTAGCGCTCCTTGTCATCGTGACCGCTGCGGAAGAAACACACGACCTTTCCTTTCCTCGCGTATGCGGGCTGCCCGTACCACAACTTCGGCGACAGCTCCGGGGCGTTGCTGGTGACGATCGCGTGGATGCGTTCGGCTACAGCGCGGTCGGGTTCGGCCATCTGTTCAATCTTCGACAGCACCTCGGCTTCGGCGACGGCGGCCTTGTTGCCTCGACCACGGCTTGCCTCCTTCTTCAGCTCGGCGGCGCGTTCCTTCATGGCCGCGCGTTCTTGCTCGGAGAAGCCGCTCTCGTTGGACCTGGTGCTCATCGCTGTGTCCCCTGTTGTTGATCAGTGTGCGGTGGTTGCGACGTTACGCATTTCGGGCACCGTGGGCTTCTTGAATCCTGATCGACTCGGGAGCCATTTGTGGGGGCAGCCAATGGCGAGCTAATGAGACCAGGGCAGACGCCCGCGGCGTCCGCCCTGGTAAACGGTGCGGAAGCGGAGGGATTTGAACCCCCGGTGGGTTGCCCCACGCTCGCTTTCAAGGCGTGCGATGTGACCACCGCCAGGGTTCTTCTACCCGCTGACCTGCATGTTTCGGTCGTGGCGTACCTCGCCGGATGGCCGCGTACGGCGGCGAATGAGACCAAGAATGAGACCAGGGTCGTCGTGCCCGAACGATGATGCCATCTGCGCGGTTCACCTTGCCCGCGACTATCAAGCGCATCTAGAGCCGCCAACTCCAAGAGTTGGAGCAACTTGGAACAACTTGGAGTTGACACCCACCGCTGGCCTACCCACCACATCTAGTGTCGACCCCCGCTCTCGCGCCCCAGAAGTAGGGACGCGAAGCAGCGGGGGCCGACCGAGCCAACCCCAAGGGGCGCCAACTCCAAGAGTTGGAGCAACTTGGAACAACTTGGAGTTGATGCTGCCATAGCCGAACTCCAACTACTAGGATGACTTGAAGTTGGAGAAAGGAGGTGGAGCTTGAGGATCCCGATGCCGCCACCAAATCTAGACGAAATTGGCAAGAAGCTCTTAGACGACGACCCGAAACGTTTCATGGACATAATGACCCATGAGGCCGCCGCGAATATCAGCGGAGAAGCTTACCTTCCATGGGACAAGTTCCGATACCACACACATCCGGAGAATCTAAGCATAGAAGAATGGTGGTTCGTGGTCCGGAACCGAAGAAACGGGATACTTCGAAGCACTTCACTTCTAGACGCAGCCGGCAACCCGTTCACTTACGCACTACCAGATGAGGTATTGCGACTCTCAGAGCAAATCACAAAGAATGCCAGTGGCCAAATCAGCATGAGTGAACAGGTCACCAATTCCGAGACACGTGACCGATACCTGGTCAGCTCATTGATGGAGGAGGCAATCACTTCCAGTCAGCTAGAGGGTGCATCGACCGAGCGGGGCGTCGCAAGGGAGATGTTGCGCTCCGGAAGAGAACCCCAGACCGTCAGCGAAAAGATGATTCTCAACAACTTTCGGGCGATGCGGATGATCGGCTCTCTCCGCAAAGAGAAGCTCACGCCCGGCATGATATGCGAGATTCACCGAATCGTCACAGAAGGAACCCTAGAAAACCCTGATGCTTCAGGTCGGTTTCAACGACCAGGCGAAGAGCGAATAACCGTTCGCGACGAACAAGACAAACTTCTCTACAAGCCACCGCCGGCCCGCGACCTGCCAGAGCGCATAGAGCGCTTATGCACCTTCGCGAACGGCGACACGGGACCAGGCTACTTACCACCCGTACTGCGAGCGATAACCGTCCATTTTATGCTGGGCTATGAACACCCGTTTGAAGACGGAAATGGGCGGACAGCTCGAACACTGTTTTATTGGTCCATGTTGAATCAAGGTTACTGGTTGACCGAATTCCTGACAGTCTCCAAGATTCTCAAGGAATCTCCCACCAAGTATGCACGAAGTTACTTGTACGCCGAACAAGACACAAACGATCTGACGTATTTCCACATCTACCACCTCAAAGTAGTCCAGAGAGCGGTAGATCAGCTCCAATCGTATCTAACAAAGAAGATGGAGGAGGTCCGCACGCTACAAATTACACTGGCACGCCAGCCAGGTGAGTTTAATCATCGCCAAATGGCGGTATTAAACAATGCTGCCAATCACCCGAATCAGCGCTATACCGCCGTGTCGCATGCTACTAGCCATGGGGTCTCGGGCGAGACCGCGCGAAAGGACCTGCTCTACCTAGAGCAACGCGGGCTCCTATCACGCGCCAAAGCAGGAAAACAACATGCCTGGGTCCCCGCGCCTAACCTACTTGAACAACTCGATCAGCACTAAGGGCGTGTCTCAGTTGGATGTTGGTTGAGGTGCGGGGCAAGATCATGACTTGTGATGGACGAGTTGTCGCGGCGGCTGGTGCCCGACGAGTTGTGGGCGTTGGTGGAACCGCTCATCCCGCCGGGAAAGACGCGCCCACAGGGTGGTGGCATGTCCCGGGTGGACGATCGGGCGGTGTTCACCGCGATTGTGTTCGTGCTGACCAGCGGGTGTGCCTGGCGGCATCTCCCGCCCAGCTTCGGGGTCACGGTACCCACTGCACATCGCCGGTTCGCCGAGTGGACGGCCGCCGGGCTGTGGCGCGACGTGCACCGGGCGGTGCTGGACGAACTGGGCAGCCAAGGCATGATCGACTGGTCTCGGGCGGTCCTCGACGGAGCATCCGTCAGGGCCAAAAAAGGGGCGGACTAACCGGCCCGAACCCCGTCGACCGCGGCAAACCCGGCTCGAAGATCCACGCGCTGTCCGACCGGGCCGGCCTGCCCCTTGCCGTCGGCATCTCCGCGGCCAACACCCACGACAGCCACGCCCTCAAACCCCTGGTCAACGCGATCCCCGCCATCCGCTCCCGCCGCGGACCACGGCGCCGCAAGCCCGCCAAGCTACACGCCGACAAGGCCTATGACATCCCCGGCCTGCGCGACTGGCTCCGCCAGCGCCGGATCATCCCGCGCATCGCCCGCAAGGGCATCGAATCCGGCGACAAACTCGGCAAACACCGGTGGGTGATCGAAAGAACGATCGCCTGGCTGACCGGCTACCGGCGACTGACCATCCGCTACGAACGCAAACCCAGCCACTACCTCGCCTTCCTAACCCTCGGCGCCGCCATCACCTGCTACAAGAAACTCACCAAGTGAGACAAGCTCTAAGTACACCAAAAGCCTGCGCTTTAGGCACGTGAGCAGTTGTACCGAACGACACCCCAGACGGGTTCCGACACCGGTAAGGTGATCCGCTGGTACCGCACCACAGCCTGACCCAGCAAGAGGTTGCTGACCTGCTGAACACCACCCAGTCGTGGGTGTCGAAGGCCGAAAAGGGCAAGCTCGTGCCCGGCCTGGCTGAGCTGCGGTCGATCGCGTCGAAGCTGCATATCCCCCGGAGCGGCTGGGCATTCTGCCCGACCCCTCCCCCGACGCCATCCCCAAGCCTGAGCAGGTCAGCGCGACTCGTGGCGCCCCGCATGTCACGCAAGAGCTGTCTTCGCCGACGAGTTGGGCCGGAAGCTCAACGCGCGCAGAGACCAGTTCCACTGGAAGCGGCTGCTTGCCGACGCAAACGTGCGTGACGCACGGTTGCACGGCGCCCGGCACACGGTGGCCACCGTCCTGCTCGAGCTGGGGATCAACCACCGCGCCAGGATGGGCGTGATGGGCTGGTCAAGCACCAACATGGCCAAGCGATACCAGCACATCACGGACCGCGTCCGCCGCGCGATCGCGGACCAGGTTGGTGGCCACCTTTGGGAGCAAGGCGAGGCTCACGACAAGCGCGACGACGGCGCGGCCTGACAGCAAATGAGACCAGGGCAGACGCCCGCGGCGTCCGCCCTGGTAAACGGTGCGGAAGCGGAGGGATTTGAACCCCCGGTGGGTTGCCCCACGCTCGCTTTCAAGGCGAGTGCATTCGGCCGCTCTGCCACGCTTCCCCGCCGGACAGACTAACGCCTCAGTCCTCGATGTCTTCCAGGTGTGCGAGTACCCGGGAGAAGACCGTGCCCATCGTGACCTGCTCAGCGGTGCTCATGAGGTCGATCAGGTGCGCCCGCACGCCCGCCACATGGGTCGGCGCGGCCGTTTCCAGCAGAGCGAGACCGTTCCTGGTGAGCTCGGCGGCCACCCCGCGCCGATCCTCGGGGTCCCTGCCTCGGCGGACGTAACCCGCCTCCTCCATGCGCCCGACCTGGTGGGACAGCCGGCTCTTCGTCGACCCGAGCATCGCCGCCAGCTCGGTCATCCGCAGGCGATGCTCCGGCGACATCGACAAGCACACCAGCACCTCGTAGTCCACCAGTGAGACGTCGTGCTCCTCCACGAGCTCACGGTGCAGTCGCTGGCGCAACCGCATCGTCGACACGATGTAGGACCGCCATGCGGTCATCTCCGTTTCGGAGAGCCACCGGACGTCGCCAGGAACCTCGGTCATGTTCACGCACAGTAGGACCTACCGAGCGTGTTCCCGTCACGGACACCTGGTTGTGAGGCTGCTCCGAAAGGGGGATGCTTGAACTACGGAGGAGTCGCACCGAATCACGGGCTCCACCCGGAGTGCCGATTCGGCGGTCCACCGGGAAAGGGTCAGGTGGTGCTGTGACGAAGATTTCCGCCTGGTCGTTCGCCTGCTGTGTCCCCGCGGGTGGGGTGGCTTGACCCGACTCACTCGCGAACTGTGAGCAGTGAGGGTCCGCGTCCCGCGGCCCGCTAGGCGGTCGACCGCAAGGCAACTGGACAACCTCGGTAGGCCTGGGTGCGGCGGTGATCGGCCGAACCGCACCCAGGCGTTCGGTTATTGTCGGCGCTCGTGAGATTCAACGACAACGCCGGACTGGACGCCTCCGAGGTCCGTGATCTGCGCGGGAGCGGCGGTGGTGGCGTCGGCGGCCGGGTAGTTCTCGGCGGTGGTGGGCTCGGCCTGGTCGGTGTGTTGGTCTACGTGTTGCTGGCGCAGTTCGGCGGGATCTCGACCGGGCCGCTCGGGCTGGGGGACGCTGGCTCGGATCAACAGGTGAACAGCGGCGCGCTGGCCGACTCGTGCCGCACCGGTGCCGACGCCAACAACGACCACGACTGCGCGGTCGTGGCCATCGTCAATTCCATTCAGGACTACTGGACCGGCCAGTTCACCCGCACCGGACGGACCTACCACGAGTCGACGACGACGTTCTTCAACGGCGGTGTCGGCACCGGTTGCGGAAGCGCGACCTCGGATGTCGGTCCGTTCTACTGCCCCGCCGACAGCGGCGTGTACATCGATCTGACGTTCTTCGACGAGCTGCGCCAGCGGTTCGGCGCGACGGGCGGCCTGTTCTCAGAGGCCTACGTGCTCGCCCACGAGTACGGCCACCACGTGCAGAACCTGCTCGGTACCTCGGCGCGGGTCCGCGGCGGCGCAGGCCCCGAGTCCGACGGCGTGCGGCTGGAGCTGCAGGCCGACTGCTACGCAGGCGTGTGGGCCAACCACGCCACGACGACGCCCACCGAGAACGGCATGCCCCTCATCACCGACGTGACCGAGGAGGACATCGCCGGCGCGCTGGACACCGCGGGCCGCATCGGCGACGACTTCATCCAGCGGGAGCTCGGCGGCGGCACCGTCGACGAGTCGACCTTCACCCACGGCACCTCGGCGCAGCGGGAACGCTGGTTCCGCACCGGATACACCACGGGTGACCCGGCGCGCTGCAACACCTTCCGCACGGCCGAGCTCGGCTAGCCCGCGCATGCCAAAGCCCCGTTACCGGCGACCCTTGTCGCCGGTAACGGGGCTTTCGCCGTGTCAGTTCACTCAGGCGGCTGCGGTCGCCGAATCAGCGGTGGCGACCAGCGTGCGCTGTGCGCCACGCTGCTTGGCCACCTCGGCGCGGCTCTTGCCGTTGGTCGGTGCCACGCCGTTCACCTCCTCGGTGCTGATCGCGTACTTGCCGGTGACCCACGCCATCGCGTCGGCGTTGCGGTCGAGGGCGACGCGGTCCACGTTGCCGAGGTTGTCGCATGCCCGGTGGTAGCAGTCGTCGAAGGCGGCACCCGCCTCGCCGCCCCACTTCGCGGCCTGCTCCTCGGTCTTGATGCCTTCCGCGCCGGTGAACAGGCCACCGGCCGGGATGCCGACCGCGATGAACTCGCCGTAGTCGGATCGACCGTCGAAGTCGGTGCCCTCCGTCTCGATGCCCCGGCTGGCCAGCGCGCCGATGAAGGCCTGCTCGATCTGTGCCGAGCCGTACGGCCCCGGCCCCGCGCCCTCGCCGTCGGAGTTGTCACCGTCGTAGACGAAGTACCCCGCGTTCGGCGAGCCGATCATGTCGAAGTTCAGGTACAGCGCGATGTCGAGCTGCTGCTCGAACGACAGGGAGTTGACGTAGTGGGTCGAGCCGACCAGGCCGTTCTCCTCCGCGCTCCACCAGGCGAACCGCACCGCGTTGTTGACCTTGGGGCTGCCGCCCAGCTGCAGCGCGGTCTCCAGCAACGCGGCCGAACCCGAGCCGTTGTCGTTGATGCCAGCGCCCGCGGTCGCGCCGTCGAGGTGCGCGCCTGCCACCACGACGTTGTCCTTGCGGCCGGTCTTGGTCTCTGCGATGACGTTGTAGCTGGTGCGATCCTCGCGGAACGCCCGCAGCTCCAGCGTGGTCTCGGCACCGCCCTGCGCGGCCAGCGCCTCGCCGTCGGCCTTGGTGATGCCGCCGGTCGGGATGCGGCCTGCCGAGGGGTCACCGAGCGTCCCGTTCACCGGGCCCTCGGCGTTGTTGTAAATGATCGCGCCGACCGCGCCCGCGTCCGCCGCGGCCGCCTGCTTCTGCGCGAACGGGCAGCCACCGCGCTCGATCAGCGCGATCTTGCCGGTGACGTCGGCGTAGTCATCGACCTCGCAACCGGGCATGTCGTCCGACTCGACCACCGCGAGCGGTGCCGTGATGCCCCCATCGGGCGTGGACGGGCTGTACTCCATGATGATGATCGGCACCTCGGTACCGGCCACCGCGAGGCCTTCCGCCAGCGTCTCCGTGTAGACGAACGGGAACTCCTGGCGCGTCACGGTGTACCCGGCCGCCTCGAGCTTGCCGGCGACGTACTCGGCCGACCGCTCGTGGCCGACAGTGCTCGCGGCGCGATTGCCGCCGCTGCTGTCGGCGATCCGCTGCAACGCGATCAGATGCCGGTTGATGTTGCCGATATCGACCTTCTTGGCCAGCTGGTCGGCGAGCTGGGTACTCTTCGCGGGCGCGGCGGCCGCGGTGGCGGCGCCGCTGAGAACCAGGCCCGCGCACGCCGCGATGACGACGGCAGGTCTGAGCTTCCCTCTGCTTGATGCCATGGACACGTCCCCTTCGTGACTGAAGATCGTCACTTTGGTGTGTCCAGCTCACGAGGTCAAGAGCCAATCGTAGGAACATTCACCGCCCGCGAATCCGGTTCCGTGGCATAGGGTCAGGCCATGCGCGCGATCACGATCCGCGAGCCGGGTGGCCCGGAGAATCTGGAATGGACCAACGTCGCCGACCCTGCTCCTGGCCCCGGCGAGGTGCTCATCGACGTTGCCGCAACCGCGGTGAACCGGGCGGACCTGTTGCAGCGGCAGGGCAACTACGCGCCGCCGCGCGGAGCAAGCGACATCCTCGGCCTCGAGTGCTCGGGCACGATCGTCGAGCTCGGCGCCGGCGTCGAGGGTTGGCAGGCCGGCGACGAGGTGTGCGCGCTGCTCTCCGGCGGCGGGTACGCGGAGAAGGTCGCCGTGCCTGCCGTGCAGTTGCTGCCGGTGCCGGGCGAGGTGGGGTTGTTCTCGGCGGCCGGGCTGCCCGAGGTCGCCTGCACCGTGTGGTCGAACGTGGTCATGCTCGCCGGACTGGCCGAGGACGACGTCCTGCTCGTGCACGGCGGTGCCGGCGGTATCGGCACGCATGCCATCCAGGTCGGCAAGGCGCTCGGTGCGACCGTCGCCGTCACAGCCGGGTCGGCGGAGCGGCTGGAACGTTGCCGCCAGCTGGGTGCCGACATCGCGATCAACTACCGCGAGCAGGACTTCGTCGAGGAGCTGAAGAAGGAGACCGGCGGCGCCGACGTCATCCTCGACAACATGGGCGCCAAGTACCTCGACCGCAACGTCAACGCGCTCGCCATCGGCGGGCGGCTGGTCGTGATCGGCCTGCAGGGCGGTGTGAAGGGCGAGCTGAACCTCGGCAAGCTCATCGCCAAGCGCGGCAGCGTGGCGGCCACGACCCTGCGGGCCCGCCCTGTGGCGGAGAAGGGCGAGATCGTCGCCGATGTCCGCGAGCGCCTGTGGCCGCTGGTGGCCGACGGTTCGGTGCGGCCGGTGATCGGTCAGGTGCTGCCGCTCGCGGAGGCGGCGGCCGCGCACCGCATGCTGGCTGAGGGCGGCGTCTTCGGCAAGATCGTGCTGACGGCGAAGTCCCAGACGGCCTAGCGCAGCTGTTCGAGCACCCGCACCAGCTGGTTGATCTCGAAAACGTTGGAGTAGTGCGCGAGGCCGATGCGCACCGCACCGCCCACCTCACCGACGCCGAGTGCCGCGAACACGCCACTCGTACCCTGGTCGGCGAACGCGCAGAGCCCCTGCGACGCCAGGTACTCCGCGACCTCGCCGGCCTTGCGGTCGGCCACCGCGAACGCCAGCGCCGGAATGCGCCGCATGGCGTCACCGATGACCATCACGTGCCGCAATGAGCGCAGCTCGGTGGACAGCTGAGCGAGCAGGCCCGCGTGATACGACTTCGCCGAGCCGAGCGAGGTGAGCAGGCGTTCCCTACGGGAGCCGGTGGCGGCGTCGTCGAGGCCGGCGAGGTAGTCGATGGAGGCGATCAGCCCGGCGAGCAACGGGTACGCGTGTGGCCCGAGCTCCAGCCGTGCCGCGCCGCGGGCGTTGGGTTCCAGCGACGCCGACGGCAGCCGTTCCAGCAGTTCGGGGTCGCGGAACACGAGCGCGCCGACCGCGGGGCCACCCCACGCCTGCGCGGACACCACGACCACGTCCGCGCCGAGGGCGTTGAGGTCCAGCGGCACGAACGGCGCCGCGTAGGTGGCGTCGACGACGACGAGCGCGCCGACCCGCTTCGCGATCTCGACGACGGTCGGCACATCGGGCCGGGTGCCCACCGAGCCGGACGCGCAGGTGAGCGACACCGCCTTGGTGCGCGCGTTGACGAGGTTCTCGTACTGCCAGGCGGGCAGCTCGCAGTTCTCGATGTCGATCTCGCCCCAGCGGACGGCGGCGCCGATGCGCTTGGCGGCGCGCTGCCATGGCCCGATGTTGGCCTGCTCGTCCAACCGGGACACCACGACCTCGTCCCCGAGGGTCCATCGCTCGGACAGTGCGTCCACGAGACGGGCGAGCAGCACCGATGCGCTCGGGCCGAGCACGACCCCGTCGGGCTCCGCGCCGAGCAGATCCGCCACCGCGCGACGGGCCGCAGCCACGATGCTCTCCGCGCGCTGGGAGGCCGGAAATGCCCCGCCCGGTCCGGAAACCGGAGCCCGCATCGCGGTCGAGACGGCCGAGGCGACCTGCTCGGGTACCAGCATTCCGGTTCCACCGTCGAAGTGAATCCAGCCGTCACCCAGTGCGGGAAACAACCCACGTATCCGAGCGACGTCAAACGCCATGCAGACACCGTACGGAGCCGTAGTTTCGCCCTGCGTCCGGGGTTGCCCTGGTGAACACGGGCAGCGACGGTTCCGGCTACGCTCGGATGTCAGGTGTGCCGAAGCGCTGTGCACGGTTTCAGAAGTGAGCCAGGATGGAGCATATGACCGAGCCGAATTATCCGAATTCGCACACAATGGGTAACCAGGAGGGTGAGCAATCACACCACGTGGTGGTCGTTGGACCTGACGGCGCTCCGCTGGGTACAGCGCGAATCGGCCCTGGTGCGGAGAACGACAAGAACGAGTCGGTGGGCGACATGGTCGAAGAGCCGGCGAAGGTCATGCGCATTGGCACGATGATCAAGCAGCTCCTCGAGGAGGTGCGGGTCGCTCCGCTGGACGACGCGAGCCGTAACCGGCTGCGCGAGATCCACGCGACCTCCATCAAGGAGCTGGAGCAGGCGCTGGCCCCTGAGCTGCAGAGTGAACTGGAACGCCTGGTCTCACCGTTCACGGACGACTCCACGCCGTCGGACGCGGAGCTGCGGATCGCACAGGCGCAGCTCGTGGGCTGGCTGGAAGGTCTGTTCCACGGTATTCAGACCGCGCTGTTCGCGCAGCAGATGGCCGCGCGCGTGCAACTGGAGCACATGCGCCGGGGACTGCCGCCGGGCAGCGGCGGTACCGAGTCCGGTCCCGGTATCGGCAACCCCGGGCAGTACCTCTGAGAGCGCTCTAACGCCCAGTGCGGAGCCCGTCCAGCCAGCGGTCGATGGTCAGCTCGTAGCGGCCGGGGTCGTGGGTGCGTTGCGCCTGGTCGACGGCGGGGGTCAGCGCGCTGCGGATCTGCGGTGCCCAGCCCGGCACCGCGAACACGTGCTGCCAGTAGCCGGCACGCATCTGCACCGCGGCAATGTGCGTGTACCCCGCCGTCGCCTCGGCGGCCCGCAGGCCGTACAGCTCCTCCGGCGCCTCGGCGCTGTTCGACGTCAGGATGACCACCGTGGGGCGTGCCTGCCGGACCACGTCGGTCGGATCGTCGCCGTGTGCGATGGCCTCGTCGTTCAGTCCGATGTAGTCGATCGTCCGCCAGCCGCTGTAGTACGGGATGGCACCGGCGTCGCCGACGGCGAGGGTCTCGAACTCGGGGTCCACTCCGGTCTCGGCGAGCCCCTGCCCGATGGCGACGTGGGCCCGCCGCAGATCGGCGCCGTAGTTGGCGATCACCGGCAGATCGGGTGCGATGGCGCCGGTCACGGCCGTTCCGCCCACGGCGGCGACCCCGACGGCAGCAGTGAGCCACCGGTGGGTGAGTGCGCCCACCGCGAGCCCCGCACCCAGACACAGCACCGGATAGACGTGGTAGGCGAACCGGTGCAGGTAGTCCATGCTCGGCCCGGACAGGGCATAGGTGGCACAGGTGGTGACCACCGTCGAGCACAGCAGCAGCCCGGTGGCCCGCAGATCCTTCCAGACCAGCAGCAGCACGGTGAGCACGAGCAGCGGCGCGAACAGCAGCAGCGTCCGCTCGGTCCAGTCCCATCCCGCCGTGAGGTTGCCGAACTTGACGTAGAACGTGTTCGGCAGCGGGTGGCCGTAGTAGATCCAGCGCCAGCCGAAGTAGCCGACGCCGAGCACCGCCGCGATACCTGTGTACAGGCGGACGAGCCTGTCGTCCCGCGCGTACCAGAACCACACCACAAAGCCGGGCAGTGCGGCGAGCAGGCCTTCCGGCCGCAGCATCCCTGCCAGCAACAGCAGCAGCGGCGGTTCCCAGTCGAAGACTCGCCTGCCCTCGATCACCCGGACCCCGATGGCGGCCATGCGCAGCACCGCCGCCGCGAACGCCACCGTCTCCAGCCCGCCGGCGAGGTGGAAGTAGGTCGGCAGGAACACCACGTACGCGGCACCGGCGACGATCCGCCCTGCACCTTCGGTGGCGCGCAACAGCATCGCCAGTGTGCCAACGGCGATCACCAGTGACGTCACCTTCGCCACCAACGCCGGATCGAAGCCGAACGAGACGAAGAGGGCATGCCAGATCATCCAGGCGAAGTTGGTGAAGCCCTCGACCGGATCGTCGCCGACATTCCACACCGGACCGTTTCCCTCGGCCAGGTTCGCGCTGTAGCGGAAGGTGATGAACGCGTCGTCGACCGTGAACGACCACGCGGCCCAGGTACCGAAGGCCAGCAGCGTCAACAGGCCGAGCACCAGCCAGGTGGTGCGGCTCACCGCAGCACGCCGTCGATCTCGTCCAGCACGCGAGCCGCGCCCTGACCGTCCACAGCAGCCGATGCCGCCACTGCCATGCCCTCCAGTGCCTCTCGCTCGGCGAGCAGGCCACGCAACGTTTCCGCGGCGTTCTCCAGCGCCCCTGGCGAACCGAGCCCGACCGCGAATCCCTGTGCCAGCGCGGCGCGGTAGCCGGCATCCTGGTTGTCGACCAGCCGCACCAGCGCGCTGGGCACACCGACACAGCACAGCTCGAACAGTGTGACTCCCGCGGCGCTCACGACCAGATCGGTCTCGACCAGTCGGTCGTGCAGGCCTGGACCGGGCGGCGACACGAGGAACCGCTGCCCCGCCGCGGCCGCGGGCAGCGCAGGCGTACCACGCACCAGAGCCTCGACGGTGCAGGGCGACCCGGTGTCCCGCAAGGCGGTCAGCAGGTCCGACACGGTGTCCTGCCAGACCCCACCGCCGCCCAGCACGACCAGCACCCTCGGCGGCTCCGGCACACCGTCCCGGGCTTGCCGCTTGCGCCGGGCCTCCATGACGACCTGGCGCAGCGGGGTGTAGCAGGCTCCGGTGAGCACGAGCGGGGAGCCGTCGGCGGGGCGTGCTGCCGCGGCGAACCCGCAGTCCACAACGACGTCGGCGGCCCGCCTGCCGAACGGACCGTCCTCAAAGGAGACCAGCGCGGCTCCGGCGGCATTCACCGCCGCACGCAGCTCACCGATGCCGTAGTGGTCGACGACCATGGCGTCGAAGCCGTCGGCAGTGGTCTCCGGTGGCAGGCGCGGCACGCCCAGCTCATCGAAACGCGTGGCGAGGAACTCGGCGTTGGCGATCTCCCCGGCGAAGGCCACCCGCCAGCCGCGGGCCGCGGCCTCCTCTGCGAGTGCGACCATCCGGGCGACGTGCCCGGCCCCGATCTGTGCCGACGAGTCCGCCCGCAGCAGCAGTCTCCGTCTCACCGCACCGCCTTCTGCTCGACATCCGCGTTCAGCACCACCAGGTCGGGGCGCCGCCGCAGCAGGGTCACGACCTCCCGCCAGTCCGGGATGCGGTCACCCAGCTCGGCGACCACGGCAGCCAGCAGTGCCCAGTCCTGCTCGGTGTCGAGCGTGACGCGCAGGTCGCCTGCCGCGGGCGCGACCACGATACCTGCGCAGGCGTAACGCTCCGGGTCGGCGTAGACGCCGGACGTGACATGTTCGCGATGCGGCCCGGGTGGCTCGTGCCCCTGCTCGACCAGCACCGGCACGCGGACCAGCTCCGCGTCGAAGCCGCGGGGCAGCGTCCGGACGAGAGTGTTGCTCACGTAGTCCAGCTCCGGCTGTGCACGCCACAATGCGATCAGCTGGGCGATCAGCCGCGGATCGTGCAGGGGGCAGTCGGCGGTGAGCCGCACCACGGCGTCCGCGGGATGGCGTTCACACGCCAGCAGGAACCGGGCGAGCACATCATCCAGCGGGCCGCGCACGACCTCGGCGCCATGGCGCCGAGCCTCGGCGGCGACGGGATCGTCGTCACCGGCATCCGAGGTCGCCACCACGACGGCGTCGACCCCGGGTGTTGCCGCGGCGGCCCGCACCACCCAGCCGAGCACGCTTCGGCCGCCGAGCGGGCGGAGTACCTTCCCGGGCAGCCGCGTCGAGGACATCCTCGCCTGGATGATGACATTCACAGCCGCCTGCTCGCGCATGGATGCCATGATGGCCGGAGTGGTTCTGGCGGCAACGCGGAGGTAACAAATGGGAGAGCTCGATGGGTCGAGCATTCTGCTCACCGGGGGAACGGGCTCTTTCGGCAAGGCGTTTCTCACCTACGCGCTCGCGGAGCTGAACCCCCGCAGGCTGGTCGTGCTCTCCCGGGACGAGCTCAAGCAGTACGAAGTGCGCCAACAGTTCGGCAATGACCCGCGGCTGCGGTTCTTCGTCGGTGACGTGCGCGACCGGCGCCGGCTGGAGCGCGCGATGCACGGCGTGGACTACGTCGTGCACGCCGCCGCGCTCAAGCAGGTCGACACCGGCGAGTACAACCCCTTCGAGTTCGTCCAGACCAATGTCGTGGGCTCGCAGAACGTCATCGAGGCCGCCATCGACACCGGCGTGCGGAAGGTCGTGGCGCTGTCCACCGACAAGGCGTCGAGCCCGATCAACCTCTACGGCGCCACGAAGCTGTGTGCCGACCGCATGTTCATCAGCGCCAACCACTACGCGGCCACGCACCCGGCCCGGTTCGCGGTGGTCCGTTACGGCAACGTGATGGCCTCGCGCGGCAGTGTGATCCCGTTCTTCCGCTCGCTTGCCGAGCGCGGTGAGTCGCTGCCGATCACGCACAAGGAGATGACCCGCTTCTGGATCACGCTGCCGCAGGCGGTGAAGTTCGTGGTCGACTCGTTCAACCTGATGCACGGCGGGGAGCTGTACGTGCCGCGCATCCCCAGCATGCGGCTGGTGGACCTGGCGCAGGCGATCGCGCCGGGCAGCCCGATGCACGAGGTCGGCATCCGCCCCGGCGAGAAGCTGCACGAGGAGATGATCGCGCCGGACGATGCCCGGCGGACCCTGCAGCTGGAGGACCGCTACGTGGTGCAGCCGCATATCGCGGGCTGGGGCTACGAGCCGCCGGACAGCGGGGTGCCGGTGCCGGAGGGCTTCGCATACCGCTCCGACACCAACGATCTCTGGCTCGACACAGCGGCGTTGCAGAAGCTGATCGCCGACCATGGGTGACTTCCTGCCGTACGGCCGCCAGTCGATCGCTGAGGAGGACATCGCGGCGGTCACGGAGGTTCTGCGCGGCGACTGGCTGACCACCGGCCCCGCGGTGGTCCGGTTCGAGGAGGAGCTCGCCGGGCACACCGGCGGCACGCCGGCCGTAGCGGTCACCTCCGGAACGGCGGCCCTGCACGTGGCCTACGCCGCGGCGGGCGTGGGCCGGGGCGTCGAGGTGGTGACGAGCCCGTTGACGTTCGTCGCCACAGCGTCGGCAGCGGCGTTGCACGGCGCGCGGGTCGTGTTCGCCGACGTCGAGCCGGACACCGGCAACCTGGACCCTGCCGCCGCCCGCGCCGCGGTGACCTCCCGCACGAAGGTCGTCGCGGCAGTGGACTACGCCGGACACCCGGCGGAGCTGGACACGCTGCGTGCGGTCGCCGACTCGGCCGGGGCGCTGCTGCTGGAGGACGCCGCGCATTCGATCGGCGGCTCCTGGCAGGGCAGGCCGGTCGGTTCGCTGGCGGACCTGACCACGTTCTCGTTCTTCGCCACGAAGAACCTGACCACCGCCGAAGGCGGTGCGGTGGTAACGGCGTTACCAGAGCTGCTGGAGCGGGCGCGGGCGTTTCGCAACCACGGGCTGGTGCGCGACCGCGCGGCGCAGCGGTACCCGGACGAGGGCGGCTGGCACCAGGAGGTGCACGCCTTCGGGCTCAACTACCGGCTGCCGGATGTGCTGTGCGCGCTGGGCAGCAGCCAGCTGCGGCGGCTCGCGGCGTTCAAACGGCGGCGCGCGGAGCTCCACGCGCGCTACGACAAGGCCTTCGCCGACCTGGCCGGCGTGCGCACCCCGGTGACGCGGGATGGCGCGGATCCGATGTGGCACCTGTACCCGCTGCGGGTGCTCGATGGCAGGCGGCGCGCACTGTTCGACCACCTGCGCGCTGCAGGCATCGGAGTGCAGGTGAACTACATCCCCGCGTACTGGCATCCGGTGTTCGAGGATCTCGGCTACCGGCGTGGCCTGTGCCCCAACGCGGAGCGGTTCTACGCCGAGGAACTGTCGTTGCCGCTCTTCGGCGACCTCACCGACGCCAACGCGGACCGGGTCATCGACATGGTCCGCACCTTCTTCAGCGGTTAGGAATTGTAAAACTAGATCAGGTCCCAGGTCAGCGCGGTACCTTTCGCGGCATCGACGTGGAACGTCCGGCCGAGGACGCGGGTGATGTCCGCAGGCGGCAACCCACCGGCGGGCCGGATCGACCGGACATTGTGCTCGGTCACCGGATCACCCGCCCGCACGTCGTCCACCACATACAGTGAACGCCGCAGCCGCAGGCCCTCGCGCTCGCTCGGCTTCGGGCCGATCACCGGGGCACCGAGTGCCTCCCAGGCGCGCCTGGTCTCCGTGACCAGCGCCGCCAGCTCGGCGGGTTCGAGGGAGAACGCCGAGTCCACACCGCCGTCGGCACGCGCGAGGGTCACGTGCTTCTCGATGGCACACGCGCCGAGCGCCACGGCGGCCACCGGTACGCCAAGGCCTGGCGTGTGGTCCGAAAGCCCCACGACAGCACCGGTCACCGAGCCCAGCACCGGCAACCCGCGCAGGTTGCTCTCCTCCGGCGCGGCCGGATAGCTGGCCGTGCAGGCCAGAACCACGAGCTGGTCGTTACCGGCCTCGCGGGCCGTGCGCACCGCGGCGTCGATCTCGGCGACCGTCGCCATGCCGGTGGAGATCACGAGTGGCTTACCCGTCCGCGCGCACCGCTCGATCAGCGGCAGGTCGACGATCTCCGAGGAGGCGATCTTGTACGCGGGTGCGTCGAGTGACTCCAACAGCTCGACAGCCGTCGGGTCGAACGGGCTGGAGAACACCTCCAGCCCATGCGAGCGGGCGCGGCGGAACAGCGGCTCGTGCCACTCCCACGGCGTGTGCGCGCGCTCGTACAGCTGGTAGAGATTCTGCCCGCCCCACAGCTCGTGGTCGTCGCTGAGGCGGAACGCGGGCCCGTCGACGTCGATCGTGATGGTGTCCGGGCGGTAGGTCTGCAGCTTCACGGCCTGCGCGCCGGACGCCGCGACGGCATCGATGATCGCCAGCGCGCGGTCGAGGTCACCGTTGTGGTTGCCGGACACCTCGGCGATGACGAAGGGCGGATGCGCAGGCCCGATCTCGTGCGCACCAATGCGGACGGATGTCGACATGGTCACCGATCCTCCAGTGCCTTACTGAGCAGTCGGAACGGCCCGGTCGCCGGCATGTCGGCGTAGCCGGCCCTGTGGAAGAGCGCGAGCGAGGCCGCGTTGCCCTCGTGAACGCTGGCCAGCACGCTGCGCGCGGCATGCAGCCGATGGAGTGCCTGCTCACCGGCCGCCAGGATGGCACCCGCGAGCCCACGGCCCCGGTGCTCGGGAGCGACCGTGATGCTGACCTCCCAGGTCCGCTCGGCGTCGGGCAGACGGTCGAACCGCACCGTACCCACGGCCGCACCATGTTCGGCCACGAACAGCAGGCGGTCCGGTGAGTCCAGCACGCCCCGCAACCAGCGCAGATGCTGCGCGGGCTCGACGGCTTCGGTGCTGCGGGACCAGCGGCGGGTATCCGGGTCGTTACGCCAGCCGAGTAACAGCTCGGCATCTCGCTCGGTCGCCTCCCGGACCGTCACACCCCGGCACAGGCTCTCATTCACCGGCGCTGACGCCCACCTGCTCCTCGAGTTTGCGCAGCCGCTCCTCGTAACGGGCGATGCCGGTCAGCCGCACCCGGATCTGGGCGTGCTGGCGCTGCACCTCCTCGATGAGCGAACGCGCCTCGACCAGCTGCGGTTTGCCGGCGGGCGGGGCGAGCGCGAGCTTGGCACGCAGGTCCTCCAGCCGCGCCTCCTGCGCCGCCACGTGCGGGATCAGCCGTTCCACCTCGCCGGTCGTCCAGCGCAGGTCGCCACGAACCTTCTCGAGGCCCTCCTCCAGCGCGTCGAGCCTGCGCCGGTGGTCGACCGTGCAGTGTTCCTGTTCGGTCAGGCGCTCGTCGGCGCGCTCGTCCTGGGCACCGAGTCGGTGGATGTCCCCGCGGATCTCCCCGCGAATGCGCTCGTTGACGCGGTAGTCGATGAGCCGGACCAGCCTCGCGGCGACACTGGCACGGAGCGCTCTCAACGGGTTCACAGACGCCATCGGCACGTTTTCCTTCGGCTAGCGGGGATCGGCTCGGGTCAGCGGAGGAGTGTGGTCTTGCCGGTCCTGCTCCAGGACTCCAGCAACCTGCCCTCCGCCGCGATCTGGTGCTCGGGTCCCACAATGCACGAATCGCCGGCCGCGTGCTGCCAGGACGTCTGGTGCGGGTTGTCGATGAAGGAGAAGCCGGACAGTACGAGGTCCGCGTCGGGGAACGCCGTCCGCGCGATCCACGCGGCCATCGTGCCCGTTGTCGCCCAGGTCCCGTCGGTTCGCGTGGACAGACCGAGCGCTTCCGACAGCGGAAGCGTCACCTCACGGTTGGACACCGGCAGAAAGCCAAGATCCGAAGGCCACCACTGCGGGATGTTCTCGGGCTCCCAGTGCAACCTGCCCGGTTCGACGAGCAGGTACAGCCGCGAAGGGTAGTCCTCGAAAACCCATTTCGTCGCTCGCAGCGCACGGTTGAACACCACGACATGTGTCCGGGTGCCTACGGCCGGTTGGGTATCGGGCTCGTCACACACGAACCCGTTGACGCGGAAGACCAGGTCACAGCTGTCGATGGTCTTGGCGCGACGCTCGTCGGGTTCCAGGGGCTGGTTGCCCACAACGGCGACCGATCGCGGGTCGGGCTGGTCCGCGTACGCCTGGAGCATGCTCACCAGCAGACCCGCCGCCCGGACACCACTATCCATGTCAACGGAAGCTAGCAGGACACCCCCAGCACGCGACGGGTACACGCGCAGCAGCCCAGCGCACACACACCCGGTTGGCCTAGCGTGGCGACATGCTCGTCCGAAGATTGCCTTGTCACCACGAGTACCGCGGGTTGAGGCAGACACGCGCGCTCGCCGTCACCGGACGCCAGTACAGTCGTATCTCGTGCAAGCCACAAGCACCGTCGACGCCAGAGAAACTCCCGCGATGACACCGGCAGCAACCGCACTGGAGAGCCGGTCGTTGCGCCGCGCGTTCGCCGACCTCAGTGAGGGGGTACGGCAGCGTGAGTTGTGGAGCCATCTTGGCTGGCAGGACATCAAGCAGCGGTACCGCCGCTCCGTCCTCGGCCCACTGTGGATCACGCTGAGTATGGGCATCACCGCGCTCGGTCTCGGCCTGCTCTACTCACAGTTGTTCGGCGCGCCCGTGGCCACGTTCCTGCCCTACGTCACGGTCGGCTTCATCGCCTGGTACTTCATGCTCGGCTGCCTGACGGAGGGCACGGACACCTTCATCGCCAACGAGGGCCTGATCAAACACCTGCCCGCGCCGCTGTCGGTGTACGTGCTGCGGACCGTGTGGCGGCAGAGCATCATGTTCCTCCACAACATGATCATCTATTTGGTCGTGGTGGCGATCTTCTGGGGACCGCTGAGCACGCCGGGGTATGTGATCACCGACGGTGGGCCGCCGCAGCCGGGGCTGAGCTGGAGCGCGCTGCTCGCGATTCCCGCGTTCGTACTGCTGGCCATCAACGGCGGGTGGGTGGTGCTGCTGTTCGGCATCGTGTCGACCCGGTTCCGCGACATCCCGCAGGTCGTCACCAGCCTCGTGAACCTGCTGTTCTTCCTCACGCCGATCGTCTGGTCCACCGACCTCCTGCAGCAGCGCTTCGGCGAGGCGGCGAACTGGCGGCACCTCATCGCCGAGCTGAACCCGCTGTACCACTTCGTGCAGATCCTGCGTGCGCCGCTGATCGGCAACGTGCAGAGCTGGCACCACTGGGCGGTGGTCGGTGGTTTCGCTGTTGTCGGCTGGATTCTCGCGCTGGTCGTAATGCGCAACTACCGTGCTCGCGTCTCGTATTGGGTGTGACGACTGATGATCAGCATTGACGTCCGGAACGCGTCCGTCGACTTCCCCATCTTCGACGCGAAGACCCGTTCGCTGAAGAAGAAGGTGCTCGGCAAGGTCGGCGGCAAGATCGGCACCTCGAGCAAGGTGCCGATCATCGAGGCGCTGCACGACATCACGCTGTCGGTGGAGAGCGGCGACCGCATTGGCCTGGTCGGCCACAACGGTGCGGGCAAGTCCACGCTGCTGCGCCTGCTCTCCGGCATCTACGAGCCCACCAGGGGCACGGCCAGGATCCGCGGCCGGGTGGCGCCGGTGTTCGACCTCGGCGTCGGCATGGACCAGGAGATCTCCGGCTACGAGAACATCGTGATCCGCGGTCTGTACCTGGGGATGACCCGCAAGCAGATGGAGAAGCGGATCGACGACATCGCCGACTTCACCGAGCTCGGCGACTACCTGTCGATGCCGCTGCGCACGTACTCGACCGGTATGCGGGTGCGGCTGGCGCTCGGCGTGGTGACCTCGATCGACCCGGAGATCCTGCTGCTCGACGAGGGCATCGGCGCCGTCGACGCCGCGTTCCTCAACAAGGCCCGCGACCGCCTCGTGGACCTGGTACGGCGCTCCGGCCTGCTGGTCTTCGCCTCGCACCAGGACGATCTGCTGTTGGAACTGTGCACCTCCGCCGTCTGGATGGACGAGGGCCGGATGAGGATGCAGGGCTCGCTGCGCGAGGTGCTGACCGCCTACAAGGGCAGGGACCCCTTCGAGAACGTCAGCCAGGAGACCCTCGAACGCCTCGGTGAAGCACCGGCAATGAGCGGTGACTGAGGTGGCCGAGCAGCAGCCGTTGCAGGAAGGCGCCGTTGTCGCCGTCGTCGTGACGCGGCACCGGCGCGACCTGCTCGCCGACTCGCTGAAGGTGATCGAGGCACAGACGCGACCCGTCGACCACCTCATCGTGGTGGACAACGGTCCCGACCAGTCGGCCCGTGAGGTCGTCGAGGCCTACTCGCTGCCTGTCACCTACCTACCGTCGCACCGCAACCTGGGCGGCGCGGGTGGCTTCGCGCTCGGGATGCTGCATGCACTCGCACTGGGCGCGGAGTGGGTGTGGCTGGCCGACGACGACGGCAGGCCGGCGGACGAGAACGTGCTGGCGATCCTGCTGGACGAAGCCCAGCAGCGCGGTCTCGCCGAGGTCTCCCCCGTGGTGGCCAGCATCGATGCACCGGACCGGCTGGCGTTCCCGCTGCGCCGGGGCCTGACGTGGAAGCGTTCCTCTGCCGAGCTGGGCACCGACTTCCTGCCGGGTATCGCATCGCTGATGAACGGTGCGCTGTTCCGGGCGTCGACGCTCGAGGTCACGGGCGTGCCGGACCTGCGGCTGTTCTTCCGGGGCGACGAGGTCGAGCTGCACCGGCGTCTGGTCCGTTCCGGGCTGCCGTTCGGGACGACGCTGCGAACGACGTACCTGCACCCGAACGGTTCGGACGAGTTCAAGCCCATGCTGGGCGGCAGGTTCCACGCGCAGGATCCGGAGAACGACGTCAAGCGGTACTACACCTACCGCAACCGCGGCTACCTGCTGTCCCAGCCGGGGATGCGCAAGATCGGCGCCCTGGAGGTCCTGCGCTTCGGGCTGTACTTCGTGGGCGTCAAGCGCGACCCGAAGGCGTTCCTGCAGTGGCTGCGCCTGGTCCGCCAGGGCCGCAAGGAACGCTTCTTCCGCTACTGAGCAAAACGCCCCCAAGGCCACCAAGGTTTGCGTTCAACGCAACCAAGGTGGCCTTGGGGGCTCTTCTGCCTATTCGCCGATGACCGGCGGCGCAGTCCGCTGATTGGTACCGAACACCTCGTCGGGGTCGGCCTCGACGAGGTAGGTGGGCCGCTGGTGTTCTTCGTCCTGGCCACCCTGACCACCGCGGCCGGCGCCGGCTCCCATGCCGCCCGCACCCATACCACCGGCGCCCCGGCCTGCCGCGGCGGCAGCACCGGGTGCCGCCGCCCCGCCCATGGGGCCCATACCGGGCTTGGCCGCGCCGGATGCCGCCCCGGCACCGGCACCGGACGCGGCGCCAGACGCGGCGGCACTACCGCCGGGGCCGAAGCCACCGGCACCACCGCGGCCGAGTTTGCTGCTGTAGTCGGAGCCGCCTCCGCCACCGAAGCCACCGCCGGCCATGCCACCGACCGGCACGGCACCCATGCCATTGAAGCCGCCACCGGTGCCGCCGGTGGGCATCCTGGGCCTGGATGTCGTGGGCGGCCGGTAACCGGACGGATTGGTGCCCGTCGGGACCGAACCAGCGCCTGTGCCGCGGCCATTGGGTAACGGGGTCGGCACGTACCCGCCGCCGCCATAGCTGCTGCCGCCGGAGCCCCCACCCGGAATGGAACCACCACCCGGAATCGAGCCCCCGCCGGGCGGAATGTTCCCAACCCCGACACTGCCGGTCGACCCGCCGGTGTAGCCCGAGGCATCGGTGCGCCCGGACGGGATGTTGATGCCGTCGCCGCCCGGCCGCAGAGTCCCGCTTTCTCCCGTACCCGTGCCGAACTGCGGCGGCTCGGCGAACACCGGCTGCTTCGACGCTGCCGTGAACAGGTCACCGTCGTACTGGGTCATCACCCGCGCGGCCTCGGTGTGCGCTTCCTGGCTGCGCTGGTAGGTCTGGATGCTCTGGCTGATGTTCTCAACCATGTTGAAGGGGTTGCTACCCCACCGCTGCATCTCGGTGTCCCAGCTGAACGGCACCTCTTCGGGCATACTGTTCTTGGCGCGCGTGGCCGCGTCGGACTGCTGGTACATGACCTCGGAAGCCAGCTGGGCGTTCTGGGAGTTCGCATCCGACCACGTGCCGAGGCTGTTGAAGTAACCGTGCGCGTGGTCAGCAGCATCGCCCTCCCACTCGTGCTGCGAGCGCTGGACAGCGTCCTTCAGGTCGTCGGCGAACGTCTGGAACGCGGTGTGCAGATCGTGGTACGCGTTCGAGACCTCCGTGACCTGCGCAGGGTCGAGATTGGTGGAGACGTAACTGGTCAGCTCGCCATGATTGCGTCCCTGGTAGTCGAAGCCCGACGGCTGCAGGCCCTCCACGTACTCGACGTCGCCCGACGAGAGGTCGCGTACCTGCTGGTCACGCACCTCGGTCGCCTGCGCGTTGGCCCGGAGATCGTTGAACGGCACCTGGAGGAACTGAGCGACCCAGTTGTCGTCGACGTCCGTCGCGCCGCGACCGCGGAAGTAATCCCCCACCTGAGACGGCGGCAGGCTGCGAACCTGGTCGTCCGTGAGCTCGGGCGGCGCACCACCGGCCTCGTGGTACTGGCTCCGCTCGTTGAGGGAAAGCCCTAGGTACTCCCGGCTGTTCAGCTCACGTGGCGGTGTATCGGTCATCTTGCCTCACCCCTCAGGCAGTTTCGGCTCGACAATCTCGGCAATCTTTGTGGTCTCGGGACACGCATCATCAGGAACCCCGGGACCATTGATCCCGATATCAACCCTTGCCCCATCGCCCACGGCAAGCGCGATGAGGCAAATACCCGGTGCCGCGGCCTGCGCAACCCGGCGCTCATTGAGCGTGCCCGTCTGTACCGGAGTCGCACCAGGGCTATCGACAAGATCAACTTCGTCGACGCTCTGGGAATCGCGAATTGCAACTAGAACAGCCATCCCGTCGTTCCCGGCCTCCCTCGGAGTATTCCAAGAACAGGGCCGCGAGCCTCCCGAGTAATCCGGAACGTGTCCTGGCTGAAACTCGAACGTATTGAATTCCGCCAGCTCACCAGGGCTGAGCAACGAGCAGGGATCGAGCTGCGCAGTGGGAGAACCTGGAGCAACACTGGACTCACTCGTGGGAGCGCTCGAGCTGGTCTCAATAGTGGCAGAGTTGCCCGTCGTCGCAGGCTGAGCCGCACCCGGCTCACTTGCCGAGCAGGCGGAAGCCGCTAGTACTGCCAGAACACCCGTGAGGAGCAGCCGGAAGTCAAAGTGGTTTCGCATGAGAACGTATGTCCTAGGCCTGTCGAACACTGTCCGCCGCCCCGGCTTCGGCCTCTCTGTAGTTTTCGACCGCCTTTGTCAGCGCGCTTTGCACGTCCTCCAACACCTTCGAAAACTGTTCGAGCACAACGCTGGCTGATCTTTCGTCGTCAACAGCACCCTTTTGATCATGCGCGGCGACCGCATGGCCATATTCATGAGAACCGAGCTTCGGGGCCTGTGACAGAGCCATAGCAGTCCCCTGCTGCAGCCTGACCAAACCCGATTGCATATCCAACACCGCTTTTTGCAGGGGTGCGACACCCTCTGGGCTGATGCGGAAACCGCCAGAATTGGCAGCGTTGAGCAGCTTCGCCGACTCGAGTTTTGCCGTCTGGATCGCCTTCGCGTCGAGCGCGGAGACCGCCGAGCCGACGGCTCTGCCGGCAGTCGGCTCCTGGCCCTCATCCCAAACGATCGGCATCGCTACCCCTCATCATCGCCTGCGCGGTCCGACGGCAGTTTACTAGCCGAGCACAGACCGCGACGGACGTTCACGGAAAAGTCCCCATGACGGCGATGAGACGTCGCGAAGCGTGCGATCGGTTCCGCGCCGCCTACAGATAGCCCTCTAGCTGGGCATATAGCTGCTGGGCTATGCGGGCGTTGTCGCCGGGGGCGTAGGTCAGCCACTGTTGCCCGTCGTCGGCGGCCCGCTGGCTGCAGAAGTAGCGGCCGTCCTCTGTGTCGAACCAGGCGATGGGGCTGAGCGGAGCCTCCTTGCCCTCCCTGCCCTGCACGAAAGCCGTGAACTGGCCGATCCGCTGCTTCGGCTTCTCGAACAGCCGGGCGACCGCACGCTCCTGCGACACCGACTGCGACCGGGGCGCCGAGACGCCCGCGAACGGGTCGTAGCCACCGTCCTCCGCAGCGTGCCGGGGACGCCGCGGAGCCGGCTTCGCGACCGTCACCGACTGGCCTGGTGCCGCAGGGGTCAGCGGCAGCAGGTCGACGATCGCCGAAACGACACCCGCCGGCCGGACCTCATCGAAGACGAGCAGGTTGCCGTCCTGGCGGGCGACCACCGCGAACTGGCCATCCGAAGCGGCCCTGGCGAACAGCCTGTCGGTCTTCTTGAGCTGCGCGACGGCCGTGATCGCCACCGGCGACCGGACGAACGTCTCCAGTACCAGCTGGGCATCGGGGTCGAGACGTCCTCGGCCGAAGAGGCCCCGGCTTTCGAGATCGCGGAACACCGCCTCCCGCACCTGGGCCCGCTGCGTATGCGTGGTGCCGATGTGCGGGATGTCGAAGGGGAAGGGCGCGCGGCCGAGCTTTACATGCTCCAGCAGTATGTCGACCGCCACCAACGACAGCGAGAACGAATGCCCCATTCCGTTGTCCCCCCGATACCCGGTGTTGTCGCCGCAAGCACGTTAGCAGCCACATCGGGGCTCCGCTGTCAGCGAACCCGCCTTGCCGCGCCGATCATCGACTGCTGTGGTGGTGGCATGGCCGATGAGAAACCGACCCTTGTCCTCCACCTGGTCAGCGGTGGCGAGCCGTTGCTGTTCACCGTGCACCCGGAGGACGTTCCCGAGCTGACCAAGCAACTGCACCTGTACCTCGACCACGGCTCCGTGGAGACCATCCGAACGAAGGACGACGTGCCGCTGCAGATCAACTTCGCTCACGTGGCCGTCGCCTACATCGACGACCAGCGCAAGGGAAAGGTGTTCGGCCTGCACTGAACCGGCAGGCCGAACCCAGTCACAGCCCGTACAGGCGCGTCCAGTTCTCCCTGCTGGTCAACTCGGGCATGGCGCGCTGGTACTGCGCCTGCACGCCACGACCTTCCTTGCGCAGCCGGTTGACCACCTTCACACCGCGCTTCGCGAGGTCGAACATCCGATCGCGGTCGTACCGGCGGACACGCACGCCCTCCTGCGAGGCGTCGGTGACGATCGCGGTCTCGAACAGCGACACGTGCCACCAGTGGGCCTCGTCGCTCGGAATGGCACCGAGGGCGTACCTGTGTTTGCCGAGCAACCGGTGCAGGAGGCGCTTGAGCAGCACGGCACGCTGCATGCTGGGCCGCGGCGCCGTGTTGATGATGCTGATGTCGTTGGAGGCGATGCCGGGCACCTCGGTGGCCGCGTGCCGCTTCGTCTCGGGGTACTGCGCCCGGATCTCCCGGATCTCCTTCATCGCGGCGACACCGCCGTCGCGCAGGATGTCCGGACCTTCGAGGAAGTCCTCGACGGCCTTGATGAGTGTGGCCGACAACCCGTACTGCATGCCGAGCAGGTAACGCACCAGCTGGGCCATCAGGACCCGGGACAGCACGGTCAGGTCGAACGGGCTGTGCAGGGCGGCCGTGATGATCGAGTTACGCAGGTTGAAGTAGCGGTGCCACTCGTCCCAGTCCTTCCAGTGGAAGTCGGCGTGCCACACACCGGCTCCGGGAAGCGTGACGGTGGGGAAGCCGTGCGCCCGTGCCCGGTAGCTGTACTCGGCGTCGTCCCACTGGAAGAAGAACGGCATCGGATAGCCGATCTCCTTGACCACCTCGTACGGGATCAGGCACGACCACCAGCCGTTGTACCCGGCGTCGAGCCTCCGCTCCTGCCGGTTGGGCTTGCCGGTCTCCTGGTCCACGCCGAGCAGGTCGGCGGTGTTCAGGCTGTGCGGCACCGCCTGCCCTGGCTCGAGCGTGTTCAGCCGGGCGTACTCGGCGCCGACGTGCAGCTGGTTGGGGTGCAGCAGGTTGAGCATCTGCCCCCCGACGATCATCGGGTTGGCCGCACGGTTGGAGAACGCGGTCAGCCGGATCACCAGGTCGGGCTCCAGCAGCACGTCGTCATCCATGAACAGCACGTTCGCGTGCTCGGTCTCGGTGTGCCCGGCCACTTCGTACAGGCCACGGGTGAAGCCGCCCGCGCCGCCGAGGTTCGGCTGCTTGATGTAACGCAGCTTCGCGCCCAGCCGCTTGGCGACCTCGGCGAAACCGTCCCGCGAGTCGACAGTGTCGGTGCCCTGGTCGGCGACGTAGATCGCGTCGAGCGTGTCCAGGGCGGGCAGCGACTCGGCGAGTGCCCGCAGGTTGGCAAGGCAGTCGTCGGCACGGTTCATCGTGCAGATGGTCACCGCGGTCGGCCGGATCTTCGTCGGAGGTTCGACGGTCCAGCGCACGTCGGAGACGGTCAGCCATTGACCGGCCTCCGTCTCGGCGTCCAGCCACAGCGCGCCGCCGTCGAAGAACTTGTCGAGCTTGGCCTCGAGCGCCACGGTGATCGGCTCGGTGGTGTCGGCGACGGTGCGCGCGGCGATGGTGCGCGGCTCGCCTTCGACGTCGGAAGCCCGCACTGCGAGGTGGCCTGCACCGCTGACGCGGGCCTCGACGGTCACGGTCTTGACCGTGGTCCAGCGCTGCCAATAGCTCGCGGGGAAGCGTCCGAAGTACGTGTTGCCGGACACCCTCGCCGACGGCTCGAGGGTCACGCTGAGCCTGTCGCGCGACGCGACGCCCTCCACGATCTCGGAGTAGAGATCCTTACTCACCACATCGGACGGGCCCGCAAAAAGGCCACGCTGCGCGAGCAGCCTGCCGGCCGGCGCGTGCTCGGAGAACAATGCCTGCCCTTCTCCTGCCGGCGCGGTCACCGGGGCCGTGTCGACGGCGGCCGGCTGCCGTGCGGTGGCCGATGCAGCTTTACCGGGCATGAACCTCAGTCCTCCAAGAAAAACATTCACGCGGGGGGCTGGTGAGTAAGGTACATGGCCTACCCGAGCCCCTGTTGCCACCCGACCAATGCGGTAGCGAGGCGGCCCCCAATGCCAGGAAAATACACTGCGCGGGTTGTGACCGTGCGACGTTCATGCACGCGGCTCACGGAACACGACCCACTTCAACATCACGAAATTGATCGTGGTGGCCGTGCCCTGCGCGATGATCCAGGAAAGCGCGACACGCCAGGAGAAATCGGGCAGCGTCGCCAGCGCGAGCGCGTTCGTCCCCACGTTGACGAAGAACGTCACCGTGTAAAGCAGCATGAAACCGCCCACCTGGCTGGCGCCGCCCTGGCGCGCGGACGCAAAGGTGAAGCGGCGGTTAAGAAAATATGCCGTCGTTGTTCCGGCAATGAAACTGATTGCCTTGGCGAGGTGCACCCAGGTGCCTGCCTGCAGCAGCAACCAGTAGATGCCCGAGTCGACCAGCGCGCAGAAACCGCCGATCAGTCCGAACCGAACGAGTTGTGCCAGCAGGCCCGGCGAAGCAGGCCGGACCTGTTCACTCGCCTGGGAATCCATCGCCACCACTGCGTCACCTCGCCGGCCGGGGATCTGTCCCATCCGAGTCTCGCATACGGGCATCGCTACTCTGGTCAGGGTGAGCACTGAACGCCGGACACTCACCGGATGGGGTCGCACGGCCCCGACGATCGCGAACATACTGAGCACCCCCGATGTCGAGGTGATCGCGCGGGCGGTCACCGAAGCCGGCGAACGCGGCGTCATCGCCCGCGGGCTCGGCCGCTCCTACGGCGACCCGGCACAGAACGCCGGTGGTCTGGTCGTCGACATGACCGCGCTGGACCGGATTCACTCGATCGATCCGGACAGTGGCGCCGTCGACATGGACGCCGGGGTGAGCCTGGACGCCCTCATGCGCGCGGCTCTGCCGCACGGGCTCTGGGTGCCGGTGCTACCGGGAACGCGCCAGGTGACCATCGGTGGCGCGATCGCCAACGACATCCATGGCAAGAACCACCACAGCGCGGGCAGCTTCGGCAACCACGTGCTGTCGATGGACCTGCTCACCGCCGACGGGACGGTCCGCACGCTGACTCCCGAGGGCCCCGAGTCGGAGCTGTTCTGGGCCACGGTGGGCGGTATCGGCCTCACCGGCATCATCGTCCGCGCCACGGTCCGGATGAAGAAGACCGAATCCGCGTACTTCATCGTGGATGCCGACCGCACCTCGAACCTGGACGAGACGCTGGAGCTGTTCACCAACGGCTCCGATCTGAACTACGACTACTCGATGGCGGTGCCGGACCTGATCTCCCGGGACGGCAGGCTGGGCCGCGCCACGTTCTCCCGCGGCTCACTGGCCTCCCTGGACCAGCTGCCCGACAACCTGCGCACGAACCCGCTGAAGTTCGACGCCCCCGTGCTCATGACCATCCCGGACGTCTTTCCCAACAAGCTCGTCAACAAGCTCACGACGACGATGCTCGGAGAGTTGTGGCACCACACGGTGCCGAAGAAGGGCGCACGCGGCAAGATCCAGAACCTCACGCAGTTCTACCACCCGCTCGACATGCTGAGTGAGTGGAACCGCGGCTACGGTTCGGACGGTTTCCTGCAGTACCAGTTCTCGGTGCCTTTCGGCGGCGAGGACGCGCTGAAAGCCTTGTGCCGCAAGATCGCGAACTCCGGGCACTACTCCTTTCTCAACGTCGTCAAGCGTATGGGCGAGGCCAACCAGGCGCCGCTGTCCTGGCCGACGCCTGGCTGGATGCTGAGTGTGGACTTCCCGATCAAGCACGGGCTCAGCCAGTTCTGCAACGAGCTTGACGCCGATGTGCTGGCCGCGGGCGGCAGGCTCTATACCGCCAAGGATTCGCGGACCTCGCCGGAAACTTTCCACCGCATGTATCCCCGGCTCGACGAGTGGCGCAAGGTCCGGCACTCTGTCGACCCCAATGGCATTTTCATCTCGGACATGGCCAGGAGGCTGGAACTGTGATCGACGCGGTGGGCAACCCCCAGTCGCTGCTGCTCTTCGGCGGAACCTCGGATATCGCGCTGGCGATCGCCGAGAAGTACCTTTCCCAGCGTCCATTGCGGATCGTGCTGGCGGCACGGCCCTCGCCGCGGCTCGACGCGGCGGCCGACCGCCTGCGCGAGGCCGGCGCCGATGTGTCTACTGTGGACTTCGATGCCGCGGACACCGTGTCGCACCCTGCCGTGCTGGACAAGGCATTCTCCGGCGGCGACATCGACGTCACGGTGGTGGCGTTCGGCCTGCTCGGTGACGCCGAGCAGGTGTGGCAGGACCACGCCAAGGCCGTCGAACTCGCGACCGTGAACTACACCGGCGCCGTGTCGGTGGGTGTCGCTCTCGCGGACAAGCTCAAGCAACAGGCGCACGGTGCGGTCATCGCGCTGTCCTCGGTGGCCGGTGAGCGTGTGCGCCGCTCGAACTTCATGTACGGCTCGACCAAGGCCGGCTTCGACGGCTTCTACCTCGGCCTCGGTGAGGCGCTGGCGCCCTTTGGCGTGCAGGTCACCGTTGTACGGCCCGGTCAGGTAAGCACCAAGATGACCGCGGGCATGGGCAAGGCTCCGCTGGAGCAGACCGCCGAGCAGGTCGCCGAGATCGCGGTGAACGCGGTGCACGCCGGCAAGGACCTGGTATGGGCGCCGTCGACGTTCCGGTACGTGATGTCGGCCCTCCGGCACGTGCCCCGGCCGATCTTCCGGAAGCTGCCGATCTAAGCGCGCACCGGCGCGGGCAACTCGCATGCCCGAGCGGGGGACTCGCGCACCGGCGCGGGCAACTCGCGTGCCCGAGCGGGGGACTCGCGCACCGGAACGGGCAACTCGCATGCCCGAGCGGGGGACTCGCGCGCCTGGGCGGGGGACTCGCGGGTTACTGGATGAACCAGTAGCCGAACGAGGTGTATTCGGGGTACGGGCTCAGCAGCGGGCGCGCCGGTGCGAGCTCCACCGAGACCGTCGACGAGGTCACCGCGTCACCTGGCACGGTGAACGACTGCACCGTCCACCCCTCGGTTCGCTCCCCGAAGTTCCACATGCCGACATCGCGGCCGTTCACCAGCACCCGGACCTGACGCTCGCTGCCGGGCGCGAGAATGCGTCCGGTGATCTGCAGTGGTTCACCCGGCCGCAGGTTGTGCGCCGTGAAGGTCTCGCCGCCGACGATCACCCTGCCGCTGTCGATCACGTCATCCTGCCTGCGCAGCAGGCTTTCGGGCTGCAGCCCCGGCTGCGACATGCGGGCCTGGTAGCCGTGCTGCTCCTCGCTGTGCAGGTCGCCCACGTTGAGGTAGTCCCTGACCTCACCCGGCACCGGGCACGCCATACCACTGCCGGCGAGCTCCCAATGCGCTTCGTACACCAGTAGCTCGTCGAACGGCACGATGCGGCGCCCGGTGAGGTCCAGCGGAGCGCGCACCGGAAGCCTCTGGATCGGCTGCAGGCCCAGAACCCCGGCGTCCACGAGCGGCTGCATGGGCGCGCCCGGCTGCGGCTCGTACACAGCGAAGTAGTCGGGCCGGTCACCGGGCGGGAGCCGGCGCAGCGCCTCGTAGAGCGCCCCGGCGCCGTTGTTGCTGGCCTCGGCGAGGCCGTTGGTCGCCAGCCCGATCGTGTCGATGACCTTCCGGTTGCCGAAGTACGCGGTCGCACCGACATCCTTCACACCGACGACGGCATCGGCAGGCAGGTTGCCGTTGATCCACTCCCCCAGTGACACGTCGGTGTCCCGGATGGTCGCTGCCTCCCGCCCCAGCCGCACCGCCCACGTCGGCAGGGCGACCAGGGAGAACAGCAGCACGGCGACGAGCGAGGCGTGTAGCGCTACCCGCCGTGGCCGCTCGCGGGCCACCAGGCGGGTGAGCCCGTACACCCCGCACACCGCGACCAGGATGTACAGCGGCATGAACGGGTGGAAGTACCGCAGCTCGTGGATCAGCGCGGTGGACAGCGTCGACACCGACGCCACGACGGCGCCGAAACCGAGCCCGATCGCGACGAACAGCGGCCGCCACTCTCGCCTGGTCAGCAGCAGGTAGGTCAAGCCACCGAGGAACACCACGAGCATGCCGGGGAACGCGAAGTCCTGGCCGTTCATCCCGTTGAAGAAGTCGATGGCGCCGCGCACGTTGGCGATCGTGCGGTCGACGAAGTCACCGAGATAGAACACGGGCTCGTCGTAGAGGAATGACTTGGACTGCACGCCGTTGGCGCTGAAGGTCCCTGTGGCCAGCCAGTAGAAAACGTACTGAAGGGCCGCGGCAGCCAGCGGCAACAGGGACAGCAGCACACGCGGGAGAATCCGGGTTGCCTGCCGCCGCGCGGCCAGCAACGTCCACAGCATCGCGCCGCACAGCATGACGGCGAAGATGAGCCCCTCCGGCCGCACCAGCGCCAGCAGAGCAGCGACGATCGGGGTCCGGACAAAGCTCAACCGGGGCCGCTCGCGCACGAAGGCCAGCACCGAGGCCATGACCAGCAGCGCCGTGAGGCCGACCTCCATACCACTGGCCGCGCCCCACAGCAGTGGCCCGCTGACCGCGACGAGCACACCGGCCCACACCCCGACCGCGCGACTGACCAGCGCCCGGCCCACGTGGTAGGTGAGACCTGCGGTGATCGCCATGCACACGACGCCGAACGCGACGGCGAACACCAGGAACATGCCGCCCTTGAACCCGATCGCGTAACCGCCCCCCAGCACGAACGCGTAGAGCAGGCTGCTTGCTCCGGTGCTGACCGGGTCGCCGGTGTTGTACTGGAAGAAGTGGCCCTCGCCGAGCTGCTTGCCGTACTGCAGGTGGATGTACACGTCGTCGAGCGGGGCGATGAGGTGCCCCTGGTTGTAGCCCAGGTCGACGAGAACGAACACGACGCCCAGCACCAGCGACAGCCCACCGACCGCCCAAGCCAGCGGGTCACGCCGCGCGAGCAGGGCGCGGCGGCGTCTACCCTGCCGCTGCGGCTGCCGCACTTCCGCGCCGTCGCTGGCCACGTGCTCGGTGTCCGTGTCGGCTGTTGTCGTCATGTCTCCCTGCACGTCCGGCATGTGGACCCAAGCTACCTACCAGACGCGCGCCGCGAGCGGGTGGGTGACGCGCTACGGTGTGCCGCTCTGCTCTGCGTCCTGCGGTGGCACAGGGACCAGCGTGAAGTGACCGATGCCCCGTGCTGCCGAGTAGACCTGCCAGGTATCGGGTCCGCTGCCAGGGCCGCGGTCGTACAGCAGGCGGTAGCTGAGCGGGCGTGGCGCACGGTTGTAGTCGAACCACAGGTAGTTGAAGCGCAGGAGCCCCGCCGTGGCGGGCCCTGCTTCGTCGATCCGTTGGTCGATCAGGTCGACCACACGCCCGCGGTCGGAGAACACGTCGACGATGGAACACTCGCAGTAGTAGGCGAGCGTGCCGATCTCGCCGGGGGCGAGGACGGTGGCACCGTTCAGCCGCTTGCCCAGCTCCATGCCGACTCGCGCATAGTCCTGGGAGCTCGCCCAGTTACCGAAGATCACCGGGGACTTCCACGGCACGCCGCGCCGGGCGTCGACGTACACCGTGCCGAGTGCCAGCACGACCACGAGCCCGAGCGCCACGCTGGGCGTGCCCACACGCAACCGCCCGTCCTGACGGGCGCGGACGAACCACACGCCGAGCGCCAGCACGGCGAACGAGGCGAGCGCCGTCGTCGGGGCCACGTAGTACCAGTGGTAGGGGCCGACACCGAGCAGTGAATAGGCGACGTAGTAGGCGACACCGCCGATGCCGAGCCCAGCGATGGCGGCGACGGGCGGAAAGACCGTCCATCGTGCACCGAAACGCACCGCCAGCAACGCGATCAGGACCACGAGCCCCAGCAACGCGATCCCGAAGGTGAAGGTGACCGCGGCCTTCTGGCCGAAGTAGTACATCATCGGGCCGGTGAGGTAGTCCCAGCGGCCGAAAAGCCCGTCCTGCGACTGCTTGATCACCAGCGTGTCCGGCACGGCGGAACCGAAGGCGAACCAGCTGAACACGTACCAGGGACCCGCCACCGCGATGGTCACGAGTGCGGCGGGTAGCAGCTTCCGCCGGATGGCGGGCGTGCAGATCGCGATCACCAGCACGAAGACGATGAGGTCCAGCCTGGTCAGTACCGCCAGTCCCGCCGCGACCCCGAACCAGACGGGACGGCCCTCCACGGCGAAAACGGTCAGCAGCATCAGCACCGCCGGAATCAGCAGCACCTCGAGGCCGATCGCGGACAGCACGAACGGGTTGACCAGCACCACCAGCAGGCCCAGCAGGCCGACGGCGAGGGGCAGCCGGTACGTGCGGATCAGGCGAGCCCACGCCCAGCCGAGTGTGCCGCTGGCGAGGACGTTGAGCACACCGAGCGCCAGCACTGGCTGCGCACTGCCGAAGAGCCGCGTCAGCGCGGTCAGGCCGCCGAGCAGCAGGATGTTCAACGGAGACGTCGCGGAGTTGGCGGGCGAACCAGGCACGAGGCCCCATTCACCATGTGTCGCGAGGTTCTTCGCATAGGCGAGCGTGATGTACGCATCGTCGGTGAGGCTGTCCTTCACCACGAGGAAAAGGGCAGCACCGAGAACCATTGCCGCGGAGACCGTCAGCAACGTCTCTCTGCTCAGGCGAAAACGCATCGCATCCCACTCGGATTCGATCATGAGGCACAACTCGTCAACGAAGAATTGCGACACTACAGTTGCCCGCCGCTGGCTGTGTCTTCGACCTTCTCTAAGGTCCAACGGTGCCTTCTCCCCGTTGGACAATCGCTGGGCTGGGACTACTCACCGCACTGAGCGCCGTGCTTTTCGTGTTGGCGCCGGTCCGCCAGGACGTCACGACCTACGAATGGCCAACTGCCGGGACAGCGCAGAACACGGCGCTGCCGCTCTTCCCTTACACACCGGAACAGCTCGATGCGACGTTCGGGTGCGCCGACGCCGCCACGCTCGGCAACGGGCTCGTGCTGTCGACCACGCCACCCACCGCGGTCGCGGGAGAGCAGCCCAGCTCGGGCGGGCTCACCGTGCTGGCACAGGACGGCGCCGTCACCGTCAGCCTCGGTGACGAGACGGTGGTGGACAGGCACCCGCTGTCCACAGGCGACTGCACGGTGACTGTCCAATCCGGTCAGGGCGGCACCATGGTCAGAATCGACGGTGACCCTGCGGCGCACAGCAGGACGACACCTGTCGTCAACGGATTGTTCACCGACCTGCAAGGACAAACGGATCTGCGGGTGAGTGTCGTCCCCGACACCCGGTACGAGTCGAGCCCGAGCGCACTCAAGGTGGCGCTGGGCGCGACCGCCATCGTCAGCGTGCTTGCGATGCTCCTGCTACTGAGCCGCTGGGAGTCCTCGCTGACCCGGCCCGTCCGGCTGCTGCCAAGGGGCTGGTGGCGACCAAAAGGCCCCGACATCGCCGTCACGGTGACGCTGCTCGCGTGGACGATCATCGGCGCGGCCACTGTGGACGATGGCTACATCATCACGATGATCGAGTCGGCCACCGACACCGGCTTCGTCGGCAACTACTACCGGTGGTTCAACGCACCGGAGTCGCCGTTCAGCTGGTTCTACGAGTTGTACCGGCCCTTCGCCGATGTCAGCGGGGCCGCCTGGTGGATGCGCGTTCCCTCGTTGGTGCTGGGGCTGCTGTCCTGGCTGCTGATCGACAGGGTGCTGCTACCGCGGTTCGCGAAGGGCCTGGCGCGGACCGCGCGCTGGGCGGCCGCGGGCGTGTTCGTGATCTGGTTCGTGACCTTCGGCATCGGCTTGCGGCCCGAGCCGTGGGTCGTGCTGGGCACCCTCGTGGTGTTCGCCCTGGTGGAACGAGCGCTCGCCACCCGTGGGCTCGCCCCGCTCGCCACGGCGCTGGTCGTCGCGGGCGCCACGCTGACGATCACCCCCACCGGCGTGGCGGCCGTGATCCCGTTCGTCATCGCGCTACCCCGGATAGTGCGGCTGCTGTGGGCGCGCGGGGCGATGTCGGTTGCCGTCGTACTCGGCGCCTGCACCAGCGCGCTGCTTTTCATGTTCTACGACCAGTCCGTCGCCGCGGTCCTGCATTCGACTGAGGTCCGCACTGCCATCGGCCCGTCGTTCAGCGTGCTGGACGAGGGCCGGCGTTACGAAGACCTGTTCGACTTCCTGCAGGGTGGCCTGAACCGGCGGCTGCCGATCATGCTGATGTGGCTGGCCATGGCGTCGCTCATCGTGCTACTGCTCTTCAAACGCACACCGAAAGTGGCCCCGAAGCCGACCATTCGGCTACTCGCGGTGAGTACCCTGTTCTTCGGCGCGCTCGCCTTCACTCCCACCAAGTACACCCATCATTTCGGCGCGCTCGCGGGGCTCGGCACCCTACTTGTCGCCGTGCTCGTGCACACCATCGTGCGCGGCGCGCTACGCCGCAACTGGGAGCGCTCGCTGTTCACGGCGGTTCTCGGCGTCACCGTGTGGATCGGACTGGCCGCGCCGCTGCGCTGGTGGTTCCTCTCCGGGCTGGACGTCAAGTGGAACCTTGTCGAGCCGGGCATCAGTAACATCACGGCCTCCGAGATCGCCCTCGTGGCGGGCCTCGTGATCGCCGTCGCCGGGCTGTTCGGCGCGTGGCGGCTGCTGCGCCAACCGGGCTGGTTCGTGGCGGTGGTGGCGGTGGGCACGGTCGCCATCGAGGTCGGCACGATGGCCTACGCCATGGTTCCGCGCTGGGACACCTACACGACGGGCCGGGCCAACCTGGCGTCGCTGTCCGGAGGCAGCTGCGGAGTCGAGGACTGGCTGCGCGCCGAACCGGACATCAGCGCCGGTCTGCTGCGGGCGGATGCCCCCGCCCGGCTGGAGGGCTTCACCGTCAACGGAGGCTTCCCTGACGACTCCCGGCCGCTCGCGCCCTACGGCACGACCGCGGCGCCGGTGTGGGGCAGCGACAGTGCGGGCTCGCTCACCACGGGGTGGTTCACGCTGCCGGAGGGTGCGAGCGCCGCCGACGCACCGCCGCTGGTCGTGCCGGCCGCCGGTGCGGGGGCGGTGTCGGCCAGCGTGCAGTACGCCGGTTCCGACGGTCAGGTGGTACGCGAGGAGCGCGTGCGGCTGGACGACGAGGGCGAGTGGTCCGACGCCCGGTTCGACCCGCACGGTGCCACTCGCGTGCGCGTGGTCGCCACCAACGACGGCGACGGCTGGATCGCAGTCGGCACACCCCGACTGCCGAAGGTGGTGCCGACCACCGAGCTGGTACCCACATCGGAGCGGGTCGCCCTGGACTGGGTGGACGCGTTCGCGCTGCCCTGCCGCAGGTCAGCCCAGCTGGCGGACGGCCTGACCCAGCCGGTGCGCTACCGCTTCGCCACCGGCCCGAACCTCAGGTGGCTCACTGGAATGTCCTTCCTCACGGGCCCCGGTGGCCCGTACGCGCCGCTGTACCAGCTGGGGACGCAGACCCCGGTGCCGACGTACCTGGAAGGCGACAAGCTGTTCGAGCCGATCAGCGTGTTCCGGCTGGACTACCCGGTGCCGCTGAGCGGGGTGACGATCACGCACACGGTGCGGTGAGAAAAGCCCCCAAGGCCACCTTGGTTGCAGCTTTCAAACACTGCGGCGCGAAGCGTCTCCGTTTGGGTGGTGGTGGGAGACGGGTGGGCGCGACCAAGGTGGCCTTGGGGGCCGATAAGTCAGGTGATCAGAGGTAGTACGAGCAGACGAGGGTGATGACCCAGGAAGCGCCGAGGACCTGCAGGACCCGGTCGCGCAGGGCGATTTCCTCGGGCTCGCCAGCGTTGCCGCCGTCGACGTCCACCGCGTAACGCAGCACGGCGATGACGAACGGCACCATCGAGATGACGCTCCACACCGAGCCGGGCATGCGCTGCTGCTGCTCGAAGGCCCACAGCGAGTACGACATGATCAGGATCGCCGCGGAGGTCGCCCACACGAACCGCAGGTAGCTCGCCGAGTACTTTTTCAGCGACGACCGGATCTTGGCCCCGGTGCGCTCGAACAGCATGATCTCGGCGTAACGCTTGCCCGCCACCATGAACAGCGAACCGAACGCGGTGACCAGCAGGAACCACTGCGACAGCGCGATGCCGGTCGCGACACCGCCTGCGATCAGCCGCATCAGGAAGCCGGAGCCGACAATGGCGAGGTCCACCACCGGCTGGTGCTTCAGCCCGAAGCAGTAGCCGAGCTGGATGGCCTGGTAAACGGCCAGCACGATGAGCAGGCGCCAATCGGCGAGCAGGCTCACCGCGCAGCCGACGGCGAAGAACCCGACCGCTGAGGCATACGCCAGCGGGATCGGAACGATCCCGGCCGCGATCGGCCGGTTGCGCTTGGTCGGGTGAGCGCGGTCGGCCTCGACGTCGATCGCGTCGTTGATGAGGTAGACCGAGGACGCCACGAGCGAGAACGCCACGAAGGCGATCAGCGCGTCGCGCAGCACACCGAGGTTCGTGATCTCTCCGGCCGTGAACGGTGCGGCGAGAACGAGAACGTTCTTCACCCACTGCCTCGGACGGGCGGTCCTGATCACACCGAAGGCGGTCCCGACGGGACCCTTCCGGCCCGTCGGGGCGCTGGTGCTCACATCGGCACGCTCGGTCGTCTCACTCATCGTGGTTTCCGCTTTCGTGAGTTCAGCTTGCGGCGCAGGAGGCCACCGACCGCGCCACCCAGTGCGGCACCAGCCAGCACGTCGGTCGGGTAGTGCACACCGAGCACCAGCCGCGAGGCCAGCATCGGTGGCACCAGTGCTGGCACGAGGTTACGCCCGGTCAGTCCCGAGTACAGCACCGCCGCCGCTGTCGTGGACGTGGCGTGCGAGGAAGGGAAGCTCAACTTGCTCGGCGTCCCGACCCCGACCTTGACACTCGGGTGGTCCGGACGTGCCCGGCGGACCACCCGCTTCACCGCGATGGAGGCGGCGTGGGCGCCCACGACGCCTGCGGCGGCAGCCAGCCAGTCCTTGCGGTGGGCCTTGTCGACTGCCGCGCCCACGAGGCCGAGGGCGAACCAGCCCGCGCTGTGCTCGCCGAAATGGGAAAGGCCGCGCGCGGCCTTCACCGTCGCCGGCCTGGCGATGGCCTTCTGCACGCCGGCGAGCACGGCGAGCTCACCGGTAGCCGGTTCGACCTGCTCCGGATTCTTCTCAAGCATCGATGGACCCGTCCAATGGCGCGCCGTCGGTGAGGTGCGGGGCGATCTTGTTGTCGAACACCGACAGCGCCGAGCCGATCGCCATGTGCATGTCGAGGTACTTGTAGGTGCCGAGCCTGCCGCCGAAGAGCACGTTGTGCTGCTTGGCCTCGGTGGCGGCCAGCTCGCGGTAGCGCTCGAGCTTCTCCCGGTCGTCCGGGGTGTTGATCGGGTAGTACGGCTCGTCGTCGTCGTTGGCGAAGCGCGAGAACTCGCGCACGATGACCGTCTTGTCCTTCGGGTAGCTGTCGCGCTCCGGGTGGAAGTGCCGGAACTCGTGGATCCGGGTGAACGGCACGTCCTCGTCGTTGTAGTTCATCACCGGGGTGCCCTGGAAGTCGCCGGTCGGCACGACCTCCCGCTCGAAGTCGAGCGTGCGCCAGCCGAGCCGGCCCTCGGAGTAGTCGAAGTAGCGGTCGAGCGGTCCGGTGTAGACCGTCGGCGTGCCCGCGGGGATCTGCTCGCGCACGTCGAAGTAGTCGACGTTGAGGCGGACCTCGATGTTCGGGTGGTCGGCCATCTTCTCCAGCCACGCCGTGTAGCCGTCGACCGGAAGGCCCTCGTAGGTGTCGTTGAAGTATCGGTTGTTGAAGTCGTAGCGGACCGGCAGCCGCGTGATGATCGACGCCGCAAGTTCCTTCGGGTCCGTCTGCCACTGCTTTGCCGTGTAGCCGCGGACGAACGCCTCGTACAGGGGACGGCCGATCAGTGAGATGGCCTTCTCCTCGAGGTTCTGCGCGTCCTTGGTGTCGATCTCGCTCGACAGCTCGGCGATCAGGGCGCGGGCCTCGTCCGGCGAGTGGGACTTGCCGAAGAACTGGTTGATCAGCGCCAGGTTCATCGGGAACGCGTAGACCTGACCCTGGTACTTGGCGAACACCCGGTGCTGGTAGCCGGTGAAGTCGGTGAACTGGTTGACGTAGTCCCACACCCGCTTGTTGGACGTGTGGAAGAGGTGCGCGCCGTAGCTGTGCACCTCGATGCCGGTCTCGGGTTCCGGTTCGGAGTAGGCATTGCCGCCGATGTGATGCCTGCGCTCGAGCACGAGGACGCGCTTGTCGAGCTGGCTGGCGACGCGTTCGGCAACGGTGAGGCCGAAGAAACCGGAGCCGACCACAATGAGGTCGTACCCCGCGAACTCGCCGCCGGTGGTCTCTGCTGAATTGGTGTGCGCGCTCACGGGCAAAAAGGCTACCGGCGTGCTGTGGCCCTCGTGCGGCGAGGCCCTTTCGGCCCTGGTGAGCCGGCCCCCGTTCGCGCCCTGCCTGCCGCACGAGGGCCAGCGCACCCCAGCACCCCCGGGTCAGCCGTCTCCCACGCCGTGCGTCAGGACCGACGCGGAGGGCCGGCAATCGGTTCCCCGAGCCGTCAGACTCACCCGTTCGGCCTAATTTTTTGTCGGGGTTAGCCCTTCTGGAGGCCGGGGAGGAGTTCGTCCACCACTTCTTCGAGGACCGTCTCGCGTCCCTCGTATGGGCTGCCACCGCGGGGCCAGTGGGTCACGATGTCGGTGAAGCCCAGCTCGCCTGCCCGGCCCGCCGCATCAGCGAACGCCTCCTTGCTGGACAGCGAGAACACCGGCGCCGCATCGAGACTCAGGTACCGGTCGACCTGGCCGGGGTCGCGGCCGTGCTGCTGCAGTGCCTCCTCGAAACGGGCCGTCAGCTCCGCGACGACGCGCCACCACTGCTCCTGCGTCTCGGCCGGCTTTCCCGTGGTCACCCAGCCGTCGCCCAGGCGCGCAGCGAGGCCCATGATGCGCGGACCGTTGGCGGCCACCAGCAGCGGCGGGCGCGGCCGCTGGACCGGTCCTGGGAGGTTCCTGGCGCCGCACGCGGAGTAGTAGGTGCCGCTGTAGCCGAAGCGGTCGGTCCGCAACAGACCGTCGAGCGCCTCGGTGAACTCGATGAACCGGTCGGCGCGCTGCCTCGGCGTCAGCTCCGGCTCGCCGAGTACCTCCGCGTCGTAGCCGACGCCACCCGCGCCGATGCCGAGGAGGAACCGCCCGTCCGCCAGGTCGTCGAGCGTCACCACCTCCCGCATGAACGGCACCGGGTGCCGGAAATTGGGCGACGCCACGAACGTGCCCAGCCGGATACGGGAGGTCACCATCGCGGCGGCGCTGAGCGTGGGCACCGCGTTGAACCACGGTCCGTCGACCAGGTTGCGCCAGCCGAGGTGGTCATAGGTCCAGGCGTGGTCGAAGCCGTACTCCTCGGCCGCCCGCCATTTGGGCTCGGCCGCCCACCAGCGGTCTTCGGGAAGGATCACAATGCCAACACGCACGCCGCTACACGCTAGCGGTGGGCTATGACACTGCGCTGCAGGGGCATAGCTCTGGGAAACTGGAATTGTGGAGATACCCCGGCTCATCGCGTCTGACGTCGACGGCACGCTGCTGTCGACGGAAACGCACCTGTCCGACCGCACGGTCGGCGTGGTGACCAGGGCCGTCGGCGCGAGCGTGCCGGTGGTACTGGTGACGGGGCGGCCACCGCGGTGGATTCCGCAGGTCGCCGAGCAGGCCGGGCTGACCGGCTACGCAGTGTGCGCCAACGGCGCGGTGCTCTACGACATCGGCGCCGATCGGGTGGTCGACGTGCACGGGCTGCTCGACCCGGTGATGCTGCGGGACGTCGCCGACCGGCTGACGTTCGCGCTGCCCGGCTGCCGGCTCGCCTCCGAGCGGATCGGCACCCACGCCATCGACGACGACATGAAGAACTTCGTAGTCGAGAGCGAGTACCACAACCCGTGGGGCAGCAACGAGGGCTCGGTGGTGTCGCGGGCGGAGGTGCTCGGGCACTCCGCGGTGAAACTGCTGGTCAGCCACACGAAGATGACCTCGGACGAGATGGCCCAGGCAGCCCACACAGTGCTGAACGGCACGGTCGACATCACGTTCTCCTCCGGTGGCGGCCTCATCGAGCTGGCTGCGCACGGCGTCACCAAGGGAACCGGGCTGGCCGAGATCGCGCAGCGGTTCGGGGTCGGCGCCCATGGCACGATCGCGTTCGGTGACATGCCCAACGACCTGGAGATGCTACGCTGGGCCGGGCACGGCGTCGCTGTCGCCAACGCCCACCCCGTCGTGCTCGACGCGGCAGACGAGGTCACCGCACCGCACTTCGAGGACGGTGTCGCCCAGGTGCTCGAGCGCTGGTTCTAACGCGGGCAGGCGACGTAGGTGAACCTAGGGTCGGCGTCGAGTAGCTCGATGAGCACCGGAGCCTGCGCCCGGCGCAGGTACAGCGCGATCCATCGCTCCTGACCCGCCCGGCGGAACGTCGCCACCTCGTAGAGCCCGGCGAAGGCCGGGTTGATGCCGCAGTGCTGCTTCTCGGCGTAGCCGGCGCCGGTGTCGACCGCCACGGCAGGCATCCGCACGTTCACGACGTAGGAGTAGTCCTGGGCGATGTGGCCGATCATGCCGGCCGACTCGCTGCGCTCGCCGTGCCGTGCGATGTGCTCGTCGGTCAGGCCGAGCACGTCGACCAGCACCAGGTGCGAGCCGGCCCGGTAGGACAACGCACCGTTGGCGTAGGTACTCACCACTGTGCCCGCGGGCAGCCGCTCGCCGAGCCAGCTGCCCGTCTCACCGAGCTCGCCGATCGCATCGCGCCAGTCGTGCATGGCAGGCAGCATCCGCGGATGGGTCACCGAGACCACCATCGAGAGCCCGCACACGGCGACCGCCACGATCCCCACCGCCCGCCGCTGGGCCAGTCGCTGCGCGCGTGGCCGCGGTGAGGGCGCACCGGCGGTGTCCGCGGCGGCCCACACCCCGTAGGCAGCTGCCGCCGCGATCGCCAGCAGAGGCGGCACCGGTGCGAGCAGCCGCCACGCGGGCATCCAATCGCCGCCTACGGCCACGACGAACGCGGTATAGACCACCGCGAGCTCGAGCAACAGCCACACCAGCGACCGAGCCCGCGCGGCCGTGTCGCTCGCCGGCGAGCGCCTGCTGCCGAGCAGCACCACCACCGCCACCACACCCAGCAGCACGAAGACCTGGTACACCTGCGCGAAACCGGTCAGGTAGTCCCAGCCCTGTCGCAGCTGCCAGCCGAGCGAGCCCCCTGACTTCGCGGCGACCGCATTCGGCAGCAGGTAGCCGTAGTAGGTGACCCGCCATGCGGTCCACGGAACCAGCAACACCAGCGCACCGAGCGCGTAGCCGGCTGGCGCCCACGCGGTCGTCCTGCGCCGCAACGCGCTGGTGACCAGCCACAGCCCGGCGAGCACCGCCACCACCACGCCATCGGGCCGCGTCATGATCGCCAATGCCGCCAGCACCCCCGCCACCACCGGCCTTCCTGCCGCGAGCGCGTAGCCAATGCACAGCATCAGCAGCAGGAAGAGCGGGGTCTCCAGACCGGAAGCTCCGTAGGCGGCGAGCGAACTCGCGCCTGCGGTGACAACGGCGGCGCCCACACCGAGCGCCGGCAGCCCCGGTCCGTCCGGTTCCGCCACCGCAACGATCCGGTTCACCAGGAAGTACGCCGCCAGTACACAACCGAGCGTGCACGCGATGCCGAGCACGACGGCACCGGTCTGGACATCCCAGCCGAACATCGCCCTCGACAGCGCGATGAGCACTGTCCACAAAAAGTTCGAGTAGCCCTCGACCCGCTCACCCGGATTGAACACCGGCCCGTCGCCGTCGGCGATGTTGCGGGCGTACCGGAAGCTGATGTAGGCATCCTCGGCCACGGTCGAGAACAGCAGCTGCTGCACGAACGACAGTGCCAGCGCCAGCAGCAGCGCGCACACCCGCCACACCTTGCTCGTCATCAGGCGGGGCCAGGCGGTGACGACGAAGACGGCCAGCGCAAGCCACACGCCCGCCATGACGGCGACCATGCGATCACCCCCGCCCCCACCCCAGGACTTTCGTGCGGCAAAACTAACCAGGCCACTCAGCCCGGCCCGCGCCGGGGTGCCCAACGACGAGGAGACAACCCGGTGATCACGTGCCGACCAGCATGAGCGTGTTCGCCTCGGCGGCGACGATCGCCGTCTACCTGCTCGTCGTGTTCGTGCCCGGCCTGCTGGCCGGCGCGCTACTCGGCCTGCGGGGCTGGCTGCTCGCCGGCAGTGCGCCGCTGGTGACCTACGCGATCGCCGGGCTCGCCGGACCGTGGTACGCGCTGATCGGGCTGCCGTTCAACCTCGGCACCTTCGTCGTTGCCGTGCTGATCTGCGCCGCCGTCGCGTTCGCGGTCGGCAGGCGGGCACCGCGGGAACCCGGCGGGCTGTGGGACCGCTACGGCAACCTCGCCGTCGCCGGGTGTGTGCTACTCGGTGCTGTGCTCGGACTGTCCACTGTGCTCGCCGGCGCCGGACGGCTGGACGCGATCCAGCAGGGCTTCGACGCCGTCTTCCACGCCAACGGAATCCGCTACATCGCCGAGACCGGCGACGGCGGGCTCACCGGCATGGGCACGCTCAACTGGTACCCCGACGGCATGTTCTACCCGAACGCCTACCACCTCGTCGGCGCGTTGGTGTATCAGGTGACCGGAGCACCCGTCCCGGCCGTGCTGAACGCCAACACCGTGCTGCTGCCCGGCGTGCTGGGCCTGTCGTTGGTCACGCTCGTGCGGGCGTTCCGCGGGCGTGCAGTGCTCGCCGGCACGGTGCCGCTCGTGGTGGCCGCTTCCAGTGTCACGGTGTACCAGGCGATGCGCGGTCCGCTGCTGCCGTATGTACTCGGGCTCGCGCTGCTGCCCATCGGGGCGGTGGCACTGCATCGCTACCTGTCCAGACCAGCCGCCGACACCGGCCTGCTGCTCGTCCTCGCAGCGACCGGGCTGCTGACCGTCCACACCTCCACGCTGTTCGGCGGAATCCTGTTCGCACTGCCGGTTCTGCTGCAGCGCTGGTTCGCCGCCGACCGTGCGCGGCCGGTGTGGCGAGACCTGCTCGCCCTCCTGCCGATCGCCGTGCTCAGCGCGCTGGTCACCGCGCCACACCTGTGGGGTGCGCTGATACTCGCGAGCGGCGACTACCTGTACCGCGGCTGGCCCAGCACGGCGAGCGTCGCCGAGGCGCTGGGCTCGCTGCTGGTGTTCCAGCACTTCACGGAGCAGCCGCAGGTGTGGCTGACGATCGCGGTGCTGCTCGGCGTGGTGTTCTTCGGCAGGCTGGGTACGTTGCGCTGGCTGGGCGGGACCGCGGTGCTGACGGGCGCGCTGTTCGTGGCTGTCGCGACCTCGGACTCGCCGCTGGTGATGGCGCTGTCCCGGCCGTGGTGGGACGACCCGTACCGGTTCATCGCGCTGGCCAGCGTTCCACTGTGTGTGCTCGCCGCGCACGGTCTCGCCGGGGCACAGGAATGGCTACGCGAGCGGCTTTCCGGCGTGCTGCCGTGGCGAAAGGCGGCCGGTTTCGCCCTGTCGGCACTGGTACTGGGGGCGTTCGCGGTGGGCAGCGGCGGGCTGTACGCGCGCGCCAACGCCGCCTACATCGGGCCCACGTTCGGCAACAAGGACACGTTCGACCCGCATGTGCTGCCGGTGACCAGGGACGAGGCGGCGGCGATGCTGGAACTCGGCAGGCGAGCCGGACCCGGTGAGTGGGCGATGAACGACCGCACGGACGGTACCGTGTGGACATACGCTGTCGGCGGGGTCCGCTCGGTCGCGGCGCACTTCGACGGCTCGATCTCGCCGCCGGACGCCGTGCTGCTCGCCAACTATTTCCGGGAGTACCAGACCAATGTGGACGTGCGGGCGGCCGTGCGCAGGCTGAACGTCCGCTGGGTGATCCTCGGCCAGCACGGCTACCCCGCCAACGCACCTCGCGCGACCGGCCTGATCGGTCTGGACCAGCTGCCGTTCCTGGAGCTGGTCTACCGCAACGCCGACGCGGCCGTGTACCGGCTCATTCCGGAGCCGGGCGAGCTCGGCTGAGTGCGGCGGCGCCGCCCGCGGTGACCAGGTCGGCCACGGTGAACATCACCCGTGAGGCGAGCGCGAACGCCAGCGCCTGCCCGGTGGAGACGCCACCCGCGGTCAGCACGGCCACGAGCACCAGTTCCCGCACGCCGGCGCCGCTGGGCAGCAGGAATGCGACCGTGCCCGCCGTCATCGCGATGGCCATGGCGCCAATGCACAGCACGAGCCCGTCGACACCGGGGGCGCCCACCGAGTTGACCAGCAGCCACAGGTGCAGGCCCTGCAGCGTCCACGCCCCGAGCGCGGCTCCGAACACGCGGCCGATCGTGGGCCAGCCGAGCGCCTGCCCCAGCGGCGGCCTGCGGAGTACCCGCAGTACCAGTGAGGCGCCCCAGGTCAGGATCCGAGGGTGCAGCGCGGCGAGCCCGGCCGGAACGAGTACCAGTAGCCACACGGCGTCCTGGCCCAGCATCGGCAACGCGAGCAGCGACAACACGAGCGCGGCGACCAGGCCGACACCGAACTGGACGAGCGAACCGGTGAACACCCGTGCGCGGGCCAGACCCGCCCGCCTGCCGAGCTCCATCTGCAGCAGGTAGGCCCACAACGAGCCGGGCACGTACTTGCCGAGCTGCCCGACCAGGCAGATCTGCGCTGCCCTCCGGTACCCGACGGGCGGGCCGAGCTGGTCGACCATGACCTGCCAGCCATAGCTGGTGACGGCGATGCTGGCGATCAACGCGGCAAGGCTCAGCACGGACGACTGCCACGCGATGGCGGTGATGGTGTGCCAGAACTCGGGCCAGTTCACCACCAGCTGGCGCAGGGCGAAGGCCAGCACTGCGGCGAGCGCGGCCCAGCGAACGGCGTCGAGGACACGGGCGCGGACCGGCCGCCGCGGTGTGTCGAGTGCGAGTGTGCTCATTGGACGGTCACCAGCCGGGTGAACTCGGCGAAAAGGTCGTAGCCGTCCCACGTCGCGGAGAACGTCAGCGCCGAGCCGAACGGGACGAAGCGGTCGACCCCGCGTCCGGCAAGTGCGTGCGCGAACCCGGTCAGCTCCTCGCGGGCGAAGCCGAAATAGCAGACCGTCTGGTCCCTGCCGGTCACGACGGGAACCAGTTCGGTCAGCGTGCGCACGCTCGTCTGTGCGAACGTGCCCGCGCCCAGCCAGCGACGCGGCAGGGCGGCGGGTTCGGTGAGCTCGAGTATCGCGATTCCGTCGCCTGGCCCGGTGAAGCTCAGCGCCCGTACGGCACCGTCAGCGGCGGCGCCGTACGCCGATACCCGTTTCTGCACAGCCATCGCCGGATCGGGCACATGCGCCTTGCGCTCCAGCACACCGGCGAGCAGCGCGCGGAACTCCGCAGCGGCATCGGCGGCCGCGTCCGGATCACCGACCCAGAAGATCGCTCGTGGTGAGGAACAGGCGGCCTGGTCGAACCAGTACGCATCGGCGTAGCACGCTTCCGCGGCGCGAACACGCGCCTCCGGTGTGGCCGTCTGCCATGCCCGGACGGACACGATCGCGAACGACGAGCGGTCCGGGAAGGTCAGGTCGCGCGCGTGCGGCGCGAGCGGGTACTGGCGCAGCGCGGCGATCGACGCATCGCCGCCCCAGATCACCCGCAGGTCGCAGGCGGCGGAGAACGCGGTGCCCGCAGCGTCGCTGCGGTCGTAGGTGACCATGCGCTGGGTCGCGGCTACGAGCGCTGCCGTTTCGGCATCCACATCAGACAGCGTGTCCCCGAGCACGGCGAGGAGGGCATCCGCTACCGCGCCGCCACGCGGTGAGATACGCACGATGTTGCGGTTGCCTGCCAGCGCCGACAACGCCCACGAATACGCGAACACGGTGTCCACATTGGCCGGTGGCACGTGGAACACCAGCCCACGGGGCACCCGCAGCCGGGGGCCCGGCGCGGTGATCCGAGCAAGCTCGGAGCTCCGGAGGAAGAAGCCGAGCGAGGCCAGCTCGGGATGGCGGCGTGCGGACGTCGGCGCCAACAGCCTGCGCGCGAACGCCCCCAGGAAAGCCACAATGCGCTCGTCACCGACCCGCGGGGACTCGGCGCCACGTACCTGCGTCACCAGCGCATCGGGCGCGACGGGCGCCCCGGCGGGGAACCGTTGGACGAGGGTCATGCCGCCCTGCCGGTGAAGGTGTCGGAACAGCCGCGGACCTCGGCCCTCGGCAGCCTGCCGAGCACGGTGAACCGCTTACCGGGCCAGTCGCCGTCATCGATGCCATGGCAGACACCGACGTCCTCGGTGAGCAGCACGTGCCCGGGGTAGGACCGCGGCAGCGTGCTCACGACCTGGATCACCCCGGGTGTTCCGACGGGCTGCTCGCGCCAGGTCAGCGGGTCCCGGATCACCACGTCGGCGAAGTCCGGGCAGTAGAGGGAACCTCCCGATGGCCCTTCCAGAAACACCGTGCCGATCTGCTCGATCATCCCGTAGTAGTTGTGAATGCGGACCAGACCGGTGTCGGCGGCGAACCGGCGCCGGAACTCGGCGTTGCCAACCGCGCGGTCGGCGAGCTTCTTCCAGCCACCGGAGTGGATGAGGATGCCGTTCGACAGGTCGAACCGGTGCTCGCGCGCAAGCTCGTAGAGGTACTGCCAGACCAGGAAGGTGAAGCCGAAGATCAGAAACGGTGCTTCCCCGTGCCGGGCCAGGAATCCCCGCACGGCCTCCGGATCAGGCCGCTCGTGCTCGTCGAGCACGTAGACGTGCTTACGGCCGAAGGAGGACATGCCAAGCACCCCGGCACCGCGCGCGGAGAACGAGCGCCGGTTCTTCACCACGGTGGGCCTGTCGACGATGAGCATCGGTAGCCGCTGCCTGCCCAGGACCGCCTGCATTGTCGCGGCGAGCCGCCGCGCCTGCTCGGCCGCCGCGGCCCTGTCGAGGTAGATCCGGGACGCGCCGGAACCGGTCGTGCCGGACGAGGTGAGCACCTTGAACACCTCGTCGTCGGCGATGCTCTTCAGCTCGTGCGTCTTGAACAGCCGTACGGGCAGCCAGGGCAGCTCAGCGATCTCACCGAACACCGCGTCGTGTGACACCCCCAGCGCCGTGAGGACGCGGTCGTAGCCGGGGCAGCGTTGCCGGTGGTGCGCCGTCAGCTCCGCCAATTCCGGCAGCAGCGACTCCCCCGTCACAGCTCCAGCTCCAGCCGGCGGTAGTCGACCTTCCCGCTGGACAACAGCGGTACCGCGGCGATGGGACGCACATCGAACCCGCTGGCATGCAGGTGCATGCGCTCGGCCAGTGCCCGCGACACCTCGCGGCAGGTCTGGCTGCCGGCGCCCTCGGCGAACAGCACGATCCGGTCGTCACCCGCCACCGCGGCGACCACGTCGATCCCGGCGCCGCCCGCTCGCACCGCCTGCTCCAGATCGTCGAGGTTGACCCGGTTGCCGAAGACCTTGCCGATCCGCTTGAGCCTGCCGGTGACGTAGAGGAAGCCCTCCTCGTCGAGGTAACCGAGGTCGCCGGTGGTCAGCACGCCGCCGATGTCGTCGCCGCGCGCGAGCTCTGCCTCGGTCTCCGCGTAGCCCATCATCACGTTCGGGCCGCGATAGACCACCTCGCCGACGATCTTGGGGTGCGTGGTCTCCTCGCCGTCGTCGCGGCGGATCGTGAACGCGCCGCCCGGCAGCGCCGCCCCGGCCGAGCCCAGCTTCTCGGCGAGCCGCTCGGCCGGAACCGTCGCCATCCGGGGCGCGGCCTCGGTCTGCCCGTACATCACGAACATGCGGCCGCCCGCAGCGAGCATCGTGTCGTTGAAGTGAGCCACCAGCTCCGTTCGCAGCGGCCCACCGGCCTGCGTCAGTGTCCGCAATGTCGGGTAGCGCTGCGGATCGAACTTGAGCCGCCGCAACATCTCGTAGTGGTAGGGCACCCCGGCCAGTGACGTCGCGCGATGGTCGGTGACCGTGTTCCAGAAGCCGCGGGTCAGGAGGCCGGACGGCTCGATGACCACGGATGCACCACGGACCAGGTGGGAGTTCAGCACCGAAAGGCCGAAGCTGTAGTGCAGCGGGAGGCTGGTCGGCGCCACCTCACCATGGTGAATGGCGAGTGCGTCCGCGATGGCCTCGGCGTTGGTGAGCAGTGCCTGCCGGGAGAGCCGCACGAGCTTCGGCGCCCCGGTCGTGCCGCTGGTCGACAGCAGCACCGCCAGGTCGGGGTGCGGATGCACACCGTCGGAATCCTGTCGCACCCAGTGGCCGTTCCGCGCGGTGTACCCCGGTGGCGGCGCGGTGTCCGGTGCGGCGAGCAGGGCCGCGGGCCGGAACCGCGTGACGAACCGCTCGAGGACCTCGCCCTTCAGCACGGGATCGAGCAGGGCGATGGCGCGCCGCGCCTCGATCGCGCCGAGGTAGCCGAGAACGCTCGATAGGTCCAGACCAGTGCGGGCGAACACCACGCCGTCGGGCAGCGTGGACAGCTCCGCGGCGACCCGCTCGATCGCAGCGGTCAACTCGGCGCCCGTGAGACTGCGCTCGCCGACGACATCGACGAGCCGGGCGCCATCGCTCACCAGCGGGGTCACAGCACCAGCCCCCCGTCGACGCCGAGCACCTGACCTGTCACGAACGACGCCTCGTCGCTGGCCAGGAACCGGATGGCCTTGGCGACCTCCTCGGCCTCGCCGAGCCTGCCGAGCGGCGTACTGCCGACCCGCTCGGCGAGCACGTCCTCGCCGAGATGTGCCGTCATGGCTGTCTGGATCACGCCGGGCGCGACCGCGTTCACTCTGATGCCGTAGCGGCCGAGTTCCTTGGCGGTCGAGCGGGCGACGTTCGCGACGGCGGCCTTCGATGCCGCGTACGCCGTCTGCCCCGCGCTGCCCCGCTCGCCGACGATCGAGGCGAGCACCACGATGGCCCCGGCCTTCCTGCGCATCATGGCCCGCGCCGCGGCCTGCACGGTGTGGATCGTGCCGGCGACGTTGGTGGACAACATCGTCGTGACGAGGTCCTCGCGGATCATGCCGATCAGCGCGTCCTCCAGCACGCCCGCGTTGGCGACCGCGATGTCGAGCCTGCCGTGTTCACGCGTCACCTCCCGGACGGCGTTCGACACCGCCTTCGCGTCGGTGATGTCGAGTGCCCGCCCGGTCACGGCGGCGCCGAGCGCGGCGGCCACATCCTTGGCCGTGGCCTCGTCCCTGCCGGTGAGCACGACCGTGGCGCCAGCATCGGCCAGCGCCCGCACCGTCGCGAGCCCGATGCCGCGGGTGCCACCGGTGACGAGTGCGACCTTGCCGGCCAATAGATCACGCATCGGCTGCCAGCAGCTCCCGAACCAGGTCGAGGGCGACCTTGAAGCTGCTCATGTCGATGACCTGGTCGGTGTCGAACTGCACGTCGAAGGCGTCCTCGATGGCGGCGACCAGCGTCATGTGCCCGACCGAGTCCCACGCCTCGATGCCGCGGTACTCGAGCTTCTCGACGTCGACGTCCGCGCCGAGGTCGAGCGTTTCCACGAAAACCTCGCGGAGCCTGCCAGCGATCTCCGTCATGTCGCCCCTATCCGGTCGGTACCTCGCGCGCGTTCCACGCCTTCATCACGGTAAAGAGGTCGTCCGGCACCCCGTCCGCCGGGAGTTCCCCCTTGCCCTTCAGCCACGGCTCCAGCGCGGCGATCGCGGCCTCGTCCATGCCCTGCCGGACAAGGCCCACGTCGTTGATTCCGGTCACCCTCGCCGGATTGCCGACGCAGACCAGGAAGGCTCCGACCTCCCGGCGCACAGCGGAACCCATGCCGACCATCGCCCCGGGACCGATGCGGCAGCCCTGGTGCACGACCGTGCCCATGCCGAGATTGGCCAGCGCCCAGACGTCGGTGTGCCCGCCCAGCAGTACGTCGCAGGCCAGCGTCACCCCGTCACCGACGCGCACGTCGTGCCCGACGTGGCTGCCCCGCAGAAGGTAGGTCCCGTTGCCGATGGTCGTCGGCCGCCGCGTGCCCTGGTGAACGCTGGCGTACTCGCGGATCCGGTTGCCATCACCGATCCGGACACCGTATCCATCGCGCGCGGGATCGCCTGCCGGCGCGCTGTCCCACGCGACCGGGTGCGGCCCGGTGCGGTCCTCGCCGGGCGTTCCGATGGTGACGTGCGGGCCGATCCAGTTGCCGGCACCGAGGACGGCAGGGCCGACGATGACGGTGTAGGGCCCGACGACGTTGTCCTCGCCGAGCTCGACCCCCGCACCGATGAGCGCGGTCGGGTGAATCCGGTTAGCCAAGGGAATCCATTCGTTGGCGTGCCAGTGACGAGCTGGTTACATGGCCGGGCGCTCACTGTACTCGCCAGGTCCCCCACGGAAAGGATGAGCCGCCGCATGATTCCGCTGTCCGTGGTCGACGTCCGCGACGCCGAACCGCTGGTGACCGAGGTCCTCCGATCGGGCGGTCTCGTGCAGGGGCCGATGGTCGACCGCTTCGAGCGTGCCTTCGCCGGCGTCGCGGGGACCCGCCACGCGATCGCCGTCAACAGCGGCACGACGGCGCTGGTCGCGGCGTTGGAGGTGCTCGACCTCGAGCCGGGTGACGAGGTGATCACCTCGCCGTTCACGTTCGTCGCCACGCTCAACGCGATCATCGAGGCCGGTGCGACAGTGCGTTTCGCCGACATCTGTCGCGACGACTTCGCGCTCGACCCGGACGCCGCGGCCGCGGCGATCGGCCCGCGCACCCGGGTTCTGCTGCCCGTGCACCTCTACGGGCAGCCTGCGGACATGGGTAAGCACGCGGCACTGGCCGCCGAGGCCGATCTGTACCTTGTGGAGGATGCGGCGCAGGCCGTCGGCGCGGCGTATGAGGGGCGGCCCGTCGGTTCGTACGGACTCGGCTGTTTCTCGTTGTATGCCACCAAGAACATCACGACCGCCGAGGGCGGGGTCATCACCACCGATGACGAGCGGCTCGCCGACCGACTGCGCCTGCTGCGCAACCAGGGCATGCGTGCCCGCTACGACTATGTGGTGCCTGGACACAACTATCGGATGTCCGACCTGCACGCCGCCGTGGGCATTCCGCAGCTGGAACGGTTACCTGCGCTGTCGGCGGCCCGCCAGCGCAACGCGCAGCGGCTGACCGAGGGGCTCGGCGGGACGCCAGGGCTGGCCGTACCGGCCACGCTGCCCGGCCGCAAGCACGTCTGGCATCAATACACCGTCCTGATCGGACCGCACGCGATGCTGTCCCGCGACGAGCTGGCGGAGGCGCTCAACGCGCGAGGAATCGGCAGCGGTGTCTACTACCCCAGGCTCGTCTTCGACTACGACTGCTACCGCGGGCATCCGCTCGTCCCCGCCGTATCCGCGCGGGACCTCCCGGTGGCGGCGGCGATCGCCGACCAGGCGCTGTCGTTGCCGGTACATCCGGCACTGACCGACGCGCAGGTGGAGACGATCATCGCGGCAGTGCGCGAGGAGCTCGGCGCGTGAGTGCTCCACATCGGATCGCGCTCGTCGGCGCCGGCGCCATGGGCTCGCTGCATGCCCGTGTGCTCGCCTCGCACGAGCGTACGACTCTGGTCCGGGTGGTCGATCCGTACGAGTCGGCAGGGCAGGCGCTCGCCGATCAGTACGGTGCAGTATGGACACCCGGCATGGGTACGTTGTCCGATGTGGACGCCGTGGTGCTGGCGTCACCGACCGAGCTGCATCACAAGCAGGCGGTCGAGGTACTCCACGCGGGTAAGCCGTTGCTGGTCGAGAAGCCGCTGTCCAACAGCCTGGCGGCGGTTGCCGAGATCCTCGAGTTCGCGCGGCGCGCGGACGTTCCGCTGATGTGCGGGCTGCTGGAACGGTACAACCCCGCCGTGCTCACCGCCCGCGCGTTGATCGAGCAGCCCGTGCACCTGGTGGCCAGGCGACACGGGCCGTACGCGCCGCGGATCCGGACAGGGGTGGCGTGGGATCTGCTGGTGCACGATGTCGACCTGGCGATCCAGTTCTTCGGCGGGTGCGGGCCGACTGCAACGGTGTCCGGCACCGGCCACTTCCATCCCGATTCGGCGGGTGGCGCCGAGGATACCGTCGACGCGGTGCTGACGTTCCCGACGGGACTGGCCACCATCTCGGCGTCCCGGCTCGGCCAGCGGAAGGTACGCTCACTCGTGGTGTCCGAATTGGACCGGATGATCGAGATCGACCTGTTACGCCGGGACGTCACCGTTTACCGGCACGTGTCCCACGACGCGGCGACACCGGAGGGTCGTGGTTACCGGCAGCAGGCGATCGTGGAGTTGCCCGAGTTGGTCACCGCGCGGGAACCGCTGGCGACACAGCTGGATCGCTTTGTCGACCTGCTGGACGGGGTAGCCGATGCCGAGCCCGAACGCGCCTCCATACTCCCTGCCCACGAGGTAGTCGACCGCGTACTAGCGTCGGCCACCTAACGCCGCGAGTCCCCCGCCCAGGCCGCCGAGTTGCCCGCTCGGGCCCGCGAGTCCTCCGCTCCGGCGCGCGAGTCCCCCATTCAGGACCGCGAGTTGCCCGCTCCAGCGTCCCCGGCCGCGGGGTGTCACGGCTTCGTATCGGGCCCGCGGCAGCGGGACACTGGTGCCCACGGGCGCGATGGCGATCGCGATGTTCTGGGTCGGCAGCCCTCCCTGGCGCAGCCCCACCTAGCGCGCGAACACCCGAAAGGTCCCCGGCTGGGCGCTTCGCGCGTCCGGACGGGGGACTCGCGTGCCTGGGCGGGCAAGTCGCGTGCCCGAGCGGGCAACTCGCGCACCTGGGCGGGCAACTCGCGCGCCTGGGCGGGCAACTCGCGGAGCCGAGCGGGGGACTCGCGTGCCTGGGCGGGGGACTCGCGCGGGTTAGTACCTGGCGTACATGGTGGTCAGCGTGTCGAGGTGTTGGGTCAGTACCGTTTCGAGGGCGAAGTGCTTGTCGACGAGTTCCGCGCCGGCCCTGGCGATCTCGCGGGAGCCTGCGGGGTCGTTGACGATCTCGACGAGGCGATCCGCGAGAGTATCCGGCTCGTCCTGCGGTACCAGGTGGACGTTTTCCCGGTCCACCAACCGGACTCCGGGGAAGTTGTCCTCCCGCACCACGGCCACCACCGGCACCTCGGCCGCCATGCTCTCCAGGCTCGCCGTACCGAAGCCGAAACCCTGCAGCTCGTGGCACTCCACGCTCGCGGCGGCGAGATAGTGCGGGATGTCCCGCTTCGGTACGGCACCGGTGGTGACGATGGCGCCCTCGACACCGAGTTGCGCGGCCCGCTGCAAGAAGGCGTCGAAGTACACGCCGCCGACCACGACCAGCTTCGCGTCCGGAACCCGCGCCAGCACACCCGGCAACGCCTCCACCAGCCCCAGCCGGTCACGCAGCGGGATCACATGCCCGGCGGACAGGATCACCGGCGCGTCACCGAGACCGTGGCGCTCACGCACGATCCGCGGGTCGCCACCACGCACCCAATCCGGATCGACACCGACCGGAATGGCCACCGTACCGGCGATCGCCCCGCGATACCGGCGCCCGATGTAGTCGCCCATCTGGACGTCCATCACCACGAACCGCGGCCGGTAACGGCGCAGAATGGGCGCGACGACCGCGGCATCGAGCGCCCGGAACACCCATTGGTACAGCCTGCGCGGACTCTCTAGTCTCGTGTGGACACTCAGCAGCACCGGGACACCGTTGCGGTGGGCCCACAGCCCGGTCGCCCACGTGAGGTCGAAGAACTGCCCGTGCTGATGGATCACGTCCGGCCGGAACTCGTCCAGCAGCTCACGGATCCGGCGCGGCAGGGACGGCCGCAGGGAGAACGCCACATCGAAGTTCACCGCCAGCCTGGTCCGTGGCAGCCGCACCGCGGGCAGGCGAACCACCCGCATCCTGCCCACGACTTCGTCGGCGGGAGCGTCCGGATGCGCGGCGGTGACCACCAGCACCTCGTTACCCGCAGCCGCGTAGCCCTTGGCCAGCGACTCCGACAGGTGGGCGCTGCCGCCGACCCTAGGCGGGTAGAAGTTGTTGACGACCGCGATTCTCATGCGTGGTACTCGATCCGCACATCCGACCCTGCAATGTGGACAGTACCAACCGGACGGGCAGGCACGCCGGTGACGACAGTGCGCGGGGGTACGTCCCTGGTCACCACGGCGCCCGCACCGATGACAGCGGAGTCGCCGATCGTCACGCCCATGAGTACTACCGCATTCGCACCGAGGAACACGTGGTCGCCGATGGTCACCGGCGCCCGGTCCACGTCGGGACACGCGCGCCCGGACACGCAACGCCTCGTGGTGTTGTGTGTGTAGATCTGCACTCCGCAGGAGATGTCGACGCCCTTGCCGATGCGTAACCCGCCGGAGCCGTCCACCACCGTGAAGGCGCCGATCCACGTTCCGGCGCCGATCTGCGGATCACCGCTGATCCAGGCCATCGGGTGGAAGTCGTTGGGCGGCAAGCCTGTTGCGTTCATCCCGCCGACTCACGCACCAGGTCACACATCCCCTGCTCGACCGAGATCTCCGGTTCCCAGCCGAGTACCTCGCGGGCACGGTCGATGTCGGCGGCGCGGCGGGTCACGAGCACGTCCCGCGGGTTGAACTGCGGCTCGACAGCCACACCGACGGCATCGATGAGGATCTTGGCCAGCGTGGCGATCGAGGTGTCGACACCCGTGCCGATGTTGATCGGCAGGTTCGCCTGTTCCGACTCCAGAGCCAGCACCACGGCCCGCGCGAGATCGGCGACGTGCACGAAATCCATCGACTGCTCGCCCTTGCCGTCGATGACCGGCGACTGGCCTGCCCGCAGGCGCTGGATGAAGTGGTTGATCACCGAGGTGTAGTAGGCCTCGATCTTCTGCCCCGGCCCGTACACGTTGAAGAACCGCAGCGCCGTCCACGACAGGCCACGCTGCCGCTCGTAGAACCGCAGCAGGTCCTCACCGGCGCGCTTGGCGATGCAGTACGGCGTCAACGGATCGAGCGGATCGTCCTCGTGCATGGGCAACGTGCTCGGGTCGCCGTACACCGACGCCGACGACGCGAAGACCAGCCGCTCGACGCCCTCATCGGCGGCCGCCGCGAACACGTTGTGGTTGCCCGTCATGTTGATGTCGATGGACTCGTGTGGGTCAGCGATCGACTTGTTGATCGACACGGTCGCGAAGTGGATCGCATGCGTGCACCCGCGGATGGCCTCGCGCACCCCACCGCCGTAGCGAACGTCCTTCTCGACGAGCTCGACCTTGCCGGTGCCGACGAAGGCGTTGACGCGTTCCCGGTCACCCCGCGCCATGTTGTCGTAGATGACGAGGGAGTAGTCGCGCTCCAGCAGCAGCGGGATGGTGTGCGCGGCGATGAAACCGGCTCCACCTGTGAAGAACACCTTCTTGTCTGGCATCTCTCTCCTAGTCGATGGCGTCCCCGACGGCCGCGATGACACGGTCGACCTGGACGTCGGTGAGGTTGGCGTGCATGGGAATCGCCAGGTGCCTGGCGAAGGCCTCCGCTGACACCGGCAGTCGCTGCCGCAGGCCGTACACCGGCTGCAGGTGCGAGGCGTAGGTGCCGAAGTTGCACTGCACCCCCTGCGCGCGTAGCCGCAGTGCGACGGCGTCCCTGGACAGCGGCGGTTCGATGGTGAGCAGGTACGACTGCCACGGGTGCTCGCGGTCGGGCAGCGCCACGGGCGTACGGACGCCGTCGAGGCCGGCCAACCCCGCGTGGTAGCGCCGCGCGACCGAGCGGCGCGCCGCGAGCAGCGCGGGGAGGCGATCCAGCTGCACCGTCAGGATCGCGGCCTGGACCTCGGACATCCGGAAGTTGTAGCCGGCCTCGTGGAACGCGGGGATGGGCAGTGCGGTCTCGTGTTCGCGGCGCAGGGCGGGCTCGATGCCGTAGCTGTGCAGGGTCCGGGCACGCTCGATGAGGTCCGCACGATCGCTGACGAGCGCACCGCCCTCGCCCGCGGTGATGCCTTTGCGGCCGTGGAAGGAGAACGCGGCGAGATCACCGAGGCTGCCGGCGGGGCGGTCGCGGTACCGGGCACCTGCCGCACACGCGGCGTCCTCGAACAGCCACAGCCCACGCCGGTCGGCGATGGCGCGGTACTCGGCGAACTCGCCGGGCTGGCCCGCGACGTCGACGGCGAGGATGCCGACGGTGCGCGGGGTGATGAGTGCCTCGACCGCGGCGGGATCGGCACTCCAGCTGTCGGGACGGACGTCGGCGAACACCGGTGTCGCCCCGGCCTGCAGCACGGCGTGCCCGGTCGCGGGGAAGGTGTAGTCGCCGACGATCACCTCGTCGCCGGGCCGCACATCCAGTACCCGAAGGCCGAGGAACAGTGCGCTACCGCAGTTGGCGGTGGCCAGCGCATGCCGGGTACCGGCGACCGCGGCGAACCGCTCCTCGAACGTGGCGCAGGCCGGCCCCGCACCGGACAGCCAGCCGGACCGCAACACCTCGGCCACCGCGGCGAGCTCCGCGTCCCCGACCGTTGGTTGGCCCAGTGCGATGCTGCCGGGGTGGTCTGTCATGACACTCCTGTCGGCCGAAAACGTGCGGAGGTTTAGAGCACCGCGCCGGTCACCGGGATACTCGACGTATGCGTTTCGGCATCCTCGGTCCGCTCGACGTGCGCGGAACCGACGACGCCCCGGTCGCCGTCGGCGGGCCGAAGGTCCGTGCACTGCTCGGGTTGCTGCTGCTCAACGCGGGTGAGCTGGTCCCGCGGCAGCGGTTGATCGACGGCCTGTACGGCGAGGAGCCGCCCGCGGGCGTCGCCAACGCACTGCAGTCACAGGTATCGAGGCTGCGTCAGGCGCTGCCGGGCCTGGTGGAGTTCCATCCCGCCGGCTACCGGCTCGCGGTCGAGCCAGGCGACGTCGACGCGCACCGTTTCGAGCGGCTGGCCGCACGAGGCAGGGCGGCACTGTCCGCCGGTGAGCACGCGGCCGCGAGATCGGCACTGCACGAGGCGCTGGCGTTGTGGCGGGGACCGGCGCTCGCCGACGTCCCCGAGCTGGCCGCCGACCGGCTGGAGGAGCTGCGCCTCGCCACGACCGAGGACCGCGTCGAGGCGGACCTGGCGATCAGCGATCCGGCGCCGCTGGTCGCCGAGCTGCGCGGGCTCGTCGCCGCGCATCCGCTGCGCGAGCGGCTTCGGGTGCTGCTGGTGCGTGCGCTGCATGCCGGTGGCAGGCAGGCCGAGGCGCTGGCCGCGTTCGACGAGGCCCGCCGGTTCCTCGCCGACGAGCTGGGCGCCGATCCCTCGACGGAGCTGGCCACCGCCCATGCCGAGGTGCTGCGGGCTGATCAGCCGGTGCCGGCCGCACGGCAACCGGTGCGCGGGGTACCCGAGCAACTCACCAGCTTCGTCGGCAGGGACGCCGAGATCACCGAGGTCCGCTCGCTGCTCGGCACCACCCGGCTCGTGACCCTTACCGGGCCGGGCGGAACCGGCAAGACGCGGCTCGCGATCGAAGCGGTGCGCAGCCATTCCGGCGAGGTGTGCTTTGTGGAACTGGCGCCGCTGACCACGGGTACGGACCTGCCGCAGGCCGTGCTGGACGCGCTCAGCCTGCGCGAAACCACGCTGGCCACCTGGGGCAGCGGCCGCCGCCCCGCGGTCGAGCGGCTCGTCAACGCACTCGCCGAACGCGACCTGCTGCTGGTGCTGGACAACTGCGAGCACATCGTCGACGCGGCCGCAGAGCTGGCCGGGCAGCTGCTCGGCCAGTGCCCGCATGTCCGCATCCTGGCCACCAGCCGGGAAGCGCTCGGCCTCACGGGGGAGCGGCTGTGCCCGGTGCCGCAGCTCGCGGTTCCCCCGCTGGGGCAGCCGGACCGCGACGTGCTGGACTACGCCGCCGTGCGCCTGTTCACCGAACGGGCTGCCGCCGCGGCACCCGGGTTCGAGGCGAACGCCGAGCGCATTGCCGATGTGGTGCGGATCTGCCGTGCGCTGGACGGTCTGCCGTTGGCCATCGAGCTGGCGGCCGCCAGGGTGCGGTCCCTGCCGGTGCCACAGGTGGCGGCCCGGCTCGACGACCGGTTCCGGCTGCTGTCGCGGGGAAGCCGGACCGCGGCACCACGGCACCGCACGCTCCGCGCCGTGGTCGAGTGGAGCTGGGACCTGCTCGACGACACCGAGCGCACGCTGGCGCGAAGGCTGACCGTGTTCTCAGGCGGTGCGACGATCGCGGCCGTGGGCCGGGTGTGCGATGTACCCGCGGAGACCCTGCCGGACGTGCTCGCCGGGCTGGTCGAGAAGTCGCTCGTCGACCTCGGCGCCGACAGCCGCTACCGGATGCTGGAGACGGTGCGCGCGTACGGCGCCGAGCGGCTTACCGAGGCCGGTGAACGCGAGCGACTGCAGCGAGCGCACGCCGAGTACTACCTCGAGCTGACGAGCACGGCCGCGGAGCACGTGCTCACCGCCGCGCAGTTGGACTGGCTGCGCAGGCTCGACGCCGAGCAGGACAACCTGCACGCCGCTTTCCGCTGGGCCGCCGCCGACGACACGCGGACGGCGTTGCGGCTGCTGGCCGCGCTGTTGCCGTGCTGGTGGCTGCGCGGCAGGCGCACGGAAGCAGCCACGCTCGCGGCCGAACTGCTCGCCGACCTCGAGCCGGGCGCTCCGCCGGGCCTGGCCGAGGAGTACGCGATGTGCGTCCTGTCGGCTGCCTTCGAAGCAGGGCAGGACCGGCTCGCCGAGCACCTGCCTGCCATGAAGGCGGAGTTCGAGGGCGTCATGTCGCAGTTGCGGGCCCGGCACCCCTTCCTGCTGGTGCTCTGGGGCGCCATGAACGGCATCCCTGGGGAGGAGATCGCGGGATCGTTGCGGCTGCGGTGGCGCCAACAGGCGAACCGCTGGTACCTGGCACTGGACAGTTTGGGCGGGGGCCTGCTGCGGCTCTACCAGGGACGAGCTGCCGAGGCCGAGACCGAGCTGGCCGCGGCGCGCATCGAATTCCAGTCGCTAGGCGAGCGCTGGGGCACCGCGCTCACCCTGGTGGAGCTGGGCAGGCTGACGGGCTGGCGCGGCGACCACGCCAACGCGATCGCGCTGCTCGGCGAGGCACTCGAGCTGAGCAGACAGCTCGATGCGCTCGAAGACGAGGCCACGATCCTGTGCCTGCGCGGCCGGGTTCGCATCCACGCCGGCAGTCTCGATGCGGCGCGGACCGATTTCGCGCTGGCGGCAGAGCTCGCCGAGCGACAGGGCATCCGCGAGATCGCCGCCTCCGCGGCATGCGGCTCGGGCATCGTGGCGAGGCTCTCCGGTGACCTCGCCCGCGCCCGGCAGCTGTGTGAGCGGGCGCTGGCCGACTGCCCGCAGGGGATATTCGGCTTCGAGGAGGTCCGCGGCCAGATCGCGGTGGAGCTCGGCCGGCTCGCCGAGGCGGAGGGCGCGGCGGACGAGGCCACGAAATGGCACCTGCACGCGTTCCGGTCCGGCCGTGACTGGCGGGACCTGCTCACGGCCGGCTCCGCGGTCGAGGGGCTCGCCGGGGTGGCCGTCCTGCGTGGCGATGCCCGGCGGGCGGCCCTGCTGCACGGGGCCGCGACAGCCTTGCGCGGCGCCGCCGTCGCCGGGGACCCGGATGTGGCGCGGGTATCGGCCCTCGCGCGTGCCCGCCTCGGCGACGAGGTCTACGCGGCCGAGCACGCGCGCGGTGCGGCGCTGGCCAAGGCCGATGCACTGGCAGTGGTCACCGCGGCGGATTGACGCCGTCAGTGGTTGGTGCGTGGGCGGTCAGCGAGCGCACACATGCTCGCCGGTATGAATGAGCTCACCATCGTCGCAGGTGGACGGCACGACTTCATGACCGTCCGACATCTCGTCCTCCGCGGCGACCAGACCACCATCGGGCACGCCCTTGCCGAAGAGGCCCGCTCCAGCGCGGGCTGGGTTCCCGCGAACATCGATCCGCTGCGCAACCGCGCACGATGGACGTGGTTCGAGCGGAACTGGCCCGAGCACTACGCCCGTATGTCCGGTGCGGCGACCGCCTTCGGCCTCGACCCCGAGACCGACAACGTCTGTCTCGACGGCATGCCGACCCTGCCCGACGGCTCCGGTTGCTCCGCGGTGTGGTGTCCGCCCGTGCTGGCCGCTGACGGGCAGGGCCGGGTGGCCCGCAACTACGACCTGTTCACGGAACCGGGTGCGGCGTCGCGTCCCTACGTCATCACGATGTACCCCGACAACGGCCTGGCCTCCACCGCGCTCACCATGTCCGAACTGGACGGCTGCACGGAGGGTATCAACGAGGCCGGGTTGACCGTCACGCTGCTGCTGACCGGGCTGGGTAGTACATCCCGGCCGACGGCCCCGCCTGCACCACAGGCGGGGCTCAACATCACGCAGGTCCCGCGTTTCCTGCTCGATACGTGCGAGAACGTCGACCAGGCCAAGCAGGCACTCCTCGGCGCAAAGCAGTACGACGAGGGCGTGCCGTGTCACTACCTCATAGCCGATGCCTCGGGGCAGGCCTTCGTGTGGGAGCGCGGCGCGCACGACAGCGAGCACATCATCGAGGCCACGGGCGGGCCGTTGTGCGTGACCAACCACCAGCTGCACGAGTACCCCGACGTGCAGGACCTGCCCGAGGACACGCCGGAGACGTTCCTGACCTACCAGCGTGCGCGGGCGCTCGCCAAGGAGACCGCAGGCCGACTGTCGGCGGGTTCGCTGCGGGCGGCGCTGGACGCGGCCGCGATGTCGGCTGTGCCCGAGCAGCCGTGGCGGACCTTGTGGCGCACGGTCTTCGACCCGGCGGTGCGCACCATGACCAGCAGGTTCTACCTCGGCGACGCCGATAACGGTAGCGCGCGGTACTCCCCCGAGGTCACGTTCGAGGTGGCGAAATGAGCCGTGCCGGAAAGCGAGAGTGGGCGGGCCTTGCGGTACTGCTGCTGCCGAGCCTGCTCGTGTCGATGGACATGTCCGTGCTGTTCTTCGCGCTGCCGTTCCTCAGTGCGGACCTGGAACCGACGAGCTCGCAGCAGCTGTGGATCGCCGACATCTACGGGTTCCTGCTCGCCGGGCTGCTGATCACCATGGGCTCGCTCGGCGACCGCATCGGCCGCAGGCGGCTGCTCCTGCTCGGCGCGGGCGCCTTCGGCGTGGCCTCGGTACTCTCGGCCTACGCGAACAGCGCCGAGATGCTGATCGCAGCACGGGCACTGCTCGGCATCGGTGGCGCGACGCTGGCCCCGTCCACACTGTCGCTCATCCGGGCCATGTTCCACGACGCCAAGCAACGCACACTCGCGATCTCGCTGTGGACGGCGGGTTTCGCCGGTGGTGCCCTGCTCGGGCCGATCATCGGCGGCCTGCTGCTGGAGCAGTTCTGGTGGGGCTCGGTGTTCCTGATCAACGTGCCGGCAATGGTGCTGCTGCTGATCCTCGGCCCGCTGCTGCTGCCCGAGTACGCCGACCCGAAGCCGGGCCGCTTCGACCTGTTCAGTGCCGTGCTGTCGCTCGCGGCGGTGCTGCCCGTGATCAACGGCATCAAGCGTATCGCCGAGCACGGGTTCGACACGGTCGCCGCAGTGTCCATTGTGGCCGGTCTGCCCGTCGGCGTCGCCTTCGTGTACCGGCAACAGCGCCTGCCCCATCCGATGATCGACCTGGCACTGTTCCGCAAGCGCGAGTTCAGCGCGGCGATCCTGACGGCGTTGACCGCGATGTTCGCCGTCATGGGGTTGAGCCTGGCCGCGGCCCAGTATCTCCAGCTGGTGCTCGGGATGCGGCCGTTCACGGCGGCACTGTGGTCGGCGCCGAACTTCGTGGGGATGGCGGTGGGCACCACGCTGGCCGCCGTGATCGCGAGACGTATCCGGCCCGGTTACCTCATCACGTCCGGGCTTCTGCTTGCGGCGTGCGGGTTCGCGATACTCACCCAGATCACCGTCGACAGCGGTCTCGCGTGGCTCGTGACGGGTAGCGTGCTGATGGCGACGGGCGTCGGCGTAGTGGCGGCGCTGGCCACGGACCTGGTGGTGGCGAGCGCGCCACAGGAGCGAGCAGGCAGCGCATCCGCGCTGTCCGAGACGGGTACCGAGTTCGGCGGCGCACTCGGCATGGCGGTGCTGGGCAGCGTCGGTGTCGCGGTGTACCGGTCGACCTTCGCCGACACCGCTCCGTCGGGGCTTCCGCCGGAGGCCGTCGAGGCCGCCCGCGACACGCTGGGCGGTGCTGTGGCGACGGCGGCACAGCTGCCGCAGGCCGACGGTGCCCGGCTGGTGGACGCCGCCTCCGCGGCCTACGTGGAAGGGGTCCAGATCATTGCCACGGTCGGAACGCTGACCATGGTGGGGATCGCCGTGTTCGCCGCGGTGCTGCTGCGGCACGTCCGCGCCGCCGGGACTCCGTCCACCGCGGCTGCCGCGTAGGCTGGCGGACCGTGCGTCGTGTCGTCGTCATCGGTGGCGGGATCATCGGCCTTGCCGTCGCCAACGAGCTGATGACACGCGGCGCACGGGTGACCGTCCTGGAGAAGGAGACCCGCTGGGCGGCGCACCAGAGCGGGCACAACTCCAACGTCGTGCACGCGGGCCTGTACTACCGGCCGGGTTCGTTCAAGGCACGCATGTCGGTGGCCGGTAACCGGTCGATCGTGGCGCTCGCCAGGGAACACGGTGTTCCGGTGGACGTGTGCGGCAAGCTGGTCGTCGCGACGGACGAAGGCGAGCTGCCCGCACTCGATGTGCTCGCCGAACGTGCCGCGGCCAACGGGGTGCCCGCGAGGATGATCTCGGCGGCCGAGGCCCGCGAGTACGAACCCGAGGTGTCGTGTGTGCGGGCGCTGCGGGTGGAGTCCACCGGCGTCATCGACTTCCCCGCTGTGTGCACCGCGCTGGTCCGGCTGCTCCAGCACGGCGGTGCCGACCTGCGCCTGGGCACACCGGCGCTGGGCATCCGGCCTGGATCGCCCACCGGCGTGGAGATCGCCACCGGTTCCGCGGTGCTGCGGGCGGATGCGCTGGTGAACTGCGCGGGCCTGCAGGCCGATCGGGTCGCGCGGCTGGCCGGACTGGCACCGCGGGCCCGGATCGTGCCGTTTCGCGGCGAGTACTACGAGCTGCGGCCCGATCGGCGGCACCTGGTGCGCGGGCTGATCTACCCGGTGCCCGATCCGGCGCTGCCGTTCCTCGGCGTGCACCTCACGCGGATGCTCGACGGCAGTGTCCACGCGGGACCGAACGCCGTGCTGGCGTTGCGCCGGGAGGGTTACCGCTGGCGGGACGTGTCGCTGCGCGACCTGGCCGAGATCGCCACGTTTCCCGGCGCGTGGCGGCTGGCGCGCCGTTACGCGTGGCCGACAGGTCGGGACGAGGTGCGCCGCTCCCTGTCGAGGCGGCGGTTCGCGGCGAGCCTCGCCCGGCTGGTCCCCGCTGTGCAACCGGGCGACCTCGTGCGGTACGGAGCAGGCGTGCGAGCGCAGGCCATGCTCCCCGACGGCTCCCTCGTCGACGACTTCCTGATCGAGACGGCGCCGAACCAGGTGCACGTGCTCAACGCACCCTCCCCGGCGGCGACCAGTGCGCTGGAGATCGCCGGCTACATCGCCGACCGCGTGGGCTGAAACGCGGAGCGGGCAACTCGCGCGCCCGAACGGGCAACTCGCGCGCCCGACCGGGCAACTCGCGCGCCCGACCGGGGGACTCGCGGGCTGGAGCGGGGGACTCGCGCGGTTACGTGCCGGACAGGTTGGCCGTCACCTGGGGAGCCGCGGCCTTGGCGACGTCGCAGGCCCGCTCCGGGTCGCTGAAGTCGCTCGCGGTCAGCACGATGAACGAGGTCTCGGACAGCTCGATCGCGAGCATGCACACCGAGCCGCCGGTGAGCGGATCGGGATAGTGCCCCCAGGTGCGCCCGCCGTACTCCAGTGTCTCGAGCGGCTCGGCACCATCCATATAGGTCGCGAGCGAGAACGTGGTCTCCAGGCCGGCCGTGAGCGAGTCCAGCTCCGAGGCGGGATCGCTCTGCGCCCACTGACACGACGGCGGCATCAGCCGCGCACGTTCACCGGGCACGAACTCGCCTTCCGCGACGAGGCCGAGTCCGCTCGCCTGCTCCGGGCTCAGCAGGGCGCACGGCTCACCGGCCGCGACGCGGTTCGCGCTGCTCTGCACAGGCGGCGCCGGCTGCGGTTGTGCGGTGCCGCCGAGGGTGCTGGAACAGGCGCTGAGCAGGACACATGCCGCCAGCACGCCGAAGGCGCTCGCACGCAAGATCAGTTCCCCCTGCTCGAGTTTGTTGCCACCTGATTAACGGATCACAGCGTAACGGGACAGTTCTCGACACGCGGGTTACATCGCATTTCCCGCCGGTGAAGCTTGTGCACACATAGCACTGGCGCGCGGGCGCGCAACTTACCTTGGCCGTGTGCTCACCGAAACCGACGTCATCGGGCTACCGGAGCCCACGGGGATCGGACTGATCGCCCCGTTCGACTTCGCGCTGGACCGCGAGCTCTGGCGCTGGTTACCCGACCACGTCTCCCTGCACACCACCCGGCTGCCCTACCTGCCGGAGCCGGTGACGGTGCAGCTCGCGTCCGCGCTGGGCAACCCACACGGCGTGCGCCGCGCGACGCGCGATGTCCTGACGCCCGAACCGGTCGCGGTCGCCTACGCCTGCACGTCGGGCAGCTTCGTCGACGGCGCCGCCGGGGAGGCCGCGCTCGTCACCGCGATGCTCGCGGCCGGGGCGCCCGCCGCGGTGACCACATCGGGTGCACTGGTGAGTGCGCTCGAAGAGCTGCAGGTGCGCCGCCTCGCCGTCGTCACGCCCTATGTGGACGGTGTGACCAACCGGCTGCTGGCCTACCTCGCCGAGTTCGGCATCACCACCTCGGCGAGCTTCGGTCTCGGTTTGCTCGCCGACATCTGGAAGATCTCCTACGCCGACGTCGTGCGCGCGGTCACCGGGATGGATCTCACCGGCGCCGACGCGTTGTTCGTCAGCTGCACGAACGTGCCGACCTACGACCTGATCGCACCGCTCGAACAGCACCTCGGCATTCCGGTGCTGACAGCGAACCAGGTGACGATGTGGGCGGCACTGCGCGCGGCGAACGTCACCGACGTCGCCGCGCCCGGCGCGCTATTCGCCGGCCGGAGCCAGGACTTCGCGGCCGCCTAGGAACGGCCGCATCGCCTCGGGCACCCGGACCGAACCGTCCTCCTGCTGGTGGTTCTCCAGGATCGCCACGATCCAGCGCGTCGTCGCCAGCGTGCCGTTCAGCGTCGCCGCGGCCTGCGGGCGCCCGTTCTCGTCGCGGTAGCGCACGCCGAGCCTGCGCGCCTGGAACGTCGTGCAGTTCGAGGTGGACGTCAGCTCGCGGTACGCCTGCTGGGTCGGTACCCACGCCTCGCAGTCGTACTTGCGGGCCGCGCTCGTGCCCAGATCACCGGCCGCCGTGTCGATCACCCGGTAGGGCACCTCGATCTTGGCGAGCATCTGCTCTTCCCACGCGAGCAACCGGTCGTGTTCGGCCTCGGCGTCCTCAGGACGGCAGAACACGAACATCTCGATCTTGTCGAACTGGTGCACGCGGATGATGCCGCGAGTGTCCTTGCCGTACGAGCCGGCCTCCCGGCGAAAGCACGTCGACCAGCCCGCGTAACGCCGGGAACCCCTGCCGAGGTCCAGGATCTCGTCGGCGTGGTAGCCGGCAAGCGGCACCTCCGAGGTGCCGACGAGGTACAGGTCGTCCTCCGGCAGCCGGTAGATCTCCGCCGAATGCGCACCGAGGAACCCTGTGCCCGCCATGATCTCGGGGCGCACGAGCACGGGCGGGATCATGAGCTGGAAGCCGTTCTCGACGGCCTGCGCGGCGGCCATGTTGAGCAGGGCCATCTGCAGCTGCGCACCGATACCGGTGAGGAAGTAGAACCGGGCGCCGGACACCTTCGCACCGCGCTCGGTGTCGATCGCGCCGAGGCGTTCACCGAGTTCGAGGTGGTCGCGCGGGGTGAAGACGAACTCGCGGGGCGTACCGACGTGCTTGAGCACCACGTAGTCGTCCTCGCCGCCCGCGGGGACAGCCGGATGCACGAGGTTGGGCAGGCGCCGGTGCAGCTCGTCGAACTCGGCGCTCGCGCGGGACTGCTCGGTCTCGGCGGCCTTGACCCGCGCAGCGAGATCCTTGCCCGTGGCGAGCAGCGCCTCGCGCTCGTCACCGGCTGCCTTGCCGATCTGCTTGCCGAGCTGCTTCTGCTCGGCACGCAGCGTGTCGGCGGAGGCGATGGCGGACCTGCGCTCGGCGTCGAGAGCCAGCAGCTTGTCAACGACGGCCGCGTCTTCACCGCGGGCGCGCTGCGAGGCGCGAACCGCGTCCGGGTCTTCGCGCAGAGTCCTGGGGTCAATCACGTTGATGAGGGTAGTCGGCGCTCAACTGCAACCGATCGCCGCCGCGGAAGGCGGGGCGTCATGACAGGCCGCGGACGAAGTCGGCGACCACTCTGGCGAGGGCTTCCCCGGCGTCCTCCTGCAGGAAATGCCCGGCACCGGCGATTGTCGGGTGCTCCCTGCCCGCGGCACCTGGCATCCGGCGCAGCAGCATCGGCTTCATCCCGGCAGTGATCGGGTCGCCGTCGGAGAAGGCGCACACGAACGGCAGGTCCAGCCCGGACAGTGTCGTCCATGCGGCCCGGTTGGCCTCCGTCGCCGGGTCGTCAGGGCTGGTCGGGACCAGTCCTGGCATCGCACGCGGCCCCGCCTTGTACATCTCGTTGGGAAACGGCGCGTCGTAGGCGGCACGCTCGGCCACGGTCAGCTGGGTCGTGCAGCCGGACTGGACGAACCGCGCGATGTCGAGCACCGGCGCCTTCCGCACAGCGTCGTGGAACGCCCACCACACCGCAGGCATGTCCTGCTCCCCCGTCGGCAGCCCGGTGTTGGCGGCGACGACACCCGCGAAGCGCTCCGGATTCTCGGCCACCAGCCGCAGGCCGATCAGCCCGCCCCAGTCCTGACCGACCAGCGTCACCCCGCGCAGGTCGAGCACGTCGAACGCGAACGCCCGCAACCACTCCACATGCCGGGCGTAGCTGTGGTCGGCGACATCGGCGGGCTTGTCGGAACGCCCGAAGCCCACCAGGTCCGGTGCGATGGCGCGCAACCCGGCAGCCGCGAGCACCGGGAGCAGCTTCCGGTAGAGGAACGACCAGCTGGGCTCCCCGTGCAGAAGCAGGATGGGAGGTCCATCGGGCGGCCCCGCCTCGACGTAGCCGATGCGCACGATGCCAAGCACCGGGTTGTCCAGGTCGGCGTACAGGGGCGGGTAGTCGAAGTCGGGCAGGTCGGCGAATCGGTCCTCGGGCGTTCGCAGTAACCGCACCCCACCAACCGTAGCCGCTACGAGATCGCCACGGCTACTACGAGACCGAGCGCGAGGTGCGCCGACGCCACGATGAAGCTGGCCGGTGCCAACGTCTTGCTCTCGATGGTCGACCGCACGTCGATGCGGGTGACCCACTCCAGCAGCCGCACGGCCCCCACCTGGGCGACGATGCCGATGAGCCCGTAGACGAGCGAGGTGATCAGGCCCTCAGCGAGGTTCGTCGAGGACGTCCAGATCGCGATCACGATGATGAACGCCATCGACAGCAGACCGGACGCCGTAATGATCACCGCGTTCGGCAACCCCTGCCGCACGAGGTCCGACAGCTTGCCGGGGGTGGTGAAGTCGATCGCGTAGAACCCCAACAGCATCAGGAGCAGGCCGACGATCGCGTAGAGCGCGATCGCGCCGATACCCCTGACCAGGTCGGTCCCGAACGTCTCGGACAGCGCTACGAGCACGGAGTTCTCCCAGGTTTACTTGGTCGTTTCGGTTGTTGTCACGACTGAGGAATGCGGTGTGGGACGAACGCGGCACCGTCGTCGGTGACGAGCCCCGAGGTCTCCCTGATCCCGAGGCCTGCGGCGTTGTCGCCGACGATCCAGGCGCCCAGCACCGGCCGGAACCCTTCGAACTCGGGCAGCGGGTCGAATGCCTGGTAGACGTAGCCTTCGGCGCCGTAGACACCGCCCGTCTGTGTCTCGTAACCCGGCGCGACGATCTGCACGTTCGCACCCTCCCTGCCGAGCTTGGGCTTGCGCACGTACTCGGTGAGCAACCCCGGCTGGTCGTTGAACGCGGGGAGCAGGTTCGGGTGTCCCGGGTAGTTCTCCCAGAGCAGCGCGAGGAGGGTCTTGTTCGACAGCAGCATCTTCCACAGCGGCTCGACCCACAGGGTCTGCGGCAGCGTGTCGACGGCGTAGCGGCCGAACTCCTCCTCGATCACCCATTCCCAGGGGTAGAGCTTCACGATCGTGTTCATCGGCGCTTCTTCGAGGTCGACGAACCGCTTGAGCAGCGGGTCCCAGCCGATCTCCTCGATGGCAAGCCCGACGGTGTCCAGCCCCGCCTCCGCCGCGGTCTCCTGCAGGTACGACGTCGTGATGTGGTCCTCACCGGACGAGTCGCCGCTCGACCAGGTGAAGTGCAGCTCCTTCGACGGCAACGCGGCGCCGATCTCGCCCCAGCGCTCGACGAGCCGCTCGTGGATGGAGTTCCACTGGTCGTCGTCGGGGAAGACCTCGGTCTTCCAGTGCCACTGCAGGACGGCGGCTTCGAGCAGCGACGTCGGGGTGTCGGCGTTGTACTCCAGCAGCTTGGCCGGGCCGCGGCCGTCGTAGCGCAGGTCGAAGCGCCCGTAGAGGTGCGGGTCGCGGCGTTTCCACGACTCGGCGATGTGCGGCCACACCCATTCGGGCAACCCGAACTCGGCGTAGCGCTCGGTCAATACGACGTGGTCGACGGCCTCCAGACACATCGAGTGCAGCAGCTCCACGTCGGCTTCGACCGACAGCACGTCCTCCATCGGCAGGACGTAGTGCACCGACTCGTCCCAGTAGGGTCGCGGCTGCCCTGAGCCGTACCGGGCGGGCGTGCCGTAGACGAGCCCCTGTTCCTCGACGGTGCGCTGCCAGTCGCGCCGCGGGGTGGCCGAGCCCCTCTTCACCTATGAACCTCCGCTCTTGCCGAAGCCGCCGCTGCTGATGCCGAACCCGCCGCGCTGGACGGTCTTGCCGGACCTGGTGCTGATGTTGGCGTTGGCCGGCTTGGTGTACGAGCCACCGGAGACGGTGCTGCCCACCGTGCCGGTGCCGCCGTAGTTGTACCGGTACTGCTGGTACCCGCCGCCAGGCAGCGGCAGGAACAGGAACCCGCCGCTGGAGTAGCCACCGTGGGTGGTGACGTAGGTTTCGTCGCAGTACTGCTCGTTCTCGACGACGGCGTTGCTGCCGTCGGTACACACGGCTGTGACGGACTCCGGGGCGGCGACCAGGTACCAGCCGGCGACCAGGCCCACCAGACCGACCGTGACGCCGCTGCCGATCAGGACCTTGCGGCGGGTCTCGGCCTTGCGCTCGGCCTCGGCGCGCGCTCGCTCCTCCTCGGCCCGGCGCTGTTCCTCCTCGGCCAGCGCCTTGCGCCGTGCGCGCTGCTCGGCGAGCGTCGGTTCGCGGGGTTTGGTTGTCTCGGCGTCCTGAAAGCGCATGGAGCCACGCCGGGGTGGCTCCTCGTCAGAGGGGTTCGCAGGGGTGTCGTCGGTCATGCAGCACTCCGTAACCGAGGGGCTTGCGCTGCCTCACCCTATCGACCCACGGGCAACCGCCAAATCGACCAGGCATGATGGAGTCGATGTCCGACGAGCCCGACCGGTTCCCAGCCGCCCCGAAATCAGCGCTGCGCACGCGCGTGCTGGTGGTCGGCGTCTTCATCGGCGCGCTCGTGGCGATGTCGTTCAGCTGGGTGTTCTCCTGGGGTTTCGAGACAGAGGCCGAACGTGCTGAAGCGGCCGCCGAGGCCGCGCTCACCAAACGCAGGGAGGCGTTCAGCTCACCGCCGGGCAGTTGCCTGACGTGGTCGGCGTCCGATGCCAACGACGTGCGGGCGGTCCGGTGTGCCCAAGACCACCTGTTCGAGGTGGTCGGCGTGGTGGACATCGCCGCCGAGTTCCCGCCGGGCGCCCGCCAGCCGAGCACCGAGAGGTGGCGCACGATCACCGAGCAGCGGTGCGGGGAGAAGGCCGAGCAGTACCTGAAGGCACCGCTGGATCCCGTCGGCAAGCTGTCACTCGGCGTACTGCGACCGGACGACGAGCAGTGGCGGGAAGGCGAGCGCACGCTGCATTGCGGGCTGCAATGGGCGGGCCCCGGCGGCGAGCTGCAGACCCTGCGCGGCCCCGCGGCGGAGGAGAACCAGTCCAACGTCTGGGAGCCGGGAACCTGCCTCGGCATCGAGGGCAAGACCGTCAGCGATCCGGTCGACTGCTCCGCGGCGCACTCCTACGAGATCGTCGGGCTGGTGGACCTCAAGACCCACTTCGAGGACGGGTTCCCTGCGCTCGATGACCAGAAGACGTGGCTGGACACCGAGTGTTCGCGCGTCGTCAGCGAGTACACCGGGGAGGCCGACCTCCGGGAGAAGGGGCTGATCCTCAGCTGGGACCTCCGCGAGCAGGCGAGCTGGGACGCCGGCGCCACGATGGTGAACTGCAAGGTCGCCGCCAAGCTCGAGGACGACAGCGGCCTGGCACCGGTGCGGGGCAGCGTCGAGAAGCAGCCGGATCCGCCACCGACGCCCGAGCCGGACGCATCACAGTCGGCACCCACCGAGCCGAGCGCGGCGAACGGCGGCTGAGCCATGCCGGTGCAGATGACAAGTCGCCGGTTCGAGGAACTCGTCGGGGCCGCGCTGGACGAGGTGCCGCCGGAGTTCGCGAACGCCATGGACAACGTGGTAGTTCTCGTCGAGGACCACAACGACGAGGAGCCGGACATCCTTGGTCTCTACCATGGCGTCGCCCTCACCGAGCGTGGCCACGACTACGGAGGCGTGCTTCCCGACCGCATCTCCATCTACCGCCAGCCCATCCTCGCCATCTGCGACACCGAGGACGACGTGGTCGAGGAGGTACTGATCACGGTCGTGCACGAGATCGCGCACCATTTCGGTATCGACGACGAGCGATTGCACGAGCTCGGTTGGGGCTAATGGGTCACGCGGAAAGGCTTAACCCAGACGAGTCACGCATCTTGCGGCCCCGCAGCAGGCACGATCTGCTCGACTGCGTGGGCGTTGATGTTCCGTAGCTCCGAGCGGCGGCTGAACTGGCTGTTGGGGTCGAGCGCACTGGCCAACCTCGGTGACGGCATCGGCAAGGTCGCCTTTCCTCTCCTCGCCGCTACCGTCACACGCGACCCCATACTCATCGCCGGACTCAGTGCGGCGCAGTTCCTGCCCTGGCTGCTGTGTGCGCTGGTCGTGGGCGGGCTGCTGGACCGCATCGACCGGCGCAAGGCCATCGTGATCGCCAACGCTGCGCGGGCGGTGGTGGTCGCCGCGATGGCCGCGCTCGTGCTGCTCGACGCCGTGTCGATCTGGGTGGTCTACGTGGCCGCGCTCCTCATCGGGGTCGCGGAGACGGTCGCCGACAGCGCGGCGAACGTGCTCATCCCAGCGCTCACCGAGCGAGAGCGACTAGCGAACGCCAACAGCAAGCTGCAGGCCACGGAGATCGTGGGGCAGACCTTCCTCGGCGGCCCGGTTGGCAGCCTCACGTTTGCGATGTTCGCCGCGTTCCCGTTCCTGCTGAACTCGGCGGCCTTCGCGATCGGGGCCGCGCTACTGGCCGCGATGGCGGGCAGCTACCGGCCACGAGGCCCGGCTCGCCCTGAGACGACGCTGCGTTCGGACCTGGCCGACGGTGTGCGCTGGGTGCGCAGGAACCCGCTGCTGCTGCGGCTGCTGCTCGTGGCAGGCGCGGTCAGTCTGCTCAGCGAGCTGGCACAGGCCCAGCTCGTGCTGTACGCGCTGGAAGATCTCCGCCTCTCGCCCGGCGCGTTCGGCGTCTTCGCGTTCGTGGGCGGTATCGGCGGACTGGCCGGTGCCGCGGTGGCGGCCCGGCTGATCGACCGGTTCGACCGGCGCACGCTGCTCAGCGCGGGGATCGTCGCAGCGGGTGCCGGTTTCGGCGGTATGGGCCTGAGCAGCGACGTCGTGCTGTCGGCAGCCCTGTTCGGCGTGTTCGCCTCAGCTGTGGTCGTGGTGAACGTGCTGCTGGCCACGGCGCGGCACACACTGGTGCCCGGCGAACTGCTGGGCCGGGTACTCGGCGTGTGGCGCACGGCGGTGTGGGGTGCGATCCCCGTCGGCGCGCTGCTGGGCGGCGTGCTCACCGATCTGCTCGGCAGCACGAGCGCGACGTTCGCGGTGTCCGGAGCCCTGCTGCTGGTGCTCGCGGTCGCCGCGTTCGTGGCGATCCGCCCGCAGGACCGTTAGGGCTCGCCGGGACCGGACTGGATGGTGGAGACGGTGAGCTGGTTGCCGGGGAGCTCGTGGCGGGCGCAGCCGGTGCCGGATGCCGCGATGTACATCGACGCCGTCTCCTGGGGCGGGTACACCCGCAGACCACGGACATCGGTCGGCTCGCAGACGGCCGGGTCGTAGTTGCCGACCTGCACGAAGCCGACAGTGGCACTGGCCACCCCGCCGGGCTGCAGCGTCACCACTTCACCCTTGCTGCCCTCACGGGCAGCGGCGGGCCCGACCTGGTGGCCATCGTTGCCGGTCACGTAAGAGACACCGGGGAAGCCCTGCAGCGCACACGCCCCGGAGCCGGTGTTGGTGAACCTCAGCGGCCGGTACACGGTTCCCGCGGCGGCGTCCCCATGCCCGAGAGACAGCCGTAGATCAGCGGATTTGCACAACGGCCTTGGGTCGCTCGGCGCAGCCGCCCTCGGCGTCGTGCTCGGCGGGGCCGCCATGGTCGTTGCCGGTGGCGCAGTGGTCTGGACTGCCTCCGCCGTCGTCGGTGGTGGGGCTGTGGTCGGTGCCGCGCTGTCGGGGCTGCCGCCTCCGCAGCCGGCAAGCAACAGGGTCAGGGCCGCGCCGGCGGCCAGTGCCACGTGTGGGACGTTCGCGCGTTTCTTGTTCATCACTCCGCCCTCCCTGTGCTGGGTGATTACCCCATGGACGCGCCATGCACGCAGGGGGTTGTGCCCCACGCTCCACTCGAAAGGCGGAAATCCCGTGACCGACTGCCGTCCCGCTCAGCGGTCCATCGGCATGCCGGTCCAGTCCACACAGAGCCAGCCGCCGTCCTGACGGGCACGCAGTTGCACGATGCCGGTGTTCGGGATGAGGCTTTTGTCCGCGATCTCGGGAGCGACGTTGTCGGCGAGCCATTCGGCGGCGAGCCGGATGGCACCGCCGTGGCTGACCACGACGACCACGCCGTCGCCGTCCTGCTCGGCATGCTTGGCGCGGAGCTCGTCGATGGCGCCGACGAAACGGTCACGCACCTGATGCCCGCTCTCCCCTCCCGGCATGGGCACGCCGAGCTCGCCCTGTGTCCACGAGTGCACGGTCCTGAAGTAGGCCTCGAGAGCCTGCTGGTCGGCACGGTCCTCCAGGTCACCGACGGAGATCTCCTGGATACCCGCGATCACCTGCACTTCGATGGCGAGCTCCGCCGACAGCGGCGCGGCCGTCTGCTGGGCACGGGTGGCCTCGGAGGCGTAGACCGCGGCGATCGGCTCGTCCCGCAGCCGCCCGGCGAGCGCCTGCGCCTGGCCGCGCCCGAGCTCTGTCAGCGGTGGGCCGGGCAGCGCCGTGTTGAGCGTGCGCAGCACGTTGGCCTCGCTCTGGGCGTGGCGGACCAGGTACAACCTCATGCCAGCTCTCCCTTGCGGACGGCGGCGACCCAGTCGGCCGCGTTGACGAAGTCGTCGTTCGCCGCACCCGGCGCGATCGTCGCCGGTACGTCGTCGGCACGGGGGTGCGAGCCGAGGAACCGCACGTGACACCGGCGGCGCAGCGCCGCGAGCGCGTCACCGATACGCGGCTCGGCGACGTGGCCCTCGAAGTCGATGAAGAAGCGGTAGATGCCGAAGTTGCCCTTGATCGGGCGCGCGTCGATCCTGGTCAGGTTGATACCGCGCATTGCCAGCTCGGACAGCAGCTCGGCGAGCGAGCCAGTGCGGTTCGGGGCAGCCGCGACGATCGACGTCCGGTCGGCGCCAGTGGGCTCCGGCAGCTCGCCGGGCGCGCGGAGGAGCAGGAACCGGGTCTGCGCGTCCGGCACGTCGGCGACCCCGGTCGCCAGCACGTGCAGCGGATAGTGCTCCACCGCCACCTGTGCGGTCACCGCGGCGTCGTACTCACCCGCCTGCACCGCCACGGCCGCGGCTGCCGTCGAGGACGCCACCACCGGCCGGGCCTCCGGCAGGTGGCGCTCCAGCCACAGCCGCACCTGCGCCAGTGCGTGCGGGTGGCTGGCCACCGTGCGGATCGGCCCCTCCTCGCCGCGGGTGAGCACGCTGAAATGCACCGGCAGCAACGCCTCGGCGACCGCGACGAGCGGGTCCTCCTCGGCGAGGCCGTCGAGCGTCGCGCTGACCGGACCCTCAACGGAGTTCTCGACGGGAACCACCGCGCCGTCGGCCTCGCCCTTGCGGACGACCGCGAGCGCGGCGTGGATCGTCTCGACCGGAGTCAGCTCGTCAGCGGCCGCGAGCAGGCGCGCGGCCTGCTCGGTGAAAGTACCTGCGGGGCCGAAGTAGGCGATGCGTGACACGAGGCCAAGGCTACGACGGGCTCGGCTGGATGCGCGGCGCCCACCATGCGGGGTGTCGCCGCAGGCGTGTGCGCCAGGTCGTCGTCGCCTGAGAGGAAGTCTTCGTCACGCACTGAGCACGACTACGGGCGTGCAGAAGGTCACAGCGTGTTTCGCCCCGGTAGGGCCTACCGTTAGATGAGCGTTAACCAGATGTACGGCGCCGGCCCATCGACGGGCGAGGAGTGAGCGAATGCCACGGGTCCGTGAGCTGAGCCCTTATGTCGAGTTGCAGCGTGATCAGTGGCGTGAGCTGCGCCGCTCGACGCCGTTGCCGTTGACGGCCCCGGAGCTGATGCGGCTACGCGGGCTCGGCGAGCAGATCGATCTGACCGAGGTCGCGGAGGTCTACCTCCCCCTCTCTCGCATGATCAATCTGCAGGTCGCCGCGCGGCAGCGGCTCTATGAGGCCACGACGACGTTCCTCGGTGAGGACACACGCGACACGAAGGTGCCGTTCATCATCGGGATCGCCGGCAGCGTCGCGGTCGGCAAGTCGACAACGGCGCGCATCCTGCGGACGCTCCTGGCGCGCTGGCCCGACCATCCCCGCGTCGACCTCGTCACGACCGACGGGTTCCTGTACCCGCGGGCCGAGCTCGTGCGCCGGGGCCTCATGCACCGCAAGGGATTCCCGGAGAGCTACGACCGCAGGGCCCTGCTGCGCTTCGTCACCGAGGTGAAGTCGGGCGCCGACGAGGTACGGGCGCCGGTGTACTCGCATCTGGCCTACGACATCCTGCCCGGGCAGGAGCAGGTGGTGCGCAGGCCGGACATTCTGATCGTCGAGGGCCTCAACGTGTTGCAACCCGGCCCGCGGCTGACGGTGTCGGACCTGTTCGACTTCTCCATCTACGTCGACGCGAGCGCCGCCGACATCGAGCAGTGGTACATCGACCGGTTCCTGCAGCTGCGGCACACCGCCTTCGCCGACCCGACATCGCACTTCCACCACTACGCGAGCCTGCCCGACGACGAGGCCCGCGCCGAGGCACGGCACCTGTGGAAGACGATCAACGAGCCCAACCTGGTCGACAACATCCGGCCGACCCGCCCACGTGCGACGCTGGTGCTCCGCAAGGACGCCGACCACTCGATCAACCGCGTCCGCCTGCGCAAGCTCTAGGATCATCGCCGGTTTGCGGCGATGATGTCGTGCGTGAGCATCGGGCCACGCGGCATCCTCGTACGGGTTCTTGGGCGGGTGTGGGTAGAGCACCCCGGCTCCGGCACCCAGCTGGAGGACACCGCGCTGCGTGCCGTCCTCGCGGCGCTGGCCGTGCGACCGAACGAACCCGTCACGCCCGAGGAGCTCATTGCCGCAGGGTGGCCTGGTCAGCCACCCGGCCATGCCGAGGACGCGCTCGGCACGCGGATCTCCCGGCTCCGGACGATGCTGGCCCCCACCGCCGACGTCGTCTGGTCCGGCGAGGGCTACGTACTCCGGCTGGACACCCGCAGGCTCGACGCGACACGCTTCGAACAGCTGGTCGGCAAGGCCCGGCACGCCCGTCCCAGCCCGGCGATCCGGCTGCTGAACCGGGCGCTGGCGCTGTGGCGCGGCCCGCTGGCCTATGCCGACCTGCGTCCTGACGGCCTTGACCATCCCCAGACCGTGCGCCTCGGCGAGCTCAGGATGCAGGCGATCGAGCACCTGGCCCGCTGCGAGCTGGCACTGGGCGACACCGGTGCCGCGGCGGCGCGACTGCTGGAGGTGCTGCGGGTGCAGCCGTTCCGGGAGCAGCTGTGCGCGCTGGCCATGCGGGTGTTGCAGCAGGCGGGCCGCCACGACGATGCGCTCGCGACCTACGCCGCCGTACGCGAGCGACTGGCGGCGGAACTGGGCGCCGATCCCTCCACCGAGCTGCGGGAGACCTACCGCACCATCGCGGGGCGGCAGCCGGAGCGGCCTGCGCATGCGTGGCCGGTGCGTGCGGCACGGCACCCACCACCGACGTCCCTGGTCGGCCGCGACAGCGAACTGGCCCGGCTGACAGCACTGGCCCAACGGGAGCGACTGGTCACGGTCACCGGCCCCGGCGGCGTCGGCAAGACGCGCCTGCTACTCGAAGCATTGTCTACTGTGGATACTGTGGTGGCCACGGTGGAGCTGTCCACTGTGGGCGCATCGGAGGTACCGCTGGCGGTGGCCGCCGCGCTCGGTGTTCATGCGCGGGGTGGCGCCGAGGAGATCACCACGGCGATCGCCGACTGCCTTGCCGGTGAGCGGGTGCTGCTGGCGCTCGACAACTGCGAGCCGGTGCTGACCGCGGTACGCACGGTGGTGAAACGCATCCTGACGCGCTGCCCGCGGGTGACGATGCTGGCCACGAGCCGCGTTCCGCTGGGCATCGGCGGCGAGCGTGTGCTTCCGCTCGCACCACTGCCCGCCGATGCCGCAACGCGCCTTTTCCTCGACCGCGCCACGACACGACATAGCGCACCGCCCACAGTGGACGGCCTGCCACTGCACATCGAACTCGCGGCCGCGCACGCGACGAGCCATGGCGCGGCAGCGTTGCGCGGTATGCCACGGGACGCCGTCACGTGGGCAGCCGACGGGCTGGCCGAGGCCGATCGCGAGCTACTGGCGGCACTCACCGTGTTCCACGGTGACCTCGACCTGCCCGCCGCGGAGGCGGTGACCGATGCCGCGGAGGGACTGTCCAGGCTCACCGCCGCCGGACTGCTCACAGTGGACGATCGCGGTAGCGGGCCCCGATACCGGATGCCGGAGCTCGTACGGCAGCTCGCCGCACGGCGGTTCGCCGGATCGCAGGCCGAACGCAAGACGAGGGACAGGCATGCGCGCTGGTGTCTCGACTTGGTGAGCGCTGCCGCCGCCGAGGCGCTGGCGGGTGCCGACCAGGCCGCGGCCGAGCTGGTACGCCGCCATGCCATGGACATCGGTGGCGCGTTGCGCTGGGCGAGCGAGGAGGAGCCGGGGTTGGCCGCCGAGCTCACCGGCAGGCTGGGGCTGTTCTCGCCACATCGGTCCGATGTGGACTTCCTAGCCTGGCAGCTGCGACTCGGCCAGGCCGAGCACCCGCTGGCAGGCGCCGCCGCGGCAAGGGCCACCCTGCGGTTCGGTGACGCCGGTGAGGCGGTGCGCCGCGCCGAGCATGCGGCAGCGCTGGCGAGCACCGCCGAGGAGCGCTACCTGGTGCTGCACACGATGGCACTCGCGTACCGGGAGCTCGGTGACCCGGCGCGTTCCGCCACCGCGTGCCAGGCGCTGCTGGCGATGCCGGAGCTGCCGCCGGCCTGCCACGCCGACGCCCACAGCATCCTGTCCCTGCTGGCCGCGGATCGGGGCGACCTCGGCGAAGGGTCACGTGCGGCGAGCACGGCCAGGGCACTGGCGGCCTCGGCCGGCGCCGCCGCACAGCACGCGTTCGCCTGGTACGCCGAGGGCGAGGTACGCCTTCGGCACGAGCTGGCCGACGGCGTGGCCGCGCTCGCGCGGGCCCGCGCCGAGGCACACGCGGCCGGAGCCACCGTCGTGCACAGTGCTGCAACGGCAGCGCAAGCGGCGGCGCTGGTACGGCTCGGCCGGATGCCGGAAGCCGCGAAACTGCTGCTGTACACGCTCGACCACGGCCGCCGCCAGCGCTGCCATGCCCGGCTGCGCACCGCCGTCCTGCTGGCGGGCACCGTGCTCGACGCCGTGGGCGAACGCGAACCCGCGCGGGCACTGCTGACGGACCACGACGAGCCGGCGGCCGTGGTCGGGGCGGCGACGTTGGCAACGGCCGCACTCGGCCACGTCTTCGGCACACTGGCGCACTGATGCCGTCACGTCGCCGGGCCTTGCTCACGCTCGCGGTGGTCGTCACCATCGTGGCCGTGGTGTTCGGCAGCCTGTTCGCTTTCCAACGCAAACTGATCTACCTGCCCTCCGGCGGGCCGTTGCCCGCTGCCGCCGATGTGCTGCCCGGTGGCCGGGACGTCACGCTCACCACCGCGGACGGGCTGCGGCTCGGAGCCTGGTTCTTCCCTGCCGAGAACGCCGCCGCGACCGTGCTCGTCGCGCAGGGCAATGCGGGCAACCGCGCGTTGCGCGTGCCCCTCGCCCGTGCGCTGCTCGAACGCGGGCTTTCGGTGCTGCTGCTGGACTATCGCGGGTACGGAGGCAATCCGGGAGCCGCCACCGAGGAGGGGCTCGCACTCGATGTGCGTGCGGCGCGCGCCTTCCTCGTCGGCGAGGAACGGATCCCGCAGGACCGGCTGCTGTACCTCGGCGAGAGCCTCGGCGCGGCAGTCGTCACCGAACTGGCCACCGAGTACCCACCTGCGGGCCTGGTGTTGCGCTCACCGTTCACCGACCTGGCCGCCGTCGGCAGGCGGCACTACCCCTTCCTGCCGGTCAGCCTGCTGCTGCTCGACCGTTTCCCTGTTGCCGAGCGGATCTCGGGAGTGCGGGCGCCGGTCACCGTGGTCTACGGCACCGCGGATTCGATCGTGCCGCCCGAGCAGAGCCTGGACGTCGCGCGCCGGGCGCAGGCACGCACCGTCGCCGTGGCCGGTGCGGACCACAACGATGCGGTGCTTGTGGACGGACCCGAGCTGATCGGCGCCGTCGTCGACCTGCTGCCGTCGTGATCGTCGCGGAGCGCGACCGACATCGTCCGATCGGCCGATCACGACGTGCGAGCACTAACCGGTTGGCCGATACCACCGTCGCACGTCCGCGGCGACTCTGGTGAGGACGAACGACAGCCTGGAGCAGGGGAGGCACACCGATGCTATCGATCATCCTGACCTGGGTCGGCGCGATTCTCGGTATAGCGGTACTACTGGCGATGGCGTGCGGCGCCTTCGTTCTCGACTTCGACGATGCCAGGAACAGCCGCGCCCAGCGGCGGCCGGAGGTTCGCGAGAACACCACGCCGACGACCTGAGCCGGGGTCAGGACCGCACGGCTTTCGGCAGCGCGATCCTGGCCTTGCGGATCTCCTCGAGCAGTCGCGTCTTCCGGCGGTGCGTCTCCACCAGCTCGGCGAGGTACACCGCGAACTCCTCGGTGGCGCCTGCCCGTTTGTGCAGTGTGCGCAACCGGCGCAGCTGCGCCGCGGCCCGCACGTACTGCTGTGCCCCCTTGTGTCCGATCAACTCCTCGACATGCGCGCGGTAGACGGCGATCAGCTCGGTGGCGGGCAGTTCCGCCGCCGCCTTCCAGGCCTCGTCACCACGATCGTCGGCGAGCAGGGCGCGAACGGCATCGGCCGGCCGCGCTGACCGGGCCTGTTCGAGCGCGTCGACCAGCGGGCCCCGGCGAGCACCGCCGTCGTTGCCGAGCGCCTGCGCGGCGTGCGCGATAGCCTCGGCATGGCGCCCAGCCGCGCGCAGTACACGCACGATCTTGAGGCTGACGTCCAGCCGCGGCAGCTGTTCCGACAGGATCCGGACGACCGTGTCGACGTCGCCGGTGACCTCCGCGATCTCCTGGTTCAACCGCTGCGCGGTGCGCCTGCGCGCGGCGGTGTCCGCACTCTCCGGCTCCCCCAGCACGTCGTCCACAGTGGACTTCACCTGCTGGATTCCCGGTTCGCCGAGCGCCGGCGCGAAGTCGGTCAGCGAGATGTCCGGCCAGCCCTGTGCGCCGAACGCCATGCGCAGGAACCATTCCGCCAGCTCCCGCGGTGGCGGGGGGTGCGCCACGGACGCACGTGCGTACAGCGACACCGCGCGGTCGAGCTGGTCGATGGGGACCCCGCCCGGCTCGGTCTCCGCACCGAGTGCGGTCGTGAGCCGGTCGATCGCCCTGCGGGCCAGCGGCGCGACATCGGCCTGGGTGCCGCCGTCGAGCAGCCGTTGCAGTGTGTCGAGCACCGAGGCGAGCTGCACTGACTCGGCGGCGGGCGCGGTGTCGTCGAGCAGGTCGCTCACCTCGGCGAGCTCGCCGCCGTCGACACGCGCCAGCAACCGCCTGCGCAGGTCGGGATCGCGCTCGGCTTCGTCGCAGACCAGGTCGGCCAGCGTCTCCGGGTCGAACGAACGGAGGAACGCACGCAGGTCCGATTGGCGGGTCACGCGATCATGTTGTCACGATTCGCCCGTCAGTTGGTCACCGTCATGTGCGGATCGGTCGCCGACTGTGGTTGCCGCTGTTGCGGGATCACGACCTCGTCGAGCCGCCGCACCGTGAGCGAATCCTGCAGCCGCAACGCGTTCACGGCGCCGAGCGGGCTGCCGATCGGCGCCGACCGGACACCTTCGAGGTCGGCGAGCAGGAAGAGTCGGCGCCTCGCCCGGGTGACCGCGGAGCCGAAGGACCGCATCCGGTCGGTCCAGTCATCGGCCGTGAGGTCCACCAGCACGGTGTCGAACTGCCGTCCGGGCACGGTGCGGGCGGTGCCGACGGCGACGCCGAGCCGATCCCGCACCGCCTCCAGCCAGGCGCCCGCCTGCAACCGGTTCGGCGCCAGCACTGCGGTGCGGTCGGCACCGGCCACGAACCCCATGACCGCGCTGTACTCCACCGGCTCGCCCGCCGTGTCGAGAAGCACGATCTCCGGCCCGGCGGCATCGCCACCAGCCAGCACCGCGTAGCCGGTGCTGTTCGCCAGCGTCCGCACGCCCGCGCCGAACCGGTACTGGCGGGTGAGCACCACGCAGCCGGGGTGCTGCTCGGCGTCCTCGGGGCTGCCGATACCGCAGTGGCCGAACGCCGTGGCCAGCGTCCACCGACGTACCTCTGGCATGGTCTTCAGCGTCGCCGGACGGACCCGGGGGCCCGGCTGGCGGAAGTCACCGAACACGACCGCGGTCTCGCGTGCCTGTGCGATCGCGAGGAGCACGTCGGTCAAGCGGGCGGAGCCGGCATCATCGACCAGCACGACGTCGAACGGGCGCGGCGTGACGGGGAGCTGGGACGCAGCGGTTCTGACCACGGACGCGGTGCGGGCGTGCTCGCTGACCGCGTCGCGCCGCTGCTGGTGGGCCCGCTCGCCGAGCCACCACAACCGCTCCTCGAGCCTGCCCCGCCGGGCCGCCCGATCCTTGCCCCGCCTGTGCAGCCGCTCCAGCGTGGCCTGCAGGTCGGGCAGGCCACGGCGCAGGCATTCGGCGTGGAACCGATAGTCCTGGTCGGAGGCCAGGCCCACCGAGCGCAGCTGCGCGATCTTGCCGCGTATGAGTTCGAGGCGGGTGTAGGCGTCGGCTTCGGCACGGGCTGCGGCGTCGAGCTGCTCGTACGCGGCGGACAGGGCCAGCTCCAGTTCCGTGGCACCGTCGTCGGTCAGCGGGTGGGCGTGCCGGAGGCAGTCCTCGGTCCGTGCCGCGAGATCCGCGCGCGCCGTCTCGGCGGCACGCAGCGCCGCGTGGTCGGCACGCCTGCCCCGGTAGATCCGGCCCCTTGTCGCCAACCGCTCGCCGAGTTGGGCGAACTCCTCCTCGCGCTGTGCCAGCTCGGCGGCGAGCGTGCGCGCTTCGGCCAGCTGTGCACGCTTGCCGGCTGTCGCCTCCCACTCCACCCGCGCGCCACGCAACCCGGCCTGCGCCGAGGCGAGGCCGGCCGCCGCGTCGTCGTGACGTCGTTGTTCCCCGGCGAACTCCGCCTCCAGCGACTGCGACTTCGCGTGGTTCTCGATGCGCCTGCCCGCGGCGAGGAAGGCATCGTGGTCGTATCCGGCGAGGCCGGCTTGCAGTTCCGTCATCCGCTGCTCCGCGGCGGCGAGCTCGGCGAGGTCCTCCTGGATGGCCAGCCGCTCCGGGTCATCGTCGGCAGACAGCGGGGCATCGTCGGCGGCGACGATGAGCACCCGCTTGCCCGCGCGGGAGAGCTCGGCGGCCGCCTGCTCGATCAGCCGCGACTTGCCGGTGCCGGGCGGCCCCCACACCAGCCGTATGCCGGGGGTGAAACATGCCTGGTAGGCGTCGTCGTCGGCCGAGTCCAGCTCACCGGCGGCCAGCTTGTCGGCCAGTGGCGCCGTGGTCACGCGGCGAAGCTCCCGTGCCAGCCGCACGAGCTGGGCGCGCGGTGAGGTCTGGCGTGCCCACACGCGGTCGCAGCCGGGTGGCAGCGGGCCGGTGTCGTACAACCAGAGCACGCCGTCCCTGACCTCGGCGCCCGCCGGGACGGCAGGCCCATGGCGGGGACCATCCGGCCCGGCGACGCGGAGGTCGTCGATCGGGTCCACCCGTCGTCCGCGAAGGTCGACCGCGTAGCGGCCGTCGCCGGTCTGTTGTAGCCGCCCCAGCTCGTTCCATTCGCCTGCCCGCCGGGCGTGTACGAGTTCTGCCTCGACCGCGCATGCAGCCTCCAGCCGCCAATCGGCCATACCACCCCTTCCAGCTCGGCTTCGAGTAAACCAAGAGTGGCGGTTCGGGTACAGAAAGTAATCCTCCAGGGTGATCGGGGCGGTGTGATAGGCAGACGGTCGTGACCCTTGACGACCTCGCCCAGCGCCTGCGGGACTTCGCCGATGCCCGCGACTGGCAGCCCTACCACACCCCGAAGAACCTGGTCATGGCTCTGTCCGGGGAGGTCGGCGAGCTCACCGCACTGTTCCAGTGGCTGACGCCGGAGGAATCGGCCGCCGCGCTCGCCGATCCCGAGCTGAAGGCCAACGTGCTCGACGAGCTCGCCGACGTGCTGCTGTACCTGACCCGGCTCGCCGACGTCCTCGGCATCGACCTCCTCGAAGCCGCGAACGCGAAGATCGACCGTAACGAGCTGCGCTTCCCAGCCACTGGGCGTTGATCCACTAACCTTGTTGACTGCGGCCCGACGGGCACCGAAGCAGCCACTTCGTCGCTGCCCCCACCCGCACGTGGATACCTGCGTGCCCAGTGGGGGAAGAAGTGGCGCTCATCCGGGAGACTGCCGAGAACCTGCTCGCCGAAGCCAGAGCGGGGCAACTGACACAACGACTTCAGGAACAGGCCAGGCTCACACTCCGCCACCGGGTTGGTGCCGGTGAAGTGCGTTCGTGGGAGCGGAGCATTCCCGCGATGCTGACCGACCTGGTCGACAACGGGCTCGGCCACGTCGAAGTGGTGCTCGAGTACAAGCTGCCGCACAGCCCCAAACGCGTTGATGCGGTGCTGTGTGGCACGCATCCGCGTACCGGGGAGGCGTCTTTCGTCCTGCTGGAGCTCAAGCAGTGGTCACGCGCCGAACTCGTCGCGGCGGACCTCGTCCAGCTCGATGCCTACGCGGAGCCGGTGCTCCATCCCGCCGAGCAGGTGCGCCGATACTGCGAGTACCTGGTCGACGAAACGCCCGCGCTGGCTGAAGGGCCCGGCGCGGTGCATGGAGTCGCCTACCTCCACAACGCACTGGGGCAACAGGTGTCGGCATTGCGGCAGTACACGCCGAGCGAGTACGGCCGTATGTACACAATGGACGAAAAGGCCGAGTTCCTCGCATTTCTGCGCTCGGTGCTGGATCCAGCCGGTGAGCGCGATGCCGTGTGCAAGGCGGCGGACGATCTGCTGTCCTTCCGCCACGCACCGTCCAAACCGCTGCTGAGCCTGGCGGCCACGGAGATCCAGGAACGTGAGCAGTTCGTGCTGCTGGACGAGCAGCAGGTTGCCTTCCGGTCGGTACTGCATGCCGTCGAACGTGCACGGGTTGCCCGTACGCAGACGGTCGTCGTGGTGGTCGGTGGTCCCGGTTCGGGCAAGAGCGTGATCGCGTTGAGCCTGCTGGGAACGCTTGCCCGCCAAGGGCGCCGGGTACACCACGCCACCGGGTCCAGCGCCTTCACCAACACGATGCGCAAGGTCGCGGGGCGGCGCGAGGCTCGGGTCAAGAACCTCTTCAAGTACTTCAACAGCTACCTGGACACCGAGCCGCGATCACTGGACGTGCTGATCTGCGACGAGGCGCATCGCATCCGTGAGACGAGTGTCAACCGCTACACCAAGAAGGAGCTGCGCGAGCAGGCCCGGCCCCAGATCAGGGAGTTGATCGATGCCGCCTGGGTGCCGGTCTTCCTGCTGGACGAGAACCAGACGGTGCGTCCAGGTGAGATGGGCTCGCTGCGCGAGATCACCGCTGCCGCGCAGGCTCTCGACTGCCGCGTCGAGGTGGTCAACCTAGCGGGGCAGTTCCGTTGCGGCGGCTCGGCGCTGTACGAGGACTGGGTTGCCCGGTTGCTGGGGCTCGACCGGCAGCCTCCGATCGCGTGGTCGGCTCTCGCCGGCACGAGCGACGACGACTTCATCGTGACCAGTGCCGCGTCACCGCAGGCGATGGAGGCCTGGCTGCGTGGCCGGAGCAAGGGTCATGGCGGAACGGCACGCCTTGCTGCCGGCTACTGCTGGCCGTGGAGCGATCCGGCGCCCTTCGGTGATGGCAAGGCGCTGGTGCCCGACGTGCGCATCGGCGAGTGGGCACGGCCGTGGAACGCCAAGCCCGGCAAGCGAGTGCCGGACGCCCCGGAGTCGTACTACTGGGCATCGGACGAACGTGGCTTCGGGCAGGTCGGCTGTATCTACACTGCTCAGGGCTTCGAGTACGACTGGGCAGGTGTGATCTTCGGGCCGGATCTCGTTCGGCGCGGCGACAGCTGGGTCGCACGCAGGCAGGAGTCCCACGACCCGGCGGTCAAGCGGGCCGATGAGCTGCACTTCGCCGCGTTGATCCGCAACACCTACAAGGTTCTGCTGACCCGCGGAATGCAGGGTGTGTGCCTTTACTCCACGGATGCGGAGACCCAGCGGTTCCTCGAATCGATGACCGGGTGACCTAGAACTTCGTCTTCGGGCGCTGCTGTAGGACCCCGTCCACGTAGACGTCCACCCGCTCGTCGAAGAACGCGACAAGGCCCGCGATCCGCTCGCTCTCCGGCACTGGCATCCGGTACGACCAGACGATGTCGGGCACCAGCTCATCGCCCGCGCGGACGGACCAGTACTCCGCCTGGCCCTTGTACGGGCAGTGCGTGACCCGGTCGCTCGGTTCGAGCAGATCCTGCCGCACATCGGTCTTCGGCAGGTAGTAGCGGGTGGGCAGGTTCGTCTCGAACAGCAGCCGCGGGCTGTGCGAGTCCGCCACTGTCACCCCGTTGACCTCGATGCGCACGTGGCGCGAGCTCGGCAGGATGTCCACCCTGGTGCGCGGATCGCGCGGATGCACGTAGACCTCCTCGTCCTCCTCGAACCAGGAGTCCATCGACTCCCAGTCGAACCGGATGTGGTCACGCAGCTGCGCGAGCGGGGAGTCCGGATACGCCGTCACCGCGTCGGTGGCCTCCCGGTCGCCGATCCGCAGGCTGGAGATCGATCCCTCGCCGCGGCTGGGTGAGTGCCGTGTCTGTCCAGTTGGGACGATCAGCTCCGTGTGCACGTCCTCGCGCGGGAAGTAGTAGGTCGGGTAGTACGGCACCTCCCACACCAGCAGCGGCCGCGTCGTATCGGCGACCAGCTGCCCCGCGAAGTACGTCCGCACCCGCTTCGCTCCCTGCTCGGCGCGGACCTTGCCTCGGTTGTCGCTGCTCACACTGGGCCCAACGCGTGACGCTGGTGGGATATTTCGCCAGTAATCTCAGGGTATGGCCATCGAGGTGTTGCTCGTCGACGACCACGAGGTGGTCCGGCGCGGGCTGCGGGAGCTGCTCAGCGACGAACCGGACATCGAGGTCGTCGCCGAGGCGAGCTCGGCCGACGAGGCGATCGCCGTCGCCATGCACGTGGAGCCGGACGTCGCCGTGGTGGATGTGCGGTTGGGCGAGACCGAGAGCGACGGCGTGGAGCTGTGCCGTGAGCTGCGGGCACAGCCGAACCCGCCACAGTGCCTGGTGCTCACGGCCTTCGACGACGAGGAGGCCATGATGGGGGCGATCATGGCTGGGGCGTCGGGGTACCTGCTCAAGCAGGTCCGCGGGCAGGACGTCGTCAACGCCGTGCGGGAGGTGGCGGCAGGCCGATCGCTCCTGGACCCGCTGACCACGGCTCGGCTGCTGGAGAAAATGCGTCACCCTGCCGAACCCGACCGGCTCGCCGAGCTGAGCGAGCGTGAGCGCAGCGTGCTGGACCTGATCGGTCAGGGCATGTCCAACCGGGAGATCGCCGAGCGCCTCTTCCTCGCCGAGAAGACGGTGAAGAACTACGTCACCTCCCTGCTCGGCAAGCTCGGCATGCAGCGCCGCACGCAAGCGGCGGCCTGGGTCGCCCGGCATGGCAACAACCGCGGCACGTAACGCTCAGCCGAGCGGCAGGTCGAACGCTACGAGCGTGCCCAGGCTGGGCGAGGAGTTGATGAAGAACTTGCCGCCCGCACCCTCGGCGCGTTCGGCGAGGTGCCGTAGACCGCGCTGGGCGACGTCCCGTGGCACACCGCAGCCGTTGTCCCGGACGCGCAGCCGCACACCGTCGGCATCGCGCTGCAGCGTGACCCGCGTTTCGCTCGCACCGGAGTGCCGGACCACATTGGACAGTGCTTCGCGCAGCGCGGCGCGGACGTGGTCGGCCCGCTCGGCGGGGATGTCGGCGAGCTCGCCGGACAGTTCCAGCGTCGGCGGGTAGCCGAGGAGTTCGCCCGCGATCCGCACCTCGGCGCGCGCGGATTCGGCGAGATCCGTCGCGGCCCGTTGCGGCTCCTGCGGTTCCGGTTCGGGCGAGCGCAGCGCGCGCACCGTGCCGCGGATCTCCTCGATGGTCTGGTCGAGCTGGTCGATCGCCTCGCCGAGCCGCGCGCCGTCGGCTCCGGCGAAACGCCTGCGCATGCGACGCCGAACCCGGTCGAGCTGCATTCCCGCGGCGTACAGCCGCTGCACGATCACGTCGTGCAGCTCGCGGGCAATCCGTTCCCGCTCCTGGTAGAGCGTCACGCGGTGGCGGGCGTTGGCGCCCTCGGCCAGCGCCAGCACGACCCCGGCCTGGCTGGCGAACGCCGTGAGCACCTCCACCGTGCTCGCCGAGAACGGCTCCCGCGACTGCCCCCGGTAGACGTTCAGCACCCCGAGCTGGCGGCCACCTGTCCCGAACGGTGCCGCGGCGAACGGACCGTAGGACAGCAGTTCCGGTGGCACGAACCGGGACGTGCGGGGGTCGCTGGTGACGTCGGCGGTGACCACCGGCTCCCCGCCTGCGGCAACCCGGCCCGCGGCGGACTCGGCTGGCAGGACGAGCCCGAGCAGCCCCGCCGTGGCACCACCATGAGCGGCCTCGACGGTGACGCGGCCGTCATCGGCCCGCACCATGACGAGGCCGAGGTCGGCGTCGGCGAGCTCGACGGCGTGGCGCACCACGGTGCCGAGCACGGCGCCGGGATCGTCGCCGGACAGCGCCGTCGTCATGATCTCGGTGGCCGCGGACAGGGCACGCGCGGCAAGTGTGGGTTCCATCAGCAGCATCAAGGTTATGCGCCTCCGGCCCCCGTGACCGCGCGCGACGCTGTGACCTGCGTGATGACGCGTCCCCCGCGCACTTCCAGCACGAGGTCGGCATCGTGCGTCTCCTCCGGCCGGTGGGTGACGTGCACAACCGTGACGCCGGCGAGTGCCTCGCGCAGGTTCGTCAGTACCTGTCGGGCGGTGGCCTCATCCAGGTGCGCGGTCGGCTCGTCCAACAACACCAGATCTGCCTGCTGCACGGCCAGAAGCGCCCTGGCAAGCGCGAGCCGTTGAGCCTGACCGCCCGACAGCCCGCTACCCGCGCTGGCGAGCACCGTGTCCAGCGCGAGACTGGGAAGTCCCGCCGTGCGCAATGCGGCGGTGAGCTGCTCGTCGGTCGCATGCGGGTCGGCAAGGCGCAGGTTCTCGGCGACGGTGGTCGACACCAGCTGGGGCTCCTGCGGCGCCCAGGCGACCCGTCCGGGCAGTGTCACCTCGCCGCGTTCCGGGGTGAGGAACCCGAGCAGCGTCGCCAGCAGTGAGGATTTGCCCGCACCCGATGTCCCGATGACGGCGACCTTGCTCCCGGCTGGGATGTCGATGTCGACGCCGCGCAGCACGGGATGCGCACTCCCCGGCCAGCGCACGTCCACCCCGCGCAGGCTGATGTCCCCGGTTCCAGGAAGGTCCCGTTGCGGGCCGGGAACATCGCTTGCCTGCGACAGCGCGAGCCGTGCACGTGCCTGGCGCAGGGCGTCGGCATGCTGGGCAGCGGGCGGCAGGAGGGCGAGTACCTCGCCCAGCGCCAGCGGAACGAGCGCGAGCAGGGGTGCCAGCACCGGATCGAGCGAACCCGCAGCGACGGCCTGTGCGGCGAACCACGTGCTCAGCACCGCGGCCGCGCCAGTAGCGGCCGTGATCACGGCGTCGGCTGCGCCGCTACCCAGCGCCTGCCTGCGGGCGGCGGCGACCAGCCTGGCGTCGGTGTCGGCGAGAGCGGTGCGGCGGGTGCGATGGGCACCGAACGCGATCAGTTCCGCAGCGGCATCGAACAGCTCCAGCACCTGCGTGGACACTGCACGGCGTCCGGTCACCAACGCGGAGGTGGCCCGCCGCTCCACGCCCAGCGCGAGAAAAGGTGCGACCAGCCCGGCCACGAGCATGGCCGCCGCGAGCGCGAGGCCCGCCGCGGGAAGCACCACCGCCTGCGTCACGCAGGCGACGACCACGACGAGAAGCGCGACGAGCGGCGGCGTGACGACGCGTGGGAGGAGATCGCGCACGGTGTCGACATCGGCGACGAGCCGCCGCTGCCCCTCACCACGGCGCAGGGCGAGGGTGTGGGCCGGCCCGCGCCGGACGAGGTCTCGCCACAGCTGTTCGCGCAGCCGACCGGCGATGCGGAACGCGGCGTCGTGGGTCACCAGGCGTTCGACGTAGCGGAGCCCGGCCCTCGCCAGCCCGAATGCCCGCACTCCGACGACGGCCACGGTGAGGGTGAGGATCGGGGGCTGCTGGGACGCCCTGGCGATGAGCCAGCCGGAGGTGGCGGTGAGCGCGACACCGGCGACGAGTGCCAGTGCGCCGAGCGCTGTACCGGTGAGGAAGCGCCGGTCGAACAGTCGGCGCAGCGGCAGCGGGGTACCCGGTTTGTCCGTGGGCACGTCCTGGCTCTCCGCCTGTGCAACAACCTGCTCGTCGGCAGGCTCACTGCTCGAACGTTCGTGCGCCGCGATCACCACGGCCGCGCCCGCGCGTTCGGCCGCGTCCACGGCGTCGAGCACGCGGCGCGAGTTGCCGGCGTCGAGGTGGGCGGTCGGCTCGTCGAGTAGCAGCAACCACGCCCCGGCGCGCACCCGCAGCAGCGCCCTGGCAACTGCGACCCGCTGCCGCTGCCCGGTGGACAGCCGGGCAATTGGCTCAGCCACCAGTCCACTGAGCCCCAGCTCGGCGAGTACGGCGTCGATATCAGGTGAACCGGGCGCGGCGAGTTCGAGCTCATCGCGGACGGTCCCGCCGGCGAAGGCAGGCGACTGCGGCACCCACGCCACCGAGGCGCGCCATGCCGACATGTCGATATCATCGAGTGAGGTGCCGTCCACGGTCACCGATCTGGAGTCGGCTCTGGTGAAGCCGAGTAACACCGACAGCGTCGTGCTTTTGCCCGCACCGCTTGGTGAGCGCAGCCAGGCGGTGGAACCAGGTCGCACCGTGAACGACGTCCCATCGGGTGCGAACCTGCCGCGACGGTTGACACGCAGCTCGCTGACCCGGACCTCCCCGCGGCGAGGCGGCACCGTGCCGTCGGCGGAGGCCGGTTCTGCCAGCACGTCGGCGACCCTGCGGACGGCCTCGACGCCGTCCGCGCTGGCGTGAAAGGCGGCTCCGACCGCACGCAGCGGCTGGTAGCACTCCGGCGCGAGGATCAGCACTCCGAGCCCGATGGCCAGCGACAGGTCACCCGACACCAGGCGCACCCCGATGACGACGGCGACCAGTGCGACCGAGAGTGTGGCGGCGAGTTCCAGTACGAACGCCGACGAGAAGGCGACGCGCAGGGTCGACAGGGTGGTACGGCGGTGCCGGTCACTGACCCGGCGCACGGCGGCGGCCTGCGCTTCGGCCCGCCGGAACGCTGCGAGCACGGGTAGCGCGCGCACGAGTTCCAGCAGGTGTCCCGACATGCGCTCGACGGCCTGCGTCGCGGCGGACACCCGGTCGGCGGTGTACTTGCCGACGAGGATGGCGAACATCGGCAGTAGCGGCACGGTCAGCGCGATGAGCACGGCCGATGGCCAGTCGGCGAGTAACACGGCCGCACCGGCGCCGACCGGCACGACGGCGGCGGTGACCAGAGCGGGAAGGTAGTCGGTGAAGTAGGCGTCGAGCGCGTCGAGGCCCCTGGTGGTCAGTGCGGTGAGCTCGCCGGGGCCCTTACGGGCGATCCATTCCGGCCCGAGCCGCAACGCATGGTCGACGGCTTTCGCCCGCAACTCCTCCTTGGCGCCGGCAGCGGCGCGGGCGGCGACGACGCGGATCGCCCAGCTGATGAGCGCGCGGGCGACGACGGCACCGAGCAGTACCGCCAGCCGTACGGCGAGATCATCGGTGCGCCCTGCCACGATGTCGGCAAGCACCGAGGCAAGGAGGAATGCCTGCGCGACCAGCGCGGCGGCGTTCAACAGTGCGAGTACCCCGCAGAGGGCCAGCGCCCGGCGCGCTGCGGCCGAAAGGGCTGGCAGCGCGCCGAGCGGACCTTTTCCCGTCCGCAGCGTGTCCGTTGTGGACACATTGGCGGAAAGGGGTGTGCGGACGGGAAAGTTCATCGTGGGGCGTGCACCTTCGGGATGTGCTGGGTGCCGATGCGCTTGCGGAACACCCAGTAGGTCCAGCCCTGGTAGACGAGCACCGCGGGTGCGCCGAAGGCGGCGAGCCACGTGATGACCGTCAGCGTGTAGGGGCTGGATGCCGCTGTCTCAATGGTGAGCGAGTTGGCAGGGTCCCCTGTGGACGGTAGAACATCCGGGTAGAGGGCGCCGAAGAGCATGACGACAGCCGCGGCGATCACCACGCCGAGCGCGGCGAAGGCATACCCTTCACGGCCCCTGCTGAGCCGCCACCACGCGACCGCACCGGCAGCGGGTACGACGAGCAGCGGCAGCAATGTCCACTGTGTACCTTCGCGCCACTGGACAAGTAGCAGCAACAACAAAACCGGCACCAGCGCGGCGGGCAGGATGCGTAGCGCGAGGCCGCGTGCGCGCTCGCGAATCTCACCTTCTGTTTTCAGCGCGAGGAACGCCGCGCCGTGTACCAGTGCGAATCCGACGATCGCGAACGCCCCGAGGAGGGTGTCCCAGCGCACGGCCTCGAACGCGGAGCCGACGCGGTCGCCCTCGGCGTTGAGTGGCAGGCCGAGCACGGTGGTGGCGAGGATCAGTCCGATGCCGAGCGGCGGGATCCAGGAGCCGAGCACGATCACCCGGTCCCAGTTGCGCCGCCAGCGGGCCGAGTCCACCTTGCCGCGGTACTCGAAGGCAACGCCGCGCCCGATGAGCGCGAGCAGCACGACGAGCAACGGCAGGTAGGCACCGGAGAACAGCCCGGCATACCAGGCGGGGAAGGCGGCGAACATCGCGCCGCCGGCGACGATGAGCCACACCTCGTTGCCGTCCCACACCGGGCCGATCGTGTTGATCATGACGCGACGCTCGGTGTCGGTGCGGCCGAGGACGGGCAGGAGCATGCCGACGCCGAAGTCGAAGCCCTCGAGGAAGAGGTACCCGAGCCAGAACCCGGCGATGATGCAGAACCAGACGACTTCGAGGTCCATTACCACAGTCCCCCGACCGATGTTTCAGGTGAAACAAGATTTCCCCAGGCTGTGCACAACCCCCCGAGTTGTCCACAAATTACTGGCAGACCCCCGTGGATACCTTGTCGCTGGGTAGGCTGGTAGCGGGGCCGCCCCCCAGGGAGGGTGGGGGGTTGCCTACGTAACCCGAACATTGGTTTCCCGCCTTTCCTAGTAGGCGAACGCCAGCGCATCGTCGTCCGAGTCGTCCGAGTCGTCCGAGTCGTCCGAGTCGTCCGAGTCGTCCGAGTCGTCGCTGCTCCCGGGTTGCTTCGGCGGCATGACGGCGTCCACGCCGCCGCGGACGTACTTGGTCATCAGGAAGACCTCCACCACCCCGAGCACCGCATACAGCGCGGTCAGCGCGATCAGCGAGGTCCACACCTCGCCTGCCGACACGTTCGACACCGCCTGCGCGGTGAACATCCACACCCCGTCGACGCCGGACGGGTTCGGTACGACCACGAACGGCTGGCGGCCCATCTCGGTGAAGATCCACCCCGCGCTGTTGGCGATGAACGGCGTGGCGATGCCGAGTAGAGCCATTCGCGGGAACCATTTGCTCCCCGGAATCCGGCCACGCCTGGTGAGCCACAACGCCAGCACACCGGCGCCCGCCGACAGCGCCCCGAAACCGATCATGATCCGGAAGCCCCAGTACGTCACCGGCAGGTTCGGCACGTACTCGATGGGCTTACCAGCGAGCTCCCCGAGCGCCGGATCGTTCGGGTAGTACTCGCCGTAGCGCTCCTGGTACTGCGTCACGAGGTCCTCGATGCCCTTGACCTCGGTGGTGAAGTCACTGTGCGCCAAGAACGACAGCAGCGCGGGCACCGTGAAGGTCTTGACACTCTCGCAGTCCGCATTGGTCACATCACCGATCGCGAGAATCGAGAAGCTCGCGGGCTGCTCGGTGTGGCACAACGCCTCGGCGGCCGCCATCTTCATCGGCTGCTGCTCGAACATGAGCTTGCCCTGCACGTCGCCGGTGATCGCCAGCACCGCGAAGGCCGCCGCACCGACCCAGCTGCCCAGTTTCAACGACGACCGCCACACCTGACGGTGCTCGTCATCGCCCCCGCGCTTGCGCCACAGGTGCCAGGCCGCGATTCCGACCAGGAACGCGGCCGCCACCGAGAACGTGCCCGCGATCGTGTGCGGAATCGCGGCCAGTGCGGTGTTGTTCGTCAGCACAGCGAAGATCGACTTCATCGTCGGCTTACCGTCGACGAAGTCCACGCCAACCGGATGCTGCATCCACGAGTTGGCCGCCAGGATGAAATACGCCGACGCCACGGTTGCCAACGAGAACGCCCACGCGCAGGCCAGGTGGACCCGTTTCGGCAACCTGTCCCAGCCGAAGATCCACAGCCCCAGGAAGGTCGACTCCACAAAGAATGCGACCAGGCCTTCCATCGCCAGCGGCGCGCCGAACACATCGCCGACAAAACGGGAATAGGCGCTCCAGTTCATGCCGAACTGGAACTCCTGCACGATGCCCGTGACCACACCCATCGCGAAATTGACCAGCAGGAGCTTTCCCCAGAACTTGGTCATCTTCAGATAGCGCTCGTTGCCCGTGCGGACCCACGCCGTCTGCATCCCCGCAACCAGGATCGAAAGCCCGATCGTCAGGGGCACCATGAGGAAGTGGTAAACGGTCGTGATGCCGAACTGCCACCGCGCGAGTTCCAGGACCTCCACGTCCCCGACTCTTCTCCAGACCAGGGACGAACGGCAGGTCCCGTGGTCCTGATCTTCTCAGGACCTAGGTCCTGTGACCGGGGTAACCATCAATTACAGCATGTCGGGAATTGCTTTTCGGCACACCGAAGAAAACGATTCGAAATCCCTATCAGCCGCCAATTCTCACCCAGTCCCTTTATCGTCGAAGAGATAAAGGAGTGAGTCCGACTGATGTCTTCTGCATTGCTGGCGTTCCTCGCGACGTTCGCGCTGGTCATGGCCGTCGAGCTGCCTGACAAGACGCTCGTGGCGACGCTCGTGCTGACGACACGTTACCGGGCGCGGGCAGTGCTGGCGGGCGTTTCAGCGGCCTTCGCTGTGCAGTCGATCATCGCGGTGGGCTTCGGCAGTGTCCTGACCCTGCTCCCGGACCGCCTGGTCTCTCTCGTGGCCGGCCTGATGTTCAGTGCGGGTGCGGCGATGCTGCTCCGTGAGGGATTCCGGCAGGGGGCTGACGGGAGCGAGGACGCAGTCCGCTCGGGACCCGTACCCGTGACGTTCCGCCGCGCCGCGATGACCTCCTTCACAGTGCTCTTCGCCGCCGAGTGGGGAGACGCCTCGCAGCTGGCGACGGCTGCGCTGGCAGCGCGTTACGGCCAGCCGCTGGCCGTGGGCCTCGGCGCGTTCCTGGGTCTGGTGTGCGTGGCGGCGCTCGCCGTGTTCCTCGGCCGGAAGGTGCGCAGCAGGCTGCGTCCACGACTCATCCAGCGCGTTGCCGGATTCGTGTTCGCCGGGTTCGCGGCATTCGCCTTCGGCGCCGCATTGCTCGGCTGAGTTGCTACGACGGCAGCACGCCCGCCAGTGTCGCAGCGGCCTGGACCAGCCGGAGCCCGACGGTGGCGTTGTCGAGCGGTTCGAGTGACACGATGCCGATACTCGCGCGCAGGCCCGGCACTCCGCGTACGGGCGCGGCGACCCCGAACGTGCCAGGCTGCGGCTCCCCCGCGACCGCCGCCCAGCCCTTACCGCGAGCACGCAAGGCCAGCGCCCGGCCTGCCGCGCCGCGCGCGATCGAATGCCTGCTGCCGACCCGGTAAGCCACGTGCAGCGCGGTCGTCGATGGTTCCGCCACGGCGATCACATGCAGCTGATCACTCTCGGCCACCGACAGGTGCGCAGTCGAGCCAGTCGACTCGGCCAGTTCACGCAGCACCGGCCGCGCAGCGTCACGCAACTGCGGCAACATCTGCTCAGCCAGCCTCAGTACGCCGGCGCCGAGCCGGACCTTGCTGCCATCGCGCCACACCAGGCCCCGCGCGGCCAGCGGCACCAGTAGCCGGTACACCGCCGCACGGCTGATGCCCACGGCGGTGGCCAGCTCCGAGATCGTGGCCGCCTCACCGCCGGAGTCGGCCACCGCCTGCAGCAAAGCGAGCCCGCGGTCCAACGTCAGCGAGCTCTCCCTGGTCACAGCAAACCCAGACCCTGCAGGTCGGTGATCGGCTCGTCGAACGTCGCCGAGGCGTAGGAGGCGAACAGCGCGCGCACCGCCTTGGCGGCGTCGTCGGACAGTGCCCGCGCCTCCTCGGCGAGCGCCGCACCATCGGTGGCCGCCAGCGCCTCCCGCACGTCGCCACCCGAAAGGCAACGGCCCGATGCGACGAGCAGGTTCAAAAAGCCGTGGTGCTCAACACCGCTGTCCCCATCGGCGTGGCGCACCGCCCGGTGCAGGCTGTTGGTCGCCTTGAACGACGCTCCAGCCACATTGCTCACCACCGACAGGAAGTCGGCGACCTCGTCCACGCTGGGAAAGTTCTCCTTGGACAGCCCACCGCAGCGGATCTTCGGCCAGCTGCCGTGCTCGATCACCTTCCGCACACCGTCGAGCCAGCCCACCCCACGCCGTGGCTCCACCACGCGCACCACGTCCTCGGGCACGAACTCCGACACCCGCTCCAGCCACACCTCATCCACGTCGGACGGTGCCGGCATCTCCACCATCTTCAGCGCGAGCAGCTCGTGACGGGACTCGACGATGGAGATGGCCTTGGGCACTCCGCCGAGCCCGGTATCGATGATCAGCGACAGCGGCAACGGCTCCCGCGGCCGGATCTTGATCAGCTCGGTGATCAGTTCGGGCAGCCGCGACGCCTGGCACAGGAAAACACCGAGCACGCCAGCGTGCTCACCGGTGCGGATATCGAGGTGCGCCTTCAGCGCCTCGGGCATGGTGGCCTCGCCCGGAGGGAACAAAGCCGAGTCATCGACGAGGTGCGCGAACAGGGGAGGAATTCCACGGGGGCCGGGGGGCGTGAGTTCCACAGCGCTTGACACGACTCACACGCTAGTAGCGTCCGAAATGTGAACGAAAGTGACCGGGTGTCGAACGCTTGGCGAACGCCGTCAGTGCAGCGTGCGCGCCTGTAGCGCCAGCCGCATCCCCACGGCCACCAGCAGCATGCCCGTGACGGCGTCGAGCGCCCTGCGCACCCGCGGCACAGCGAGCAGCCTGCGCATCGCGCCCACCACGTTGGCCACGACAACGAACCACAGCCCGGTCAGCGTCACGGGGATGGCCGCCGTCAGCGCCGTGTCGGCAAGGGCCGGATCGGCTGGCACGAACTGTGGAACCAGTGCCACGAAGAACACCGCGCACTTGGGGTTGAGCACGTTGCAGAGCAACCCGTCGCGGAACGCGCGGCGTGCGCCGACGGGCTCCTCCTCCGGCTGTCCTGCCACTACCGGCTGCCCACCCCGGCGCGCGGCCAGCAGCGCCCTGCCGCCGAGGTAGAGCAGGTACGCCGCGCCCATGAGCTTGACAACGGTGAACGCCACCGCCGACGCAGCCAGCAGGCTCGCGGCACCCACGGCCGCCACGACCGACCACACCAGGATGCCGGCGGCGATGCCCAGCGCGGCGCCCATGCCGGCCCTGCGCCCCGCCACCGCCGAATGCCGGAGGACCACCGCGAAGTCCGGCCCCGGTGACATCGCCCCCAGTAGCACCACGCCGGCGAAGGGAAGGATCTGCGACGACGTCACCGCGTGAGCCTACCCGCTTCCCTTTGCCGTCCCGGTAGGTTAGCCTCACCTAAGTTGGAGGTGGAGTGGTGACCGAGACCAGACCCCGCCGGCCGCCGGCCCCGCAGCCTGCCGAGCGAGCCAAGACGATCGCCCTGCGAGGCGGCCCGGCGATCCTCATGCCTGCCGCCGACGGCAGGTCCGACCGAGACCAGCACGTCGTTCCGGCGCTGCACCACGTGCACGCCAGCGGCAGTGTCAGCGTGCTGTTGCCGGATGACGATCCCGTCGTCACCGCGGTCACGCACGGTGAGCTGGCGATGATGCTCGAGCTCGCCGATCATGCACCCGTCCAGCTACGGGAACCCGTCCGCGGGCTGCTCTGGATCACCGGCTGGCTCCGCCCGGTCGACGCCCGTACGGCGCGGGCCCGCGCCCTGTCCATCGCCGACACCCGGCCGGATCCGCGACTGCTCGACCTCGGCCACGGGCTGCGCATGGTGCAGCTGACCCCGGCATCACTGGTGCTCGCCGACTCCGAGGGCACCCATTCGCTCAGCGCACAGACGTTCCGCACCGCGACCGCCGACCCGTTCTGCGAGTACGAGCAGAAATGGCTGCGCCACCTGGAGAGCGCGCACTCCGACGTCGTCGATCAGCTCGTCCGGCACCTGCCGGAGGAGCTGCGCGGCGGGCGGGTCCGCCCGCTGAGCCTGGACCGTTACGGCCTGCGGCTGCGGGTGGAATGCCCCGCGGGCGACCACGATGTACGACTGGCGTTCTCCCGCGCGGTCGACACTCCGCCGCAGTTGGCTGTCGAGCTACGCAGACTGGTCGGCTGCCCCATGATGCGGCCCTGACCAGGAGTTTTCACGCGCTGAGGTACCGTGCCCTGGTGTCGATTGGCCGTGACTGGCTGAACCCGGCGGCGCCGGCAAAGCCCGCCGTACTGACCGAACCCGCACAGCGCCGCGCCCTGGTGTTCGAAGTCGTGCTGGTCTTCTCCATCACGCTCGGCCTTTCCGGCTTGCGCAGCCTGCTGTCCCTGCTGGACTCGCTGCTGCAACCGCAGCCGTTGAACGAGCAGCAGGTCGCGATCAACGTGTCGCAGGCGACGATCCAGGTGATCGACCTGCTCAAGCAGCTGCTGAGTGCGGTGCAGCTGCTGGGCTGGGGGGCGCTCGGGCTTTACCTACTGTGGCGCGGCGGCATCAAGCTGGCCGCGATCGGCCTGCCGAAACGGCTCACGGCACGAGACGCCCGCTGGGCGGTGGGCCTGACCGCGCTGATCGGCATCCCGGGCCTGGCGCTGTACTTCGCGGCCTGGCAGCTCGGCCTCAACCTCGCCGTGCAGCCCTCGACACTCGGGGAGACCTGGTGGCGGCCGATCACCCTCACCCTCGCCGCGTTCGGCAACGCCTTCGCCGAGGAAGTGCTCGTGGTCGGCTACCTGCTCACCCGGCTACGGCAGCTCGGACTGCGGGAGAACACGGGACTGCTCATGGCCGCCGTGCTGCGCGGTTCCTACCACCTCTACCAGGGCATTGGCGGGTTCGTCGGCAACGTCGTGATGGGCCTGGTCTTCGGCCGCGTGTGGCAGCGGACGAACCGGCTGTGGCCGTTGGTCGTAGCTCACACTCTGTTGGACGTGTTTGCGTTCGTCGGATACGCGCTCCTACGTGATCATGTTTCCTGGCTCCCGTGACGCGTGGTTGCGGAGTCGTTCGAACACATGTTCTAATGGGAGAGCCGGTTCGCAGGGGTGCATCCGCAGGGGGATGCAGTTGGCCGGCCCGACGACGAGGAGGGGCACATGGCGTGCAAGATCACTCACCGCCTGAACGACCAGCAGATCCGGTTCGCCAACCGGGACGCGGCGGAACGTTATGCCGAGATCATGGGCGGCGGGGTGGACAACTGGGTCTTCACCACCGTGCCGGCGGCTGAGCCACGTTGGACGGTAACGCAGGAGCTCGCACAGCAAACCCGCGTGGCACGCTGAACGAACCCGCATTCCGGCTAGACGCGCGATAGCTCACCGAGTCATTACGCTCGCGTCCGTGGAAGACACCATCACACCGGGCGTGGACACCGAGGTCGGTCCACTGCGTTCCGTCCTGCTGCACCGCCCCGGCGACGAGCTCAAAAGGCTCACGCCGCGCAACAACGACCAGTTGCTGTTCGACTCCATCCCCTGGGTCGATCGCGCACAGCAGGAACACGACGCCTTCGCGGCCGTGCTGAAGGAGCGCGGCGTCGAGGTGCTACTGCTCGCCGACCTGCTGCGCGAGACACTGGCCGACCCCCGGGCACATGTGGCAGGCGTGCACACGGCGGTGGACAGCAAGCGGCTCGGCTCCGATCTCGCCGACTCACTGCGCTCGCACCTGTCGGGCGTCGGCGCCGCGGCGCTGACGGAGCTGCTGATCTCGGGAATGACGTTCGAGGAACTGCCCGCCGCGGAGGGCGCCTCACTCGTGCGGAAGATGAACCATCCGCACGACTTCGCCGTCGACCCGCTGCCGAACCTGCTGTTCACGAGGGACTCGTCGGTGTGGATCGGTGACCGGGTCGCGATCTCGTCCCTCGCGATGCCGGCCCGGCATCGGGAAACCGCCCTGCTGGACATCATCTACGCCTACCACCCGCGTTTCCACAGCTCCATGCGCGCGTACGGAGCGCACTCCGCTCCCGTCGAGGGCGGCGATGTGCTGCTGCTCGCGCCCGGTGTCCTGGCCGTGGGGATTGGCGAGCGGACCACCGCGGCCGGTGCCGAGTCGCTGGCCCGGTCGGCGTTCGCCGACGGCATCGCACACACTTTGCTGGCGGTGCCGATCGTGCAGACCCGGGCCACGATGCACCTCGACACCGTCTGCACGATGATCGGCCCCGATGCGGTGGTGATGTATCCCCTGGCGCGCGACTCGCTGGCCGCCTACACGTTGCGGCCCGGTGATGACGGTGCACTGCGCGTTGACGGCCCAGCCCCCTTCCTCACCGCCGCGGCCGAGGCCATGGGCATCGACCGGCTGCACGTGATCGACACCGGGCTCGACCCGGTCACCGCGGAACGCGAGCAATGGGACGACGGCAACAACACGCTGGCGCTCGCACCTGGCGTGGTCGTGGGCTACGAGCGCAACGTGGAGACCAATGCCCGGCTCGAGGAAGCCGGCATCGAGGTGCTGCGCATCGCAGGCTCCGAGCTGGGCTCCGGCCGCGGAGGGCCACGGTGCATGTCCTGCCCCGTGGCACGAGAGCCCATTCCGAAAAATGAAAGCAAGGCTCACCTAAGAAATGCGAACAAATGAGGCAAGGCTAATCGAAATTAGCAAACCCTTTGCTTAGAAATTGTATGCGAATGGGTTGCACATCACCAGATCCAACTGGAGAACAGTGCAGAGAATCGCGTACCGTGAATGCATGCCCCCCACAAAGAAGCAACCGCGTTCGAAGTTCTACGAATTGCTGCAGGCGCAGATCCAGAACGAGTTCCACGCCTCCCAGCAGTACGTCGCGCTTGCCGTGTGGTTCGACAACGAGGACCTACCGCAGCTGGCCAAGTCTTTCTACGAGCAGGCCGTCGAGGAGCGCAACCACGCCATGGCGCTGGTTCAGTACATGTTGGACACCAACCACCACGTCGAGATTCCGGCCACCGGTGCGGTGCGCAACGACTTCTCCGGCGTTCGTGATCTCGTCGAGCTCGCGCTGGAGCAGGAAAAAGAGGTCGCGGCCGACATCAGGGCCATCGCCAGGGCGGCCCGCGACGAGGACGACTACACGGGCGAGCAGTTCGTGCAGTGGTTCCTCAAGGAGCAGGTCGAGGAAATCGCGAAGATGACCACGCTGCTCAACATCGTCGACCGCGCGCAGGGCAACCTGTTCGACATCGAACGCTTCGTGGAGCGGGAGTGGAACAGCGACGCCGCCGCGGACTCCGGTATGCCTCCGGTGGCGGGCGGCACGCTCTGACCCCGCGCACCACAACAACGAAACCCGGGCACTCCCCCTCTGGAGTGGCCCGGGTTTTCCTCGCTACGGCGTGGTCAGCACGCGATGCCGGTAGCGGACAGCTGTACTTCGGTGACCGTATCGTTGGTCACCGTGAAGTAGTAGCGAGCGCCCGTGCCCGTCGACGCGGAGTAGAAACCGTAATCCACGGGAGCGAAGTCTGCGTACGCCGAACTCAGGTGCTTGAGGCCGGTACCGGGGGTGACGCCCTCCGGGGTCCGCGCATTCCAGACCCGGAAGCGCACAATCCCGTTCGTACCCGAAATGGTGACTTCACCGATCCTGGCGCTGCCGGCGGACAGCGGATAGGTGACACACGACTGCGGCGCCGGTGGTCTGCCGTCGCCGTCGCCCGGGAGCATGCCCGTCGCGGCAGCATCCTGGTAGCTCATCCCGAGCATCAGCGAGCGGTAGCCGTGCGGTCCGAGCACCTCTGAGGCGACGCCCTGTCCCTCCGGAAAACCCGATTCCACCGTCGACTGCGGCGGCGACGACCAACTGGACTGCACGGACAGCTGCGGGGCCGCGGCCTGTGTCGTGTGCTCGGCGGTCGTGTCACGCAGGCCTTTCACCAATAGGCCACCGACGACCAGCACCAGCGCGGTGAGCACACCACCACCTGCGACGAGTGTGGCGCGACGGCGGCGACGCCGCCGTGCTCCGGCAACGATGACCTGCTCCGCACCGGCCCGGGTGCGCAGCTCGAGCCGGTCGTCCTCGAACAACCTGCGCAGCTGCGCACCAAGCGCGTCGTCGGGGTCGTCCCAGTCACTCATACCGGTTTCCTCCCCTCGACCTCCTCGTCGCCGCGGAGTCTGCCGCGCAGGGTGGCGATGGCCTTGCTGGCCTGGCTCTTCACAGTTCCGGCGGCCACCCCGAGCGACGCGGCGATCTCGGCTTCGGACAGTCCCTCGTAGTAACGCAGCACGATCACCGCTCGTTGCCTCGGCGGCAGGTCGCGCAGCGCCTGCCACAGTGGTTCGTGCTCGAACGGATCGATCTGGACCAGTGTCGGCGAATCCGGCAGCTCCGCCACCAGGTTCTCCCTGCGGTGCCGCCGCCACCTGCTGATGTGCGCGTTGGCCATCGAGCGGCGGACGTAGGCGAGCGGGTCACCGGTCTTCCGCAGCACCTGGGGCCAGCGCGAACCGATCTTCTCCAGAACGGTTTGCACGAGGTCCGCGGCGTCGTGCGGGTTACCGGTCAACGCATGGCCGTAGCGAAGCAACCTGGGCAGGTTGACCTCCACGAACTCGGCGAAGTCCGTGATTTCGCCCGGCACGGGCGGTCTCCCCTCTTGGCGCGTGATGCCCGCCCCGCCACGTTCCCGAACGATGGCGGGCACAAATGCGGTCACCTTAACGCCTCCCCTCGGCAGCCGACGTGATTGGCTGACGACTCCACGTCCGGCGGCGCTGAGGTGTTGCCGAGCGTGACGTCAGCCACCCAGCGCGGTGAGCTCCGCAGGCAGCCGGAAGGAGCCGTCCGGCTCGGGTGGGAAGCGATGCACGGCGACAACAGCCGTTGCCGGGATCGGACCGTAGACGTGCGGAAACCACGGCGCACCTGGCTCCGGCGGCACCGCGGGCTCCCAACGCACCGGCACGCCGAGGCGGGCCGGGTCGACGCACAGGAGCAGCAGATCGGTGCGGCCGCGGAACAACCGGGTGGCCGGGAGGTGGACGGTGCCGAAGTCGGAACAGTGCACGAACCCGGCCTCCGCCAGTGACGCTGGCCGGTACAGACCTCCGTCCGGCACCGCTGCCCAGTCGGCGGCCGGGCAGATGTGCAGGAGCATCAGCGCAGGGTCAACTGGCGACCGATGAGGCCGTCACGCGAGCGCCGTTCGGCGGCATTGAGCGGCTCGGCGTCGAGCGAGGAGAGCGCGGTCCGCAGCCGGTCGCCGAGCGCCTCCGCGGGCTCGCTCCACTCCCTGGCATGCGCTTCCGGATCGAGGTCCCACACCGGCACCAGCAGGCCGTGTGCCCGGAACGAACCGGCGTAGCGGGAGCCCTCGCCGAGCGACAACTCACCGGCGGCCGAAAGCCGCGCAAGCGCTTGCAGCAGGCGGTTCTCATCGGCAGGCCACACCCAGCGCAGGTGCGCCTTCTCCCCCGCGAGCACCCAGTAGGCACCGGTGCTGAGCCGCTCGGTCGGCATGATCGCGGCATTGGCCCGCTCGAGCGAGATCGCCACCTCACCGCTGGCTTCGGTGTCCTCGGGAAGCCACCACGAGAAGTTCTCGTGCAACGCGACGTCCAGCTCGGCATCGGCGACCAGCAGGTCCTGCAGCCGCTCGCCCTCAGCGGGCTCGCTCGTGGTGTCGGGTACCGACAGCACGTCGCCCGGCTTGGCTTCCAGCGCCCAGCGCAGTGACCTGCCGAGGTCCCGGCTGATGTCGGAGGACCGCGTCTGCACCTGCATGCCGACGAACACCTCGCCGTCGGAACGGACGAACGCCGCCGCGGCCATCGGCAGGACGGTGCCGACGGTGACCGTGCGATCGGTTTCGCCGGCCAGGGACAGCCGCGCGGTGGCCGACGGCACGAACTCGCGCATGGCGATCAGCTCCGGCTCCGCGACGAGGCCCTCGAACGGCCGCGCGACGAAAACGTCCCTGACCTTCGGCTTCTTGTCCTTCTTCGGGCCCTTCTTCCGCGCGCCCTTGCCCACGTTCTCGCCTCCCGCGGTGCCGTTTCGCGAAACGCTACTCGACTCGCACACAGGTTACGGCCGGCGGGTCTGTGTCCAGATGGTGTCCGCGGCGCGACCCCGGCGGCTACTCTCGCCCGGTGTTCGCACCTGACGATCCCGCGTTCATCGCTGACCCCTATCCGGCGTTCGCGAAGCTCCAGGCGCTCGGCGAGATCCACAGGCACAACGGACTCGGGTTGTCGATCGCGGTGTCGCATGCGGCGGCCTCGGCGGTGCTGCGGCACCGTTCGCTGGGCCGCCTCTGGACCGACGCGACGCCCCTCGAACAGTTCGCGTCGTTCAACATGCTCCACCGCAAGTCGTTGCTGGAGAACGAGCCGCCCGCGCACACCCGGCTGCGGAAGCTGGTGTCCTCGGCCTTCGCGCGCGGCCACGTCGAACGGCTGCGCCCCACCGTCGAAACGCTCGCCACGCGCATGGTCGGCGGTCTCGCCGACGAGATAGCCGCGAACGGTACGGCGGACCTGTTGGAGCACGTGGCGCAACCGCTGCCGGTGGCGGTGATCGCGGAGCTGCTCGGCGTGCCCGCGGCCGACGGTCCGCAGCTGGTGGCCTGGAGCAATGCCATCGTGAAGATGTACGAATTCGGTCTGCCCGCGCAACGGCGGCGGGAGGCGGAGGAGGCCGCGGCGGCATTCGCCGGCTACCTGCGTGCGCTGGCCGCCGATCGAGTCACCAGGCCCGGCGACGACCTGCTCAGTCACCTGGTGAGCAGTGACCTGACCGGCGACGAGGTGGTCGCCACCGCGGTGTTGCTGCTCATGGCCGGGCACGAGGCGACCGTCAACGTGATCGGCAACGGTATGTTCGCGCTGCTCACCCACCGCGCGCAGTGGCTGCGGCTGGTCGCCGACCCGAGCCTGCTCGACTCGGCGACCGAGGAGCTCATCCGGTTCGACTCGCCGTTGCAGCTGTTCGAACGCACAGCCACAACCGAAGTCGAGATCGCCGGGCACCGGATCGAGAAGGGCGAGAAGATCGCCGCATTGCTCGGCGCCGCCGCGCGGGACCCGGAGGTGTTCGCCGACCCGGACACCTTCGACATCGGCCGCAGCCCCAACCCGCACCTCGGCTTCGGCGGCGGGATCCACTACTGCCTCGGCGCCCCGCTCGCGCGGATCGAGATCGCTGCCGCGATCGGCACGCTGGCCCAGCGGCTCCCCGGTCTGCGGCTGGCCGGAACACCGCAGCGGCGCCCGGAGTTCGTCATTCGCGGGCTGCGGGCGCTGCCGGTGACGCTGGGGTAGGCCGGAGCGGGCAACTCGCGCACCCGAGCGGGCAACTCGCGCACCCGAGCGGGCAACTCGCGCACCCGAGCGGGCAACTCGCGCACCCGAGCGGGCAACTCGCGCACCCGAGCGGGCAACTCG